>NZ_BAGD01000082.1 GCF_000308635.1 Nocardia otitidiscaviarum NBRC 14405 | reverse complement strand
CCGGAAGGGGAGCGGATGCGCAAGGCGGAGCCGGGGCGGGAGCGGGCCGGGGACGCCGGTGGGCGACGGCCCGTCGAGGGGGATCGACGCGGCCGGGAGAACGGACGCGGGCGGGCCGTCGACGGCGACCGCGTGCACCTGGGTGGGCGCGCCGCCACACCCGGGCGACCCCGGCGGCCACGCCACGAAACCGAACCGGTCGAGCGGACCGGGCGGGGACGTCGCACCGGCCGCAACGCGGACAAGCCGGACCGGGCCGCCCTGGCGGCCGAACGGGCCGAGCAGCGGGCCAAGGCGCGCAAGGGCAAGGGCGGCAAGCCGAAGCAGTCCGGTCCGAAACTGCTCGACGATTCCACCCGCGCCCGGCTCGAGGCCGTCGCCCGGGAGAAGAACGGCCTCGGCGCGGCCTGGGCGGCGTTCCGGCTGCACACCGACGATCTGCGCCGCCGCAACTTCGCCGCCCGCGTGGAGCGCATGGAGTACGGCAGCCACGACGAATTCGACCGCACCACAGCCCAACTCACCGACCGCGGCTATATCGGCGAGGGCGGCGGCCGGATGAACGTGATCGGCCGCCCGGTCGAATACCGCGCCACCACCGCCCAGGTCGCGGGCCTGTGGCCGTGGTCGGTCGGCGCGGGCGCGCCGCTGATCGGCACCCCGCTGGGTTCGCACCTGCACACCGGCGCTCCGGTCTGCTTCGACCCCATGAACTGGTTCATGCGCGGCAGCTTCATCACCGCACCGAGCCTGTTCGTGCTGGGCCTCAACGGTTTCGGCAAATCCTCGCTGGTGCGCCGCATCGTGCTGGGCGGTGTCGCACAGGGCATCACCCCGCTGATCCTGGCCGACGTCAAGCCCGACTACCGCAAACTGGTGGAGTTGGTCGGCGGCCAGGTCATCGACCTCGGCTACGGGCACGGCAAACTCAATCCCCTGGCCGCGGGCGTGCTCGGCTCCATCGTCCCCCGCCTGTCCGAACTGCCCGCTCTGCAAACCCAGGTGGTGCAGGAGATGCGCGCCCGCCAGGTCACGCTCATCGCCGGTCTGGTCGAACTGGTGCGCGGCGCCCGGGTGCGCGACTACGAGGAAACCCTCATCTCCACCGGCCTGCGCATCCTCTACCGCGAGGGCAGCGGTTTCACCCCGGACCAGCCGCCCATCCTGGAGAACCTGCTCGAGGTCATCGTGGCGGGCGGCGACGAGCTGAAACTCGATGCGGGCGCGGACGACGACACCGAGTACCAGAATGCCATCAAGGGGCTGCGCCGCTCGCTGCGCGCGCTCACCCAGGGTCCCTTCGGCGCGGTCTTCAACGGTCACACCACCACGCCGATCGACACCGCGGCCACCGCCGTCTGCATCGACGTCTCGCATATCCCCAACGGGGACAAGAAACTCAAGGCCGCCGTCATGCTGGCCTGCTGGGCCGACGGTTTCGCCTCCGTGGAGGCGGCCCATGTGCTGGCCGACGCGGATATGGGTCCGCAGCGCTACTTCCAGGTGGTCATGGACGAGCTGTGGCAGGTGCTCGGCCTGGGCGACTTCATGGTCGACCGCGTGGACGAGCTCACCCGTCTGCAACGCAGTATCGCCACCGCGCTCATCATGATCAGCCACACCATCAAGGATCTGCAGGCGCTGGGTTCGGAGGCGGCCATCGCCAAGGCGCTCGGCTTCCTGGAGCGGGCGCGCGCCAAGATATTCGGCGCGCTGCCCGCGGAGGAGATCGCGCGACTGGATTCGACGGTGCCGTTCACTGCTGCCGAGGAGGAGATGGTGACCAGTTGGTCCGCGCCGCAGGCGCTGACGGGTGAGGCACTCAAACCGGGCCAGCACCGCCCGTCCGCACCCGGTACCGGCAAGTTCCTGCTGAAGATCGGTGAGGACCGGCGCCCGGGCATTCCATTCCACATGGAGTTCACGCCCTCGGAGCGGGAGAGCGGAATCCACGACACCAACCAGCGTTTCAGCGAGTTCACCGAATCCACCTCGCACCGTGGCTCGGACGAGGAGGGCGCCGCATGATGCCGCATCGGTCGTACCGAAGAGTCTCCCCGGAGGTCCGGCAGGCCGCCGTCGAACAGGTCATCGCGCTGACGGGCAAGCTACGCAGCGAATCCGAGGCGTGCCGGGTGGTTGCCGATCAGATCGGCGTGCACACCAATTCGGTGCGCAACTGGGTCCGCGCCGCCGAGGGGCCGGGCCTGGAGCGCATGGACGCCACCGCGCTGCGCCGCAAAGTAGCGCTGCTGCAACAGCAGTTGGCCGCCGCCGCCGAGATGAACCGGACCCTGGTCGAAACGCTCAACGATGCCAAGCGCGGCATATGACGGCATCCGACACCGGACACGCCGATTCGGGAAAACCGCAGGTATCGCCCCGCGACCGGCGGGGGCGACTAGCCTGGAACGGTAGTCCGGTGAAACGCGCGAACCTGGTGGTGATGCTGGTGGCGAGCGTCGCGGTGTTGGTCGTGTCCTGTGGTTCCGACGGCGACGATCCCGGATCCGCGCCGGGCTGGAGTCCGCCCACGTCCACCACCAGGTTGTTGGAGGAGGCCCCGGCTCCCGATCCGTCGACCCCGGAGGGGGTCGCGGTGACGGCGCTGCACGAGATATTCACCTGGCATCCCGCCACCGAGGGTGAGGGCGCGGCGCTGGCGCGGGCGCGGGAATGGCTCGGTCCCAGCTTGATCCGTACCCTGGACAGCACAGCGACCGCGGTCGAGACGCCGAAGGCGAGCGTGCGGTGGGCCGAGTGGAGCAGCGCCGGCGCCACCGTCGAGGCATTCACCTTCGCCTCCGGCGTGGCGGCACCGGGCACCGACCCGAACCGGCAGCAGTACAAGATCGGAATCGAACAGACCGTCGTGTACCCGGACGGGCGGCGCGAACCGCTGCCGTCGACGACGGTCGTCGCCACCGTCGTCCGCACCGCGGACGGCTGGCGGCTCGACGAATTCCGTTGAGCGGCAACGACTGACAGGTCATCCCAGGAGGCAGAGATGGCGAAGAAGAAAGTGCAGGATCCGGCCGTACCCGGTCCGGATGCGACCCTGTATCTGATCTACGCGGGCTTCGCGCTGTTCGGAACCCTGTGGGTGGCCCTGCAACTGGGCAATCAGCTCTCGACGCCCCCGCAGGATCTCCCGATCAACCCGATCGCCCTCGGCTTCGGGTTGGGCCGCGGCGAACTGACCTGGCCCACCGCGTCCACGGTCATCGTGGTGCTGGTGGTGCTCGCCGCCGTGACCTACCTCGTGGTCAAGCGGAAGATGAAGTCGCGCAAGTCCGTCGGCCGACTGGCGGTCGACGACAAGGCCGACCACATGGGCAGCGGCAGCGCCATCGGCCCGCTGACCGAGGCCGGGGTGCGGGACAAGGCCAAGCAGCTGGGCATGCGACTGGGGCGTGACGACACGCCGGGCGTCCCGATCGGCGTGGCCGTCGCGGACGGCCAGATGGTGTACGGCTCCTACGAGGACCTGCACGTCGACATCTGGGGTCCGCGCCAGGGCAAGACGACCTCACGGGTCATTCCGGCCATTCTCACCGCCATCGGTCCGGTGCTCACCACCTCCAACAAGCGGGACGTGGTGGACGCGACCCGGGATGTGCGCGAGGGCAAGGGCAGTCGTACGTTCGTCTTCGACCCGCAGGGCGTCGCGGACGAGGAACCGACCTGGTACTGGGACCCGCTGGCCTGGGTGGACGCGCACAGCCCCGGCTGCGAGGTGCGCGCGGTGCGGTTGGCCGGTCACTTCGCCGATGGCGACGACAGTTCCGGGCCGCAGGCCACCACCGACTCCTACTTCGACCAAGAGGCCGAGGACCTGCTCGCCGGTCTGTTCCTGGCCGCCGCCGTGGACAATCGCCCCATCATCCAGGTGTGGGACTGGGTCAACAACTGGCGTGACACCGAACCGGTGGAGTTGCTGCGGCGCGCGGGTCAGCACTTCATGGCCTCCGGTCTGGCGCAGCAGTTCAACGTCGACGACCGCACCCGCAGCGGCATCTTCGGTTCCGCCAAGAAGATGGTGCGCTGTCTGAAGCTGTCGAATGTGCACCCGTGGATCACGCCGGGTGACACCCGTACCCGGGACGGCCGCACCGTCAACCGGATCCAGTTCGACGAACTCGAGTTCATCGAGGGCAACGGCACGCTCTACAGCCTCTCCCTGGAAGGTCGCGGGTCGGCGGCGCCGCTGGTCAGCGCCCTCACCGAGGCCGTGATCGACGTGGCCACGCACAAGGCGTCGCGCTCGCCGGGCGGTCGCCTGCCCATTCCCATGCTGGCCGTGCTCGACGAGGCCGCGAACGTGGTGCGCTGGAAGGATCTGCCGAAGCAGTACTCGCACTTCGGATCTCGTGGCATCGTGGTGATGACGGTGTTGCAGTCCTGGGCGCAGGGTGCGCGCTGCTGGGGCGTCGACGGCATGGAGGCACTGTGGGCCGCGGCCAATATCAAGGTGCTGGGCAGCGGCGTGGACGACAACAAGTTCCTGCAGGAGCGCTCCGAGCAGATCGGCGAGTACGAGACCATCTCGGCCTCGGTCTCGGAATCCAAGGGCGGCAAGAGCTATTCCCGCTCGCTGAGCTCGTCGAAGACCTTCAATGTGCACGCCCTGGCCACTCTGCCACGCGGGCGCGCCATCGTATTCTCCTCCGGCACACCGCCGGTACTCGTTCGGACCGTGCCGTGGTGGGAGGGCGAGTACGCTGCCGAAGTGAAGAAGTCGATCGCTCACCACGATCCGTCTCCGCACAAGAAGACCGAGATCGCCGACCTCATCGGCGCTCCCTCGCTGATCAAAGCGCCTCCGGGGCAAGACGCCGGACAGATTGAGGAGGTCAAGCCGCTGTGAGCGAACAGCAGCAACAGCCGATGGTCTACTCCAGCGTGGTGGAGTTCGTGGAGAACTACCTATCCCTGGTGTACCGGCGGCAGGTGACCGATATCAGCGATACGGTCTGGTGCCCGGAGTGGTGGAAGCACGCGGAGGCGGTGGCCCGGCTCGACGCCATGTGGCGAGCATGGGAGCACTACCGCCTGGACGGCAAAACCGGTCTGTCGGTGTGGTTTCTGGATCATGCGGACCCGCATATGGCGAAGCTGTTCGACCCCAAGGGGCCGTTCAAGTATTGCAGTGTGCGCAACGGGCACAAGGATATGTTGACGCCGCTACCGCTGAAGTCGCCGCAGCAGGGCCTGTTCAGCGATCCGACCATGGGAGATTTCCGGATCTGAGCCGAGATGGTGCGACCGAGCGCCGACGCCGGCTGGCGGATCGTCTGTCGAGAACGGATCCGATCCGCCTGAGCGCTCCGTCGCACTCCCGACCAGTAACCGAAGAAGGAAGTAACCGAAGAAGGATCAGCGCCGCGTCAGGAACGTACGCGCTGTAGTCCTCGAGCTTCCTGTTCGCGAGCCCGCCGCTGTACCGCCGCGGCCTCCTCCTGTCGAGCCCGTACCGCGTCGGCCGCCGACTGCGCCTGCCCAACCTCGAGCAGCATCCGCACGGCGGCGAGCTCGGGTGCGATGCCCATGCGAGTCAGGTGCTGCGCCAAGGCGGCACGCCGCTCCACGGAGTCGTATCGAACCAACGGTTTGGACATCGCTGCCTGCGTGGCGGCCATGCGGGTGGCCTCGGCCTGCGCGGCGAAACGGTCCTTCTCCAGCGAAACGCCCTTGTCCAGCGGTGGCTTCTCGATCATGCGAGCGAGTTCCACATTGCGCGGATCCTTGGCCTTGGAGTCAGCGGCCTCCCGGAGCTGACGCTCACGGGCTTCCTTCTGACGGGCCTCGGTAACCTTGACGCGGGCTTCCGCTTCCTTCTGGCCACGTTCCCGGGTGCGCAGCGCGACAAGTGTCGCGAGCTGCAACATTTGCCTCATCATCGCCGCGGTTTCGCGGCCGATGTCGTCGAGTTCCTCGGCCATTGCCTGCTCCCCGATGCTGCAGTGATCACTATGGATGATTGTGGTGCTTCGTCACGGACATCGCCACACGAACGGTGGTTCGGGTAGCGGTGTCCCGCCTGCAAACGTGGACACCGGGAGCACTCGAGGCGCGGCACTTGCCCGGTGGGGGTCGCCCGATGGGATTACTACGCCGCTTCGTACTCCGTTCTATGAGGTTACCAGCGAGAACTCGGATACCGCCGTACGCGCGCGTCGCGATCCAGCATATATCGCACAATTCCGACATGAACCGGAAAACTTCGGATTTTCTTTGGTTAGGGAACCCTTACGCCGAAGGTTCGATCATGGGTTTCGGGCGGGTCGCCGGAAAAGAAACGGCCCCGGCGCACCAGGTGCGCCGGGGCCGAATGTCGCTGGTGGTCAGTCGATTCCGCAGTACCCACCGGGCCGTTCGATTAAACCCGTGAGCGGTACCGATCTGTCGGATCAGTCGATCTGCACCGACTCCAGGGTGACCTGTAGGTTCGGCTTACCGCCACCCGGGCTGGGCTCCATCGAGCCGTCGTCGCCGGCGGCGGCGATCTTGTCCAGGGTCTCCAGACCGGTCTCGTCGATGGTGCCGAAGATGGTGTACTGCGGCGGCAACTGCGAATCGCCGAAGACCAGGAAGAACTGGCTGCCGTTGGTGCCGGTGCCGTCCGGGCTGGGGCCGCTGTTGGCCATGGCGATGACGCCGCGCTGGTACTTCACCGGCACCGACTGGGCGGTCGGGTCGCCGGGGGCGTACTGGTCCGTCGGGTACTCGTTGTCGAAGGCGTAGCCCGGACCGCCCATACCGGTGCCGGTCGGGTCGCCGCACTGCAGGATCTTCAGCCCCGACGTGCTCAGCCGGTGGCAGCTGGTGCCGTCGAAGTACTTCTGGCTGGCCAGGCTCGCGAAACTGTTCGTGGTGCAGGGGGATTCGGCATTGTTGAGGGTCAGGCCGATGGGGCCCTGGCTGGTCTGCATGCTCACGCTCAGCGTGGCGTCGTCGCCGGTGGTCCGGATGCCCTCGGCGCGGGGCTTGTCCACCGGACGGGCCGCCTCGCCCGAGTCCCGATACGTGCAGTTCACCAGTTCCGGCTTGGGCGTGGCCGACGGGGGCGCCGATGCCAGCGACGCCTCCGGGGTCTCCGACGTGGTAGCGGTGGTGGCCGTATCGTCGTCACCACGGGTCAGGTAGTAGATGCCGACACCCGCCGCCACCGCCACCACGACACCCAAGGCCGATGCCGCGATGGTGAGCTGCTTGCGCTTGCGGGCCCGCGCGGCCCGATTGGCCAGTTGACGCTCCAGCTTGCGTTTCGCCGCAGCGCGTCGCTGTTCATTGCTCGGCACTAGGTGGTCCCTCCGTGGTCGGTTGTATCGGCATAAGAGTGTGCCATCAGTTCCTGAGGCCATCCTGTACAACCGCCGCACGAGCCCGTGAGGTCGGGCCGGGTAAACCGGTTGGACTTGCGAAATACCGGTTTGGAAGACTGGAGACGTGACCGATACCAGCAGCTTCAAGGCCCCGAAGGGTGTCCCCGATTACCTGCCGCCGACCTCGGCGGAGTTCGTCGCCGTGCGCGACGGGCTGATCCGCGCCGCGCGACTGGCCGGGTACGGGCATATCGAGCTGCCGGTGTTCGAGGAGACCGCCCTGTTCGCCCGGGGTGTGGGCGAGTCCACCGACGTGGTCAGCAAGGAGATGTGGACCTTCGCCGACCGCAAGGGGCAGAGCTACACGCTGCGTCCCGAGGGGACGGCCGGGGTGATGCGCGCGGTCATCGAGCACAATCTCGACCGTGGGCAGCTGCCGGTGAAGCTCTGCTACGCCGGGCCGTTCTTCCGCTACGAGCGGCCGCAGGCCGGTCGGTACCGTCAGTTGCAGCAGGTCGGCGTGGAGGCCATCGGGGTGGACGATCCGGCCCTCGACGCCGAGGTCATCGCCATCGCCGATGCCGGATTCCGCGCGCTCGGACTGACCGGGTTCCGGCTGGAGATCACCTCGCTCGGTGACGAGACCTGTCGTCCGCAGTACCGGGAGCTGTTGCAGGAGTTCCTGTTCCGGCTGCCGCTGGACGAGGAGACCCGCCGCCGGGCCGAGATCAACCCGCTGCGCGTGCTCGACGACAAGCGGCCGCAGGTGAGGGAACTGGTGGCCGACGCGCCGCTCATGATCGACCACCTGTCCGAATCGGCGAAGGCGCACTTCGACCAGGTGCTCGGCCTGCTCGACGCGCTCGGGGTGCCGTATGTGGTGAATCCGCGCATGGTGCGCGGACTCGACTACTACACCAAGACCACCTTCGAATTCGTGCACGACGGGCTGGGCGCGCAGTCCGGCATCGGCGGCGGCGGCCGCTACGACGGGCTGATGGCCCAGCTCGGCGGGCAGCCGCTCTCCGGTATCGGCTTCGGTCTGGGTGTGGACCGCACGGTGCTGGCCCTGCGGGCCGAGGGCAAGTCGGCCGGTGACGCCGCCAGCTGCGACGTCTACGGCGTCCCGCTCGGCGATATCGCCAAACAGCACCTGGTGGTGCTGTCCGCGCGACTGCGCGCGGCCGGAATCCGCACCGACCTGGCCTACGGCGGCCGCAGCATGAAGAGCGCCATCAAAGCGGCCGACAAGTCCGGCGCCCGCCTGGCGCTCGTGCTCGGCGACCGCGAGGTGGCCGACGGCGAGATCGGCCTCAAGGACCTGCGCACCGGCGAGCAGCGCCAGGTCGCCCTGGACGATGTGGTGGCGGAGGTGACCGCGGCGCTGGCCACCGAGTGATATTCCGGCGGTCGGCGTGGGTTTTTCGTGGCGCCGAGTGGTGCGGTGGGCGTGGGTTGTTCGTGGAGCCGGGTGAACGCGGGCGTGGGGGTTTTCGTGGTGTCGGGGTGAAGGTGGGCGCGGGCGGTGGGGATGCTGGTAGCGTCCCGGTCGGTGTGCGGACCGCTGTGTCCGCGCGGACGTACACCCTCACCTGGACGAATGCGCACCCGTGACTGAACAACCGAATGTCGAGCCCACCCCGGCGGTGGGGCTGGACCTCATCGCTCCCGAGATGTACGCCCCCGCGCTGCGCCGTTTGGCGCTCGCCGCGCTGGGGGTGGGGATAGGCGTCGGGCTGCTCTCGGCTCTCTTCGTGAGCTGGCCGATCGCGCTGGCGGTGGCACTGGTACTGGGGGTGCCGACCGCCCTGTACGCACTTGCCGCGCAGCGCCGCCGAATGTCGCTGGCGGGCACCGTGATCCATGCCCAGACCTGGCGCGGGGAACATACGCTCGATATCGCGGCCGCCACCGGTGTGGAGGTGCTGGTCTACTCCGGCCGCCTCAGCCGGGTGGTGCTGCGCGTCACCGCCGCACCCGACACCCGCATCATCCCGCTGGCCATGTACACCGATGCCGGGGGTGGCCGCGAACTCCACCTGCTCGGGCTGCGCCGCCTGGCCGACGCTCTGGCGGCCTGCCCGCTGGCCGCCGCGCTGGCCGTATCGGGCGTGCTGGTGCACCAGCTGCGTGCCGAGGCCCGCGACGCGGTGGCCGAGGAACGGCCCCTCTACCGTGCCGCCCGCATGGTCCGTGACCGCGACGCGGTGCAGCCGGTGGTACTCAGCGATCGCGATATCGCCGAACTCGTCAAATAGTCGAACAGTCCAGCCGTAGAGAGCGAAGCAAGCCCAGCCGCCGTGGCGCGATCAGACTCGGTGCGGGATCAGGGTCGGGTCAGGGTGGAGATCATCCGGCAGCCCGATCCCACCGCGACCCGCCGTCCTTACTGTCGTGAATATGACTGGGCGCGACAGAGTTTCGGGAGAACATCCGCACAGACCCTGCCGGTTGGACCGGCGTCGGTTCCTCGGCACGGCCGCGGCGGTACCGCTGCTGGTGGCCTTGGCCTCATGTTCGTCGGCCGCACCGCGCCGTTCGACCGGACCGGATCTGACCGGAATGGACCCGGCCGTCCGACCGCAGGACGACCTGTACCGGCATGTGAACGGCGCGTGGCTGCGCGAGGTCGAACTGCCACCCGACAAACCGGCCTACGGCGCGTTCGAGGAACTCATCGACGGCACCGAGGATCGGCTGCGGGAACTGCTGGAGGAGCTGTCGGGGTCGCGGCGGGGTACCGACGAGCAGCGGCTGCACTACCTCTACCGCGGCTTCCTCGATACCGCCGCCCGCGATCGTGCCGGTATCGAACCCCTCGCCGATCTGCTGTCGGAGATCGAGAAGGCCACGGACAAGACCGATCTCGCGCGGGTCGCGGGTAAGCTCACCACCCTCGGTGTGCCCGGCCCGATCGGCGTCCGCATCCAGCCCGATCGCAAGGATCCGAGTCGGCACCGGGCCTACCTCGTACAGTCCGGACTCGGCATGCCGGACCGATCCTTCTACCTCGACGCCGAATACGACGCCCAGCGCGGCGCGTACCGCACCTATCTCGAACGCATCGCCACCGCGGCGGGTATGGCGGCCCCGGCCGAGATCGCCGCCCGCACCCTCGCGTTGGAGACCGAGATCGCCCGCGGCCATGTGGAACTGGTGGAACTCATCGCGTCGCTATCCTCCTACCAACCGTATGCGTGGCGGCAATTGCCGGAACTGGCACCGGGATTCGACTGGGACGCCTGGCTGGCCGGAGTGACCGACGCACCGGCGGCGTTCGACACGATCGTGGCCGATCAGCCCGGTCACCTCACCGCGATGGCTCGCCTCTGGGCCGCTACCGATCCGGCCACGCTGCGCGACTACCTGCGGCTGCTGGTCGTCACCCGCTACGCGCCCACCCCGTCCACCTCTTTCACCGAGGCCCACTTCGAGTTCTTCGACCGCGCCCTGCAAGGCACCCGGCAACCTCGGGAACAGTGGCGAACCGCTCTGCGAGTGATCCGGGAACGGCTCGGTGACGCACTCGGCCGCCGGTACGCCGAACGGTATTTCCCGGCCGAATCCCGCGCACTCGTCGAGGAGTTGGTCACCGACCTGCTCAGCGCCTATCGCACCGCGTTGTCGGAGACCACGTGGATGTCCGAGGCCACGCGCCGGGAGGCGCTCGCCAAGGTGGACCGGGTCGTCCCGCTGGTCGGCTACCCGGAGAACTGGCGCGACTACAGTGGTCTCGACCTCCCCGACGGCCCGCTGGTCGCCGCCCTGCGCGCCGCCGACGCCTTCGAATTCCGCTGGCAGCTGGCCAAACTCGGCCGCCCGGTGGATCGTGCCGAGTGGAGTATACTGACCCCCGCCGACGTGAACGCCAGCTACAGCTGGGAACTGAACCACATCTGCCTCCCGGCGGCCATCCTGCAGCCCCCGTTCTTCGACCCGGACGCCGACGCGGCGGTGAACTACGGCGGCATCGGCATGGTGATCGCCCACGAAATGGGTCACGGATTCGACAGCGGCGGCTCGAAATTCGACGCCGGCGGCAGTCTGCGCGACTGGTGGACAGCGGCGGACAAGGCCGCGTTCGAGGCCAAGACCCGGCTGGTGGTCGAGCAGTACGATCCGCTGGTGCCGGCGGGGCTCGCCCCGGAGCACCATGTCGACGGGGCGCTCACCGTCATCGAGAATCTGGCCGATCTGCGCGGTATGGCCACGGCGCTGGCCGCCTTCCGACTGGCCGAACGGCGGCGCGGCAATGCGACCCCCGACTACCGTCCGGTCTTTCTCGCCTACGCCCGCATGTGGCGGTCGGCGGCGAGCCCGGAGTACACGGCCACCATGCTCGCCCTCGACTCGCACTCACCCGCTGAATTCCGGGTGAACCAGGTGGTCCGCAATATGCCGGAGTTCTACACCGCGTTCGAGGTGCGGTCGTCGGATCGGCTGTATCTGGCGGAGTCCACGCGCGTCGCCATGTGACACTCCGCGGGGTGATTGGCCGATCGTGTCGCAGGGGTGGGGGAGAATCGGCACATCACCGCCCGTCGAAAGGATCGCCCGTGCGCAGCCACCCGCCGAGTCCCACCCGCCGCACCCGCGAGTCGGAGGCGTAGGCGACGGTGGCGGTGTTCGACGCGCAGGCGCTCATCGATTCCGGCCGGCGCCGCATCTGCGAAGGATGCGGTTTCCTGGTCGGGACGAATACGCCCCGCTGTCCGCGCTGTGGGCATACGGCCGCCGCCCCGCCGACGTCGGACCAGCCGACGACACCGGCCCGGTCGACGACCAGGACCCAGTCGAGGACGAGCGCCCAGCCGACGGGATCGGCCCAGCCCACGGCACCCACTGGTCGGGTGCCCCGCCAGCGCTCCACGGCTGCTCGCAAGCGGGCGGCCCGGTTCGACGCCGCCGTCGGGGACGGCGAAGTCACCGAGTACGGGCTCGGCGGTATGGCCGGGGTGCCGGACCGCACCATATGGATCGTCTCCCACGGCACTCCGAAGACCCAGGGCTCCATGGTCGCGATCGGCCCCGGTCAGCTCCGGGCCGCCGACAAGGATATGTACGTCTGGCGCGACACCATCGCCGCGGATGCCCTGCTCCGAGTGGGCATCCGCTGGCAGCCCATCGACGCACCGGTCCATATCGACGTGTGCTTCACCCTGCCGTTCCCGCAGCGCTTCGAGGACCAGTCGGAGCGGATCGCCGGACTCGACCCCGAGTGCCCGCCCCGCATCCCCGCCATGCAGACGCCCGACCGAGACAAACTGCTGCGCGCGGTGCAGGACGCGCTCTCCCTGCCGAATCCGGGCAATCGCAGCGAGGCCGAATCCCAGGGGATGGCCAGCCGCTTCAAGCTGGTCACCGACGATTCCCGCTTCGTCTACGGCTCGGAGGCGAAAACCTATCCGCGCCCGGGACATACGCATTCCTGGGCGCTGGACCGGCCGGGCGCGGTGATCCGCCTGACCATGATCGACGCCGATGTCGACCCCATGCCCCGGCCCACGCTGCGCGACCCCGGCGCGCTCCCACCCCGGGTGGCGGCGCTACACGAGGAGGTCGTGCGCCGCAATCGCCTGTCGAACCTGGGCGGTTAGCACCGGTTCGGCTCTACTGCTCGTCCTGGGTCGTTCCCGACGCGCTACATCCTTTCGGGAAACGTAGTATCCTCGTGCGAAACAACAGCCCGGCGGGCGAGATGGCAGGCCGGGTCTCGTGGTCACGGACACGTGCCGTGACGTCAGCACAGCCAGGAATCGGAATCACTTGTTCAACAGAGATATTCGACGATTCGCCTGGACGGGTCGGTCCTCGGAACCGCGACGCCGGCCACCCTTCCGGGCAGCAGCCGATTCCATGGCCGAATCCGTCTCCCCGGTGGACTCCGCTTCCACCCCGAACGGCTCCGTCGACATCGTCGTGTCCTCCGGCCGTCCGTCCCGCATCGTCGATCTGACGAAGGCCGCGCCACTGGGATGGTGGCCCGCCATCGCCGTCGGGCTCGTCGCGTTCATCGATCGGTTCGAGATAAATCTGATCGCGGGGGCGCTGCCCGCGATCCAGGCCCACTTCGGGTTCGGTGACACCGCCGCGGGAGCGATACCGACGGCCGCGAGTATCGCGGGTGCCGTGCTCCTGCTGCCCGCTGGGCGTCTCGCCGACCGTGCGCCGCGCGTCGCCACCATCTCGATCGTCGTCCTCGTGTGGTCGCTGTGTTCCGTCCTGAGCGGCCTGGCGACCACATTCGTACTGTTCTTCCTCGTGCGCGTGCTGATCGGCGCCGCCGGACAGCTCTACAACCCGCCCGCGTCCAGCTTGCTCGCCGACTACTATCCGGCTCGCAGCCGCGGCAAGGCGTACGGGTTCGAGCGCGCAGGCTACTACCTGGGCCTGCCGACGGGCGTCATCCTCGGCGGGGTGCTGGCCGAGGCCCTCGGGTGGCGCATGGTGTTCTTCGTGGCCGCCCTGCCCGGCCTGGTGGTCGCGGCGTTGGTGCTCACCGTCCGGGAACCGTTGCGGGGCTTGGGGGATCGCCTCGACCAGTTGCGCATCGGCGAGTCGGTGACAGTCGGCACGCCCACGCCTTCGGTCTCGCTGCTCCGGGAAGCGCGGGAACTACTGAGCATCAGGACGCTGGCCGGAGTGATCATCGGCCAAGCCCTGCTCTCGCTCGGAATCGGGGGTGTGTTCTATTGGCTCCCGACACTGCTCGAGCGTACCGAGGGGCTCGGCTACGACACCGCTTCCGGGCTCGCGGGAGCGATCGGCGGTACCGGCATTGTCGTGGGCATCATCGCGGGCAGCAGATTCGGCGACCGTGCCCATGCCGTCCGGCCCGGCCGACGGATCACCGTCGCCACCGTTTTCCTGCTGACCGGCGCCTTCGCCCTCGCGGGCGCTCTGCTCACGCCCGGTGTTCCGGCGCGTGCCGCCCTGGTCGCTCTGGCCTGCGGCGGATTCGCCGGTGCGATCCCCAACCTCACCGCGGTGTCGGCCGATGTGGTCCCCGCCGTCCGCCGCGGCCTGGGATTCGCCCTGCTCACCTTTCTCGTCACCCTCGGTGGCGCACTCGGCCCATTCTTCGTCGGCCTGACCTCCGATCTGGTGAGCGCCGCCGGCTACGGCGGCGAACCGCTCGTCCCCGCCATGCTGGTCCTGGTACCAGCGATCTTCATGTCCGTGGTGGCCCTGCTGCGGATCGGCGACCGCTACGAACTCGACGCACGCGCCGCCGGGTGAGAAGGCCCTCGATGAAGCTGTCGACCGCCATGCACGCCTTCGCACAGCGAGCGGCTGCGGAGACAGAACCTGCCGGTGGGAACTAAACGGCCCACGGATCCCAGGGCTCGGGTACGACGATCTCAGCGGCGACCGGGTCGTCGAGTTCATAGCTCGCATCCGCACGTTCACCGAGCAATCCGCTCAAAACGGTGTCGAGCAATTCCAGATGCTGCTGCCGCAGTATGCGGGCGGGGCCCTGCATGCGGGCACAGCCGTCGGTGACGGCGTCCGCGATGCCGACGTCTTCCATGGCCCGCACCAGCAAGCTGACTTCCATGTAGCCGTCGAGCGGCGTACCGATCGCGCGATACGACCGGGCCGTCTGGAGCAGAAACCGCAGCAGGCCGCGTCGGCGAGTGTCACCGGAACCCGACATGGGATCGGGCAGCCCGAGATCCACGCCGAACAGCTTCTCGAGACCGGCGAGGTAGGCCAGATGAGCCTTCGAGCGGATGACCGCGTCGGGTGACCAACCCTCATACGCGGCCTCGGCCTCCACTCCGGTCTTGCCTTCGAGCGTCGAGAACTCTCCTACCGCATCCAGGTAGGCACCCAGCAGTACGGATCGGTCGTCTCAGCCGGTTGAAATAGCCGGACCATGACCGACCTCGACCCGACCGAACTCACCCCCGAAACCGCCCGTCGGCTCTTCCCGGTTGGCCAGCACGTAACCGGCAGGGTCACGCTCGGCCAGGGCGGAGATCTGCACGGCCAGAAGCGGGTTATCGCCGAGTAGTTCTGTGAGACAACCGATCTTCATGGGGTCAGGCGATGTGGAGCACCGCGTCGGTGCCAGCCAGGATGGCCGGGTCGAGGGGGAAGTAGCCCTGCGGTTGGGTGACGTCGGTGCGGACGCGGGCGGAGGGGAGATCGCGGGTGGGGAGGAGGCCCCAGGTGGGGAAGCGGTGCTGGAGGAAGCCCTCGAAGGTGTCGGCCGTGGGATCGTTCAGTTCGATGGCGTCGCTGTGGCCCAGGCTGCCCGCGATGAAGGTGTAGCGGTCGCCGAGGAACTGGGCCGCGATGGCACCGGTGGGGAACCAGGTGACATCCAGTTCGCCCATGGGCATATGGGTCTGCGTGCGCTGCAGGTGACTGTTGTGGGCGAAGACCAGGGTGGGGCCGCGGTCGGCTTCGATGTCGCGGATCTCGAGCAGGTTCTGCGCCATGAGCACGTCGCGGGTGCTGCTGAGCAGGGAGATGCGCGCCTCGGGCTGGAGTGGACGGGCGGCTTGGCGGTGGTAGCGGAGCAGTCCGAGCGCGGCGGTGAGGTGGGCTCGGGCGCGCAGCCACCGGGCGCGTGAGGTCTTCGCGATCAGTGCGGGGGAGCGGCCGTACAACTGGCTGAGCATGTCGTCACCGATCGCCGCCAGCTTCGCGGCCTCGGCGGTCGCGCCCGGCGACACCGTCGGATCCAAGACCGCCTCCGTGCGGCTCCACCGTTCGTCCTCGCCGAGCAGATCCGTCAGCTCGAGATCGAGTTCCAGGTAGTCCCGGGCGAATTCGAGGTAGCGGCGGGGGCTGGGGGCGCTCATCTTCTCCAGCGGGGCGTCGATGCCGTGGAAGGCCACCCGCTGCTCGGGTGGTCGGCCCTCGTTGTACTGGCGCAGCCAGACGACCAACTCGCGATTGGCCTCCAGCTCG
Source organism: Nocardia otitidiscaviarum NBRC 14405 (assembly GCF_000308635.1). Taxonomy (GTDB): domain Bacteria; phylum Actinomycetota; class Actinomycetes; order Mycobacteriales; family Mycobacteriaceae; genus Nocardia; species Nocardia otitidiscaviarum. Next base: position 14,205 of record NZ_BAGD01000082.1, on the reverse strand, counting down.
CCGAAGCCGTGCGAGATGCCCTCGCGCAGCACCGTATCGAGATCGCCTATCCCCTCCTGGACGAAGTCGTCCACGGTGAAACCGGCGACGCGATCGGATTCCAGTGCGACGGAGCGGAAGCCGCACTCCACCAGTCGGGCGAACAGGTCGTTGCGCAGCCGCGCGAAGGCGGGTTCGAAATGCGTGGGTTCACCCAGGCCCACGAGTTCACATGACGGGGTGAGGAAGTCTCGAATGTCCTGGCTCATGTATTTCGATCGTATCGTTGAAAACTCTGTGGAAACTTGCCCACCGGTTACCCCGTATTCGGCAGGTAAACTCTCAAACCGATGGTCACTCTGCGCCCCGCCGACCTCGCACGTGAGCACGGCATCTCGACCCAGGCCGTCCGCAACTACGAGCGGGACGGTTTCCTGCCGCCCGCGCGGCGCACCCCCAGCGGCTACCGGGTCTACACCGAGACGCACGCGGCGGCGTTGCGCGCCTACCTGGCGTTGATTCCCGCCTTCGGGCACGCGGCGAGCGGGCGCATCATGAACGCGATCCACGACGGCGCGCTCGACGACGCGCTGACGGTCATCGACGGCGGCCACGGACAGTTGCGGCGCGACCGCGAGACGCTGGTGTCGGTGCGGGCGGCGGTCGAGCAACTCACCGCGGCGCCGCACGAGGCCACGGGGCGGACCGGCACCCGGACCATCGGCGAGCTGGCCCGACTGCTCGGACTCACCCCGGCGACCCTGCGCACCTGGGAGGAGGCGGGCATTCTGGCTCCGGATCGCGAACCGGTCACCGACTATCGGCTGTACCGCCCGGCCGATGTACGCGATGCCGAACTGGCCCATCTGCTCCGGCGCGGCGGATACCCGCTGGCGTACATCGCGACGGTGGTCCAGCAGATTCGCGCGGCGGGCGGCACGGACCGGCTGGCCGCGGCCCTGGCCGGGTGGCAGCGGCAGCTCACCGCGCGCGGCGTCGCCATGCTCGAGGCGGCCGGGCAGCTCGGAGGCTATCTCCGCGCCTCGGGCATCGATACCGGGCCGCACGGCTGAGCGGGGCGGTTACGGTACCAGGGTGATTCGTCGACACCTCCCGTACGGCAGGCGGGCCGCCGCCCTGATCGCCGCGATCGTCGCGCTAGCCGGAATCGGACTCGTGACGCCCGCCGCCGCGGCGGGCGATCCGGTCATGGACTCGCGACAGCTGCTGGCCGATCCGGTCGCGCCGAACGGTTCGCGAATCATGAAGGTGACCTTCACCGACGACCGCACGCTCCGGCTGTTCGTGTACTCGGCCGCGATGGAGCAGTACTTCCCGGTCGATGTGCAGCGCCCCGCCGATGCCTCGGTGCCGCGGCCGACCCTGTATCTGCTCAATGGCGCGGACGGCGGTGAGGGTACGGCGAATTGGCAGACCAAAACCGATATCGTCACCGGCTTCCTCGCCGACAAGAACGTGAACGTGGTGCAGCCGATCGGCGGTGCGTTCACCTACTACACCGACTGGATCGCACCCGACCCGGAGCGCGGAAAGATCAAGTGGCGCACCTTCTTCACCGAGGAGCTGCCCCCGCTCATCGATGCCGCACTGGGCACCAACGGCGTCAATGCCGTTGCCGGACTGTCGACTTCGGGAACCGCCGTGCTCAACCTGCCCATCCACAAGCCCGGCCTGTACCGCGCGGTCGCCGCCTATTCCGGCTGTGCCCAGTCCGCCGACCCGGTCGGACGCGAGTTCATCAAGCTGGCCGTGGAGGTCTGGGGCGGCGGCGACGTCGAGAATATGTACGGCCCCGTCGGCGCTCCCGCCTGGACCGAGAACGACCCGGTCGTCGATGCCGACGGGCTCCGCGGTCTCGACCTCTACCTGTCCACCGGCAATGGCCTCCCCGGCATCCACGACGTCCTGGACAGCAAGTACTCCGCGGGCAGCGGCCCCCGCGTGCTGGCCAACCAGCTGCTCGTCGGCGGCGTCATCGAGGGCGCCACCAACTACTGCACCCACAATCTCAAAACCCGCCTGGACGCCCTGAACATCCCCGCCACCTACAACTTCCGGCCCTCCGGCACCCACTCCTGGGGTTACTGGCACGACGACTTCATCGACTCCTGGCCGGTCCTGGCCCGCGGCATGGGCCTGTAGTCGCGGCGGATGGCGATCACGGCCCGCCGACGCGGCTCCGCGCGGCGGTCCGTCCGCCCATACCGCGCCCGAGTCTCAGATGGCGGCATTCGGTGGCGATGGCGGCCGCCAGGGCCGCGGGTTGGTCGCGGGCCACCAGGTGTCCGGCCTGCGGGATCTCGGTCACCGTGGCATGGGGGGCCGTGTTCCGGAAGCGGGCGATGTCGTCGTCGGACAGCGGGGTGTCGGTGCCCGCGCGGACCAGCCGGAGGGGCAGGTCGAGAGTAGCGGTGAGCCGCCGCAGGCGCGGCAGTTGGGCGAGGATGTCCTCGACGAGTTCGGTGTAGCCGTCGAGCACACCGGCGTCGGCGAGGAAGCGGCGGGCGCGGGCGGGGTCGATATCGGGGACGACGTCCACCAGGACCAACCGCGCCACCCGGTCGCGGACCGCGGGATCCGCGAGGGCGGCGAGGGTGGCGAGTCCGCCCAGGGACGCGCCGACCACCAGACAGCCCGGCGGTTCGGCGAGCACCATCGCGCCGACATCGGCAGCGCAGGGCGCGAACGTCTTTCGCTCGCCGCCGGATTCGCCGTGGCCGCGCTGGTCGTAGGCCACGCACCGGAATCCCGCCGCCGAGAGCAGCGTCGTCACCGGGGTCCATACCTGTCGCTGTTCGCCACCGGCGTGCAGCAACAGGACGGACGGGCCGGTGCCGATCTCCTCGCCGTGTAGCACGACCGAGTCGGGGCGGGTGAGGCGTCGTGGTCGGGAAGTGGCTGGGTCGGTCATGGCCGGTCCTCCTACCTTGCGGTGTCAAGGTAGACCGTAGGCGGGTTGCTTTGGTGCGTCAAGGTAAGGTGGCGGCGTGACCGCATCACGTGTACGCCGCGCTCCCGACGAAGCGCGTCGGCTGATCCTGGACGCCGCCGAGCGGCTGCTCGCCGAGGGTGGGGTGGCCGCGGTCCAGGTCCGTGCCGTCGCGGCCGCGGTCGGCATGACCGACGCGGGGGTCAACCACCACTTCGGAAATCGGGACCGGCTACTGGAGGCTCTGCTGCGCCACGGCGGCCGCGAGATCCGGGCCGGACTTCGGCAGGTGCTGGACTCGTGGCTCGACCGCGACGCCGACCTCGGCGAACTGGTCGAGGCCCTGGCGGGCTTCTACCGGCAGGGGTACGGGGAATTGGCCGTCGCCCTGCACGCCGCCGGTTGGCGCGATACCGAATCGGGCATGCTCGCTCCGGTCGTCGACGCCCTGCACGCGCTGCGGCCCGATGCCGCCGACACTCCGATCGACGACACCCGGCTGGCCGTCGCGGCCCTGCATCAGGCGCTCGCCACCGAACCACTGTACGGCGGGCCGTTCCGCCGCAGCGCCGGTCTCACCGGCCGGGCGGCCGATACTTCGGACGGCCAAAAACGCTGGTGGACAGAGCATCTCGCCCGTTCGCTGGGACTGGATCCGCGCTAGCGCAGACCTGTCCCGGTGTCGTTCCTGGCGACGGTTCGCGCGCCAGCCCTTTCGCGGGGCGACGACCGTGTGTTCAGCCGCCGATGACACTGTAGGTGGCCGCGTATCGACGGCGTGGGTGACGGCGCGGGCTATGGTCGTGGCCGCGTGATGGTGTGCGTGCCGCGCGATGGCGGTGTTCTCGGCCGCGCGGCGACAGCGTGCTCGGTCGCGCGACGGCGGCACGCTGTGGCGTCGCCCATATTCCGGCGTTCCCGGGAGCGGCGGCGTGCCGATCGACGCGAGCTCGCGGCCGCCGGCGACGCCGCGGTGCCGACCGGGACGCTGCCGTCGTGTTTTCAGGGGACCAGGGGGCGGACCCGGTCGGCGACGAAGCGAATGAAACCCTCCGGATCGGGCTCATCGGCGGTGGGTTCGAGGATGACGCTGGTGGCACCCGCCTCGGACCAGCGGGTAACGGCGTCGGCGATGGCGTGGGCGTCCCCGGCCACACCGATGCCCGCGATGGCATCGCGTCCCTGGGCGCGGAGTTCGGCGGCCACCCGGTCGGCGGCTCTCGGGCCGGTCGCGGCCAGGAGGTATACGACGATCGGGAAGGGTTGGCCGGTAACGGATTCGGGGCGAGCGGCGGCGACGATCCGGCTGGCTTCGCGAATGCCGTCGGCGGGAGTGGAACTGGTGAGGATGACGCCGTCGGCCGCCGCACCGACCAGCTGGAGGGTGCGGGGTCCGGTGGCGGCGGCCAGCATCGGCGGTGCGGCGGCGGGCGGCCAATCCAGGCCGACATCGTCGAGCCGCACGTAGCGACCCTTGACCGTCAATCGGTCACCACGCAGCAGCCCCCGCAGCGCGTCGAGATACTCGCGCAGCAGGGTCAGCGGGGAGGCGGCGCGTGCGCCCACCTGCCCCATCCAGTCCTGTACCCCGTGCCCCACACCCCAGATCCCGCGCCCGGGGAACAGGCGTTCCAGCGTGGCGATCTCCATGGCGGTCACGGCGACATTGCGCAGCGGCACCGGCAGCACGCCGACGCCGACCCGCACCCGCTCCGACCAGGCCAGTGCCGCCGCGGCGGTCGAAATGCCGCCCTCGAGGAAGCAGTCCTCCCACAGCCACAGCTCCTCGAGGCCCGAATCATCCGCTGCCCGAACCGCATTGCGCAGCCGTTCGGGGGGAAGCTGGGGACGGAACACCACGCCGAGACTCGTCATGGTCCCTGCCTACCAGAATCCGGTATTCGCGTCCGGTGGATTTCGGGAGGGCTCAGGCCCGCGCGGGCTCATGCGCGCGCACGAACTCCAGGAAGCGGGGGATCACCCGGTCGGGGATCGCCCAGATCATGTCGTGTCCGACGCCGGGGTAGATCTCGATATCGGCATCCGGCCGCAGTCGACGGACGTGGTCGGCCGCCCACCCGGGATCCTGCACGACTGTGTCGCCGCCGAAGAGGGCCAGCAGCGGGGCGGATATCGCGGCGAAGCGCTCCTCGGGCAGCGGACGCGCCCACGGCATTCCCTGCCGAAAATCGAAGCTCGCCAACAGCATCGCCCAATTCGACTCGGTGAGCCGGGTGCGTGGAGCGATCCACTGGTTGAACTTCTCCATCTTCGCCCGCGTGGGGCGGAATCCGGCGACCATGAAGCGCCACAGCACTCGCCAGCTCGGCCGTGCGAAGGTGGCCGGAGCCGGTTCCAGCAGGCTCAGACTGACCACCCGGTCGGGGCGGTGGGCCGCGACCACGGCTGCCAGCCATCCGCCCAGGGAATAGCCCGCTACATGGACGTGATCGGCCCCGAGTCCGGCGATCGTCTCGGCTGCCCATTCGGCGATCTCGTTTTCGTCGCGCAGCGGAGCGGTCTGCACGCAGCGCCCGGCCCAGCCCATGACGTCGGGCGTGTACACCGTGCGGTCGTGTGCCAGCTCGGTGATGAACTGGCTCCAGAACAATCCGTTGCCCTGCATCCCGGGGAAGAGGAACAGCGGCGTTCCTTCCCCCGCCCCCGATCGGCGGACACGTGTTGTGCCGAAGGAGGTTTCGACGTCGATATCGGTCCAGGGCACCGGCCACGCCGCCGCCACGGCATCGTAGGCGCGCAGATAGGCGGCCCGCGCCGCGTCATCGGTGAACCGTCCGAGCTTGATCATGATCTCCCCCTACCGCTTGATGATACGAACATATCACGAAGATGGTATGTACGTATCATCAAGCGAGGGACATCGAAGGGAGTGAGTGCATGACGCAGCCGTGCGTGATCCTTCCGGGCGACCCGACGAGTCCGGTGGTGCTGCACGTGCCGCACGCGGGACGCGAGATTCCGCCCGACGTGCGCGCCGGAATCGCCCTGTCCGAGTCGGCGCTCGCGGCCGAGCTCGCCGAATCCACCGATACCGCAACCGATTCGATCGCCGCGACGGCGACCGAGCGAGCGGCGCGGCGGCCGTGGCGGGCGGTGCACCGCTACTCGCGGCTGGTGGTGGATCCGGAGCGCTTCCCCGACGCGAGCGAACCGATGCTGCGGCACGGGCGCGGCGCGGTGTACGAACGCACCTGCGGCGGTGCGGCTTTGCGCACGGGTACGGGGCCGACGGCCGATGAACTCCTGGCGCGATACTTCCATCCCTACGCCGCCGCCGTCACCGCCCTGGTGTCCGAGCGGCTGGCAGCCACGGGCGCTGCCGTGGTGATCGACGTGCACTCCTATCCGGCGCGTCCCTCGGCATTCGAGGATGCCGCCCGGCCGCGCCCGCCGATCTGCGTCGGCACCGACGCGGCCCACACCCCGCCCTGGCTCGCGGAGGCCGCGCGGCGCGTATTCGAGGCGGCGGGCGCGGTCGAGTTCGACACCCCGTACGCCGGTTGCTATGTCCCGCTGGCCCACTATCGCCGCGACCTGCGGGTCACCGCCGTCATGATCGAGATCCGTCGCGACCTGTACCTCGACGCGCACGGCGAACCCCGGCCCGCGGCCGTCGCCGATCTTGGTTCGATGCTCGCCGAACTGGCCGACGCCGCCACTGTCTACTCGCTCACGTCCGGCTCACCAACCGGGACCGGGCAGGGTGAGCGTGATTAGGGTGAACAGCGGAGTGTCCGACAAGCGCTAGGAGTTCGTCGTGAGCAGTGCCGCCCGACCCGTGACCGTCACCGTGACCGGTGCCGCCGGACAGATCGCCTACGGTCTGCTGTTCCGGATCGCCTCCGGGGCCATGCTCGGACCGGACACTCCGGTGCGGCTGCGACTGCTCGAGATCCCGGCCGCGGTGGGCTCTCTCGAAGGGGTCGCCATGGAACTCGAGGACGGCGCGTTCCCGCTGCTGTCGTCGATCGACATCTCCGATGACCCGTGGATCGGCTTCGACGGGGCGAATATCGCGCTGCTCGTCGGCGCGCGTCCCCGCACCGCCGGTATGGAACGCGCCGATCTGCTCGCCGCCAACGGTCCGATCTTCACCGATCAGGGCGCGGCCATCAATGCCAGTGCGGCCGACGACGTCAAGGTGCTGGTGATCGGAAACCCGGCCAATACCAACGCCTTCATCGCCGCGAGCAACGCACCCGACGTGCCCGCCGCGCGATTCACCGCGCTGACCCGGCTGGACCACAATCGAGCCATCGCCCAGGTGGCGAAGAAGACCGGCGTGCCCGCCGCCGATATCCACCGTATCGCGGTGTGGGGCAACCACTCCGCCACCCAGTATCCGGATATCAGCCACGCCACCGTGGCCGGACGGCCCGCGCCGGAGGTGATCGACGATCGCGCCTGGATCGAGCACGACTTCATTCCCACCGTGCAGCAACGGGGTACGGCCATCATCCAGGCGCGCGGCGCGTCGTCGGCGGCGAGTGCGGCCAGCGCCGCCATCGATCACGTCCACGACTGGGTGCTGGGCAGCGCGGCCGGGGACTGGGTGTCGATGGCGGTGCCGTCGGACGGTTCCTATGGGGTGCCGGAAGGGCTGATCAGCTCGTTCCCGGTCACCTGCGCGGACGGCGCGTACACCATCGTTCCCGATCTCGCCATCGACGAATTCTCCCGGGCGCGTATCGATCTCAGCGTGGCCGAGCTGGCGAGCGAGCGCGACGCCGTCATCGAGCTCGGCTTCGCCAAGCGGTCCTGAGCCGAGTGTTCCCGGTCAGCTCAGTGCCTGTCCGGGATCTGATCGCGTCGGGGAACAGACCGTGCGGAAGGTTGCCCGAACAGGCCAGATGTGGCGGAACCTCCTGGTAGCACAGGAATTACCACAAACCAAGTGCGCCAGAAGGTTCCGTCATGTCGTTCTACCCCTCCGCCACCGCCGCTGTCACCGGTATCGCTGAAAATGGCTGACCTTTTGTGTGGCCTGTCGATTCGGGCACGGCACCGCCCACCCCGCTACACCTACGACGCCACCGACGCCCAATGGGCGGTCATCGCCTCCCGGCTGCCCTGGCCGATCTGGCTCGACGGAGCCGGTGGCCGACCCGAGGAACACTGCCGACGCGAGATCGTCGACGCGATCTTTTACCTGGTCGACAGCGGGTGCAAATGGCGCAACCTGCCAGCGGACTTCCTGGTCCACCGTCCATGACACGTTCACCCGGTGGTGGGCCAACGGCGATGTCACCGCCGTGCACAACGACCTGCCCGACATGGTGCGCGAAGCCGAGGGACGCGAGGTCGACCCGACCGCCGCGATCATCGATTCGCAGTCGGTGCGCGCTGCGGAAACCGTCGGCGCCGGGTCACGCGGCTACGACGCCGGGAAGAAAGTGGCGGGTGTAAGCGCCACATCATCGTCGACTGTCTCGTCCTGCTGCTCGTGGTGCTGGTGACCGCCGCCAGCGTGCAGGACCGCGACGCCGCCGACCCGCGCTGACCCGACTACGCCTGCTGTTCGACACCATCACCCTGGTGTGGGCCGAAGGCATCTACACAGGCAAGCTCCTCACCTGGGCCAAGACTGCGCTCGCGCTCACTCTCGACATCTTCAAGCGCAACGATGACGTCTCCGGATTCATTGTCCTGCCCCGTCGTTGGGTGCTAGAACGGACCTGCTCCTGGATCAGTCGACGCCGCCGCTGCGTGCGCGACGACGAACGCCTACCCGACCATCACGAAGTGATGGTCATCTGGTCGATGATCATGCTTCTCTGCACTTGATCTTGGTGGTGGTCAGGTCTGGTGAATCTGGGTTCGCGTCGGTCCGTTTGGACGGCAGCGGTCGTTCGAGGTCCTGCCGAACGCGGACTATTCTGCTCCTGCGGTGTGCAGCAGCGTGTTCAGAGCGGTGATTGTTGTGGCGTTGTCGGTGTGATGGATCGTGGTCATTCCGGCCGCCGTAGCTCCGTCGAGCGCGATCTGTGCGTCGTCGACCAGGTCTTCGAAGCCATAGGCGCGTTGTTCCCGTTCCCGCGCGCCCACGAAGCTGTTGCTGATGATTCCGGTTCGATGGCGCGGCCGCAGGGTCTTCGCGTAGGCGATCAGCTCGCTGTTGGCGACCCCCAGGTATTGCCGCCAGATGTCCTCGATGAGTTCGTCGGCGGTATGGGGTTCGAGTTCGAGACGTCCGATAATCGCGTCGCGAAATGCGGGTTCGGTGATGGTGCCGATACTTCCTGCTGACCAGACGTCGGCGAGGCGCCCGACGATCTGGCCGCGTTCGAGGCCGAGTCGTTGTTCCCAGCGAATGTCGAAGTCCATCTCCTCGGTAACTTCGAGAACGCCTCCGATGTCGAAGATCACCGCGCTAAAAGGCATGGCGTCCAACCTATCTGTGTTCGAATCAGCGTGCTCGGCTGTAGCTGCTCGGCAGATCACGGCCGCAATCCTGAGACGGCTCAATCTGATACCGCGTTAGATTGATCGGTCGGCAATCCGAGATGTGTTCTCTGCGTGACACCGGCTGCCTGTGTTTGTGTACTGATCGCTTCGTGTCGTCCGGTGCTGATCGGATCGACCCCGGGTTTGTTGTCGGTGGTGTGTGTCACAGTCGTCGGTGATGAGCAGGCATACCACCTTCCGCTACCGCCTCGAGCCCACTGCCGAGCAGCACGCCACGCTGGCCCGGCACGCGGGCGCGGCGCGGTTCGCGTTCAACCAGTGCCTGCACCTGGTGAAAACCGCCCTGACACGCCGCACAACCGATCCCGGGTATCCGGTGCCGTGGACGGGGTTCAGTCTGATCAACGCGTTCAACGTCTGGAAGAAGACCGAGGCGGCCGGGCGGGTGTTCACCGTCGATACCGCCGGGGTCGCGCAAGTGCGGGTGACCGGGTTGGTGTGGCGGGATCAGGTGTGCCAGCAGGTGTTCGAGGAAGCCGCCGTCGACTGCGGCCGCGCCCTGACCAACTGGTCAGACTCCCGGAATGGCCGCCGTCAGGGCAGACGGGTCGGGTTTCCCCGCTTCAAGTCCAAACGACGTGCGACCCCGGCGTTCCGGCTGCGGAACAAGCCCGCGAAGAACGGCCGTCCGTCGATCCGGGTCGGTGACGGCGGTATCCCCCGCTCGGTCACCCTGCCCGGCCTCGGGGTAATCCGCGTACGGGAGGACACGCGCCGGTTGCGGCGGATGTTGGCCAAACACCGCGCGAAGGTTCTGTACGCCACCGTCACCGAGTGCGGTGGCCGGTGGTGGGTCAGCGTGGCCACCGAGGCCGCCGACCTGCATCCCGCCCACCGGCACCGGCCCCGCGACCCCGGCGACGAACACGGCGGGGTCGGGGTGGATCGAGGACTGTCGGCGTTCGTGATCGCCGCCACCACCGAGGGTAGTGAGGTCGCGCGCATCACCGCGCCCAAGCCCCTCGCTGCCGGGTTGGCCCGGCAGCGACGGTTGTCGAAAGCACTGTCCCGCACACGGAAAGGATCACGCAACCGGGACGAGGCCGCCGCGCGGTTGGCTCGGCACCATCGCAAGACCGCCGCGATTCGTCGTCACTTTCTGCATGAGGTCACCGGCAGGCTGGTCAAGACCCACGACCGGCTCGTCGTCGAGGACCTGCACGTAGCCGGAATGCTGCGCAACCACACCCTCGCCCGGGCGATCAGTGATGCCGGGTGGGCCGAGTTCGCTCGCATCCTGCGCTACAAACAGGAATGGCGCGCAGGCACCGTCGCTATCGCTGATCGCTGGTTCCCGTCGAGCAAGCTGTGTTCGCGTTGCGGCACCGTCAACCCGGGTCTGGGGTTGGCTGATCGGGTGTTCGCGTGCGGGTGTGGGCTGCGGCTGGATCGGGATGTGAACGCGGCGGTCAATCTCGCGCGCTGGCCTGCCACGGTGAAAGACGTATCTGGATCCCCGGACCTCCCAGCAGGGGGCCGGGTCACCAACGCCCGCCGACGGGAAGGCGCTGACCGACACCGCACGGGTGTCGGTGTAACCGGCCCGGTAGACGCGGGAACCGGCACTCGCCCGCTGGCGGTGTGAGTGCTGGACGCCCGAGAAGGGCGCTGTCGAATCAGCCCGTCAACCCGGGTTATTCAACAGGCTGTCAGCTTGGCGATCACATTGTCGCCGTACCACTTCAGCTTGGTGATCTTGTCCGCCAGCGACTCGGTGTCGTGCTCCATGGCATAGGAGTTGCGGAAGCCGACGATCAGATCGGTGATGCCCTTCTCCTCGAGGCGCTTCACCCCGTCGGGGGTGTAACCGTCGCGGGAGACGGCATGGATCTCGAACGGGGTGGTCAGGTCGCGCTCGGCGCGCAGTTCTTCGATGCGCGCCAGGTACTTGTCCAGATCCTCGGCGCTGCCGCCCGCGTGCATCCAGCCGTCGGACAGGCGCACCGCGCGCTGCAACGCGGCGTCGGAGTGGCCGCCGATCAGAATGGGCAGCGGCTCGGTGGGGGCGGGGGTGAGCTTGATGCGCGGAATGTCGTAGAACTCGCCGTGGTACTCGAAGTATTCGCCGGTGGAGAGGCCGCGCACGATCTCGATGCACTCGTCGAGCCGCTTGCCGCGCTTCTCGAACGGCACGCCCATGATCTGGAAGTCCTCCGGCCACGGGCTGATGCCCACGCCCAGGGCGAAGCGGTTGTTGCTCAGGCGGGCGAGGGAACTGGCCTGCTTGGCCACCAGTACCGGCGGGCGGATGGGCAGCTTCAGTACGAACGGCGTCAGTCGCAGCGTGGTGGTGGCCGCCGCGATGGCGGCCGACAGCACGAAGGTCTCGATGAACGGTTTGCCGTCGAGGAACTCGCGATTGCCGTCCTTGGTGTAGGGATATTTCGAGTCCGACTCCGCGGGGTAGGCGATGCTGTCGGCGACGGTCATGCTGTGGAATCCGGCGGCCTCCGCGGCCTGGGCCAGCGGGACGTAGTAGTCCGGATCGGTCATCGCCTCCGCATAGGTGAAGCGCATCGGGTCGTCCTCTCGACAGTGGGCGGGCGAAAACTAGAACAGATTCTAGTTCTTGCGCTGATGCTAGTCCGGCACCGCGGTGGTCCGCGACCGAACCGGCGATCCGAATCCGGACGGTGGACACGCCCAGGGGTGCATGGTCAGTCGTAGCGGGTGCGCCCGGGGTGCGGCGACCGCGGTCCCGGTGTCCGAGATCGGATCCGTCGGGCATTGCCCGGTGAATCTGCATCCTGTTCTAATCACAGCCATGACGATCGCCATCACCGGCTCCGCCTCGGGCATCGGCGCGGCCACCGCCGCCGTCCTGCGCGCCGCCGGGCACGACATCATCGGCATCGACCTGGCCGACGCCGACCTCACCGGCGACCTCACCGACGCGGACGTGCGGGCGGAAATCGTCGACCAGGTCCTCGAATGCGGCGGGGGAGTGCTCGACGGACTCGTCCTGTGCGCAGGCGTCGGGCCGCAGGTCCCCGACCCGATGCGCATTGTCGAGATCAACTACCGCAGCACCGTCGCCCTGCTCGATGCCCTGCTGCCCGCACTGCGCAAGGGGGAATCACCCGCGGCCGTGGTCGTGTCGTCGGTGGCGTCGACCCACCTGGCCTGGGCGCAGAACCCCATCGCCACCGGCACCGAGGCGGAGGCGTTCGCCTCCGCCGGGGACTACGCGGGCAGCTACGCCTACGCCGCCTCCAAGAACGCCGTCACCGTCGCGGTCCGCCGCCGCGCCGCCGAGTGGGGCGCGGCGGGGGTGCGGCTCAATGCCGTGGCGCCCGGCAGCGTCGAAACCCCGCTGCTGCAAGCGGGTCTGGACGACCCCCGCTACGGCGAGGCCATCCGCAACTTCACCTCACCCGTCGGCCGCAACGGCCGCCCGGAGGAGATCGCCGACCTGATCGCCTACCTGCTGAGCCCGCGCGCCGGATTCATCCACGGCGCGCAATTCGTCATCGACGGCGGCACCGACGCCCAGGCCCGACCGGAAGCCGTCTGAGCGTTGCCGCTCGGCCGCCGCGAACATTCCCGCGAGCGGGCCGGTCGGTTGATCCGCTCACGGTCGGCAGGTCCGCGACCGCCGGGACCGCCGCTCACCGGGTGGGATCTGCCGCCCTGCTGCGGTGGGTCAGGATGTGGCGTCGTGGTCGACGGAACGGTCCGCGGTGGCGGAGTCGCCGATGACTTCGGGGCTGGCCGGGCCGAGATTGCCGGTGAGTTCGGCTTCGCCGGAGTGGTTGTGGTGGGGTTGGACGGTGCGGGTGTGGTTGTCGTCGGTGCCACGCTGGCCCGCCGCGCCGCCGTAGGGCGCGCCCATGTAGCCACCCGGGGGCATGCCGCCGACGCCGGGAGCGCCGGGGGCGCCGGAGCCGAACGGGGAGCCCGCGGCGGGGGCGAGTTTGCCGCCGGGGATGGAGGAGCCGGGTCCGCCGGGCTTGGCGGCGAGTCCGCCGACACCGCCGATGCCGCCCGCGCCGCCACCTCCGGCTCCGCCGCCTCCACCGCCGAGACCGGCGGCCTTGGTGTCGAGATCGCCCGGGTTGGCCGGGATCGGGCCGGTACCGGCGGGTGTGGTGGCCTGGTCGATACCGGATTTCAGCAGTTCCTGAGCCTGCGACAGGATCGGCTGGCCGACATTCTGCGCCAGGGACTGGGCGACCTCGGCGGGGTTGGGTCCGCCGCCCCGGCCGAGCAGCGGACCCAGTACGCCGCTCAACTGCGCTGTGTAGGTGCTCAATTCGCCGCGGGTGGCGTTGACCACGGCCACCGCCGCGCCGAGATGCTCGGTGGCCGAGACGATCAGAGCGGCCTGACCGGGCGGGGTGAGCGCCACGGGGGCCATGGCGGTCGCCTGGGCGGCGAAGGATTGCGCGATGGCGGTGAGCTGTAGATTGCCGCGCTGGACCACCGCGGCGGCCTGTTCGGTGAGCGCGGAGATGTCGAAGCCGCGCTGGGCGGTCTCCGCGCCGTGGCTCTGTGCCTCCTGCCCGGCCGCCTGGGCGGCGGTGCCGGATGTGCCCTGCCACAGCGTCTCGACCGTCTTCAGCGCACCGGTGCCGATCTGCACGGCCCCCTCGATGAACTTCGAGGACTGACTCAGCAGGGTGGTCGGGTTCACCGCGCCCAACACCCCGGTGCCGAAGCCGTTCAGCAGGTCGAGAAACGGTGTGAACAGTGCGTCGAGACCCGGGATCGCGGGCAGTGCCATCCCGCTCAGCAGCGCCTGGACCGGATCGGCGGGCAGTGGCGGCAGCGCGCCCGGGGCGAGCCCCGCC
>NZ_BAGD01000083.1 GCF_000308635.1 Nocardia otitidiscaviarum NBRC 14405 | reverse complement strand
CCGATCCGCTACGCGTGCTGTCGAGTCGTTCCGCGCTCGCTCGGAAGCTTAGGCTCGTGCGGCCCGGGCGCAGCGTACGCGCGGCGGCGGTCAGCGCGGCGCCCAGCAGACCGGGTGCTGTTGACTCGAGCGGCAGGTCGCCCGCAGGCACTGGCGTGCGCAGCGGACGTGCCGTCACTCGCGTAGCCGAGTCGACCGGTACCGGCCGCGGAAGACGCGGCGCACGTGCAGGGAAGTCGACGTCCTCCCCGTGCTGAAGGGCGGGGATTCGGACCAGCGCAGTGGCGAGCGCCCTCGGTGAGTTCCTGGTTCATCGGGGCGTGCGTTCGGTGTGCGCCGTGCGGCCGAACGGCGTATCCATGACCGGCGCGGCGGGACTTGCCGCCCCTCTACACCGTGTGAGCTGTCCGTCCGCGCTGCGGCCAAGACATGCTGCGTGGTGCATGCGGGTGAACGTCGACCAGCCGCATCGTGCACTGGAGGTCGGTTCGCCGGACCGGCCGCCAGTGGACGGATCGCTTCGCCGTCCGAGGTACGGTGACCGGGCGGCGCACGGCTGGCTGTCGCCGATCCGGTTGGCCGGTCCGGAGTGGGCCGTCAGTACAGAATGCCCTGGGGCTGAACGCCGTTCGGGCAGGCGAAGGCGCCGACCGCGCCTGCGCCGTGCGGGGGGATGAGGCCCGATACGGCGTATTGGGGGCCGTTCGGGCATACCTCGGTGCCGGTGACGGTCTGCGGTTGGTCGGTGGTGTTGTAGCAGAACGTTCCGGCGCAGTAGACGCCCGCGGGGATGCCCGCGTTGGCGGTCGCGGTGGAGAGTGTTATCGCCGAGACGGTGGCCGCGGCGGCGAGCAGGCCGTATCCGAGTCGTTTCATGACCCGGCCTGCTGCTGCATCTCGGCCTCGGTGGCGGGGCGGGAGACCGACACCTGGGTCGGCATCTGGATGGGGCCGTGCAGGGTGATGCGCATCCAGCCGCCGGGCATCGACCCCGCGACGGCGGCGTCGCTGCTGATCGTATTGCCGACCTCGTTCTTTCCTGCGGGAGACCAGCCCGGGAGGGCGACCTGGGCGAGGGCGGGGCCCAGGTTCATGGACGCGACGGCGGCGGCTTCGCCCTGGTTGAGGGTCACCGATGCCGCGCCGGGCTGCGGATCCACCGTCAGCGCCGAGGCCGTTCCGCTGCCGATGACGGTTGCGATGCCCGCCGTGCCGAGTAGGACGAGTACTGCGGATTTCTTGTGCATTCGAACTCCCCTGTGCGAATCGATGAGATCGCCGCTCCGAATTGGCGGTAGCTAGATATTTGCTGACAATCGCCGCCTGGGCCAGATGTCCCAGTCGTTTCATGAGCCTTCTCACAGCCGCGAGCGATATCGGCGTTGATGGTATGCATGTATCAAATAAGTGGTACGTTGATATCATCAACGATGATGAAGGGGTGGTCATGGCCAAGATCGGGCGATTCGCCAATGACGCGGCACGGGCGGAGTATCTGGCGATGTACGAGGCGGCGGAGGGGATGTGGCCGCTGCCGGTGACGCAGGCCGATATCTCGACGTCGTTCGGTTCGACGCATGTGCGGTGGTCGGGGGAGGGGAACGGGATTCCGATCGTGCTGCTGCACAATATCGGAGCCAACGGCCTGGTATTACGTCATCGAGGATCTGGCTCGCGATCGCGTGGTCTACGCGCTGGACACCATCGGCACCGCGGGCCGGAGCGTGCAGACGGCACCGCTGACCCGGGAAGCCGACTTCGCGGTGTGGGTGAACGAGGTGCTGGCCGGGCTGGGCCTCGAGCGCGTGCACCTGGTGGGCTATTCGCACGGAGCCTGGCACGCGAGTCTGGTGGCGCTGCACGACGCGGGACGGCTGGCCAGCGTGACGCTCGTCGAGCCGGGCGGGATGTTCACCAAGCCGCCGTGGCGCGTGCTGCTGAAGATGATCCGCTTCGGGATGGGTGGACGCTCGGACGCGAATATGCGAAAGATGATGGCGTGGCTCAGCCCCGGGGTCGAGGTGACCGAGCAGGAGTTCGCGGTCGCCAAGGCGGCGCTGCGCTACCGGATGGGAATCGGGTGGGCGCGGGTGCTGAAAGACGCCGAGCTGCAAGCGATCACAGTGCCGACCCTGGTCGTCTTCGGCGGCGACTCCCTGGTCACCGATGCCGAGGTGGCCAGCCGCAGGATCGTCGAGAACATTCCGAACGGCGAGACCCAGGTGTATCCCGGCCGGGGACACGGGGTGTTCTACGAGATTCCGCAGCGGGTCGCGGCGCGGATACTCGCCTTCGCCGCCCGCCATGAAGCGTCGAACAGTGCTGTCCCGGAATAGTTCTCCGTCGCGCGGTGCGTTCGTCGGACGCGGGGCGCGCTCGTGGCTCACCGCAACGGCGGCTCACTTCGACGGCAGCTCACTTCAACGGCAGCGCGCCCTCCATGCCGCCCACATCGGTGACCTTCCAGTCGGCATTGCGGTCGACGGTGACGTTGTAGGTCACCGTCGTCTGCGCCCCGTCGGGGTTCTGGGCATTGGTGGAGCTGACATTGACGAAGACGTTGACCTTGTAGATACCACCGGATTCCGACACCACCTTGGCCGTGATGGGCATGGCGGTGGAGGTCCACCGCAGCGGGGCGATGATCTCCTGCAAGGCCGGGGCGCTGGCGTCGAACTTGTTGGCCAGCGCGGGTGCCGTGTTGTGTTTGAGCCGCACCACCCAGGCGTCGAAGTCGGCGAAGTTCACCGTGGACGCCCCCACGGCGTAGTCGGTGGCCACCTGTTCGGCGCGGACGGTGGCGGCCGCGACCGCGTCGCGTTCGGCGATGTCGTTGCGCGCCACCAGGAGCAGCACCCCGAGCGCGGCCGCCACCACCGTGACCACCCCGACCGCCGCGGACCAGCGCAGTGTGGTCAGCGGAATGGCCACCGAACGCGGAACCGGTCGCGCCCCGGCGGATTCACGTCGGCGTCGCGGGGTGGTGCGCTTGGTCAGATCGACGGTCATAACGGACTCCTGTCGGTCAGTTGACGGTGATTCGCAGGCGCAGCGTGCCGTCGGGCGTGGTGGCGTGCAGCGCTTGGGCGATGAGGCTGCCGAGATCGAGTTGGCTCACCAGTGGCGGAACCAGGGCCAGCACCGGTTCCAGCAGCGGAATCAGCGGTGCCAGTTCGGGTCCCATCCGGTCGACGCGGACGGTGAGCTCCCGCAGGAAGGGAGCGAGACCGATGGTGTCGGGAGTGTGTACCAGGAAGGATTCGGGCAGATTGCCCGCGCGGATGACGCGGGCGATGGAGTCGGCCACATCGATGACCCGGGGCCCGAATTCGGCCCACGGCTCCGACGCCTGGATGAGCGCCGGACCCGACCATGCCATATCGCTCGCATTGGCCTGTAGCGCGATGAGCAACTGCCGGATCACGTCGGTGCGGGCCAGCAGCGTCGCCGCCAGCAGATCCGTGGCCCGGGACAGCTGCGGAATCACCGCCTCGGTGTTCTCGGTCGCCGCGGTGAAGGTCTCGACAATAGAGGCGAGCGCCGTCGGATCCAGCTGCCGCAGCAGTTCGGTGGTGGTGCGGGCGATATCCGGAATCGACACCGGCGCACTGATCTTCGTCGCCCGCACCACCTGCCCGTCGCTCAGGTACGGCCCCTCGGCCGAGGGCGGGTCGAACAGCAGATACGACTCGCCGAGACCGGACAGCCCCTCGATCCGCACGGCGCTGGCGGTGGGAATCGGATAGTCCGCGTCGACGCGGAAGCGCACCTCCACCGCCCCCGGCACATGCTCGACCGCGGTGATCCGGCCGACCTCCACCCCCGACAGCAGCACCTTCGAACGCGGCAGCAGCCCACCGGATTCCGGCACGTACATGGTGGCGTGCACCTGCTCGGAGAACCAGGTCACCCGCACCACGCCGAACGCCAGGTAGGCACTGCCCACCACCAGGATGGTGAGGATACTCGCCAGTGAGAGCAGGGTTTTCGCCTTCATCGGACCATTCCGATCATGCGCAGCGCCCGGACGATCCCGTCGATCCGCTCCTCGGCGGGCAGGGTCGCGCCCTCTACCTGTATCCCGGTGACATTCACGTTCGGTCCGCGCTCCACGAAGGGAATGATCTTCTCGCGCAGCAGCGCCACCAGGCGGTTCAGATTGGACGGTGCGCTGAGGTCGAGCGGATTGCCGCCCAGCAGCAGCGGCACGAAGGCCTTGGCGGCGGCGTCTCCGGCGCGCAGCAGCGGCGCGGTCCACTGCAACGACTGCCCGATCACCCCGAGCGAGCTGAGGATGCCGAGCGTGTACACCAGCGACTGCACATCCGCGGGCAGCTCCCGGGAGCCCCGTTCGCTCAGCAGCGTCCCGAGTTCGCGCGGATTGGCCAGCACCGCTTCGAGATTGCGTTCGAAGCCGTCCAGGAACCGGTCGACGGCATCCAGATTGTCGGCGATATCGCGCACGTCGGTGCCCAGCCGGTCGGCGATCCGCGCCGTCTCCTCGGGCGCGGCGGGCAGTACCGCATTGGCCTGGTCGATGATGTCCTGAATCCGCTGCGGCGCACCGCCGCCCACGAAGGCGGACAGTGCCGCGAGCAGATCCTCCACCTGCAGGGCGGGTTGGGTCCGCTCCAGCGGGATGGTGCCGCCGGGCGGAATGGTCGGGCCGGTCTCGCCGGGTGGCGTGGTCAGTCCGATGTACACATCACCGAGCAGCGTGTTCTGTCGCAGCTGCGCGGTGGTGCGCACCGGTAGCCGCACCGCGCTGGAGATCTCGACCACGGCGTCGATCCGTCCCGGTCCCGCCGCCGACGAATCGACGACGGCGACCGAGCGCAGACTGCCGACCTTCGCGCCATTGGCGATCACCTTGGCCTGGGCGGGCAGGTTCAGCGCATTGGCGAATTCGATACGGATCTCGTAGGTCGGCCCGGCCACGGACGCGCCGGGCACGGGCACGGCGGCCGGGTCGAAACCGCACGCGCCCGACAGGGCGGCGACCACCGCGCAGGCCATGACGGCGACCGCGTGTCGCCGACGGGGAGGTGGTGTGTTCACCGCGCACCTGCCAATCCGAGGACGAGTGGCACCAGGTCCACCGTCGTCATGCCGTGCTCGGCGTCGCGGCAGCGTCCGGGTGCGACCGCGTTGACGGCCCCGCACACCTGGTCGGCCAGCTGCGGCGGGAGCGCGACGCGCGGTGGGGCATAGGTGATCCGGACCTGTCCGGTCTCCGGATCGAGGGTGTCGCGGAAGGCTCCGACCAGGGCCGGGATCAGCTCCAGCAGCTGGCGCAGCGATCCGATGTGCGCCGAGAGCAGCCGCAGTTTCGGCACCAGTGCGTCGAGGCCGCGCAGCACAGGCTGCCCGTACTCGAGGGTCATGCGGTTGAGCCACGGCAGGATCACCAGCAGGGAATCGACGATCTGCACCGTGCGGTCCCACATCTGGTTGACGAAGTCGAAGCCCTCCCCGGCCTGGGTGAGCGCCAGTTTGATGTCGCCCCAGTTGAGCGCGATGCTGCGGGCGATGGAGCTGAAGGCGTCGATCAGATCGCCGATATGTCCGATGGCGGCGTCGGGTTGCCGCAGTGCGGTGGCGAGTTCCCGAATGACCCGGTTGAGCCGTTCCCCCATGCCGTCGGTGGCCCGGTCGAAGGCGATCACGCTGTCGCGCAGTCGTTCCCGTTCGGCGGGGTCGCCGTGCCCGGTCAGCTCATCGGCGAGGGTGGAGAACGCCTCCAGGGTGCGGCTGATGCTCTTGGGCGTGAAGGTCTCGGTAACGCAGGTGTCGGCGTCCCAGAGCTGCTCCGAGGTGTTGTCGCCCAACACTTCCAGCTCCCGGTCGGCGAGCACGGTATCGGAGACGGTGGTGGCGGTGACCGCGCCGCGCAGCGGATGCTCGGCGTCCACCCGGAAGCTCACCCGCACCGAATCGCCGTGGGGCCGCACGGTGTCGACGACGCCGACCGGCAGCCCCCGCATGGTCACGTCATTGCCCGGGTACAGGCCGATGGCGTCGGGCATGAGGGCGCAGTAGGTGAGCATCCGTTTCCCGGGTTGGAAGGCGACGAGGTAGCCGACCACGGCGACCAGCACCACCAGGGCGACGCCGACCACGGTCGTGAAACCCGGGGAGCCCAGGAAGCGTTTCATTCAGCACCGCCTTCCCTGCACCGGGACGCACACCGGCGGGGCCTCGACCGTGATGGCGGACTGGTCGACGCTCAGTCCGTGCTCGGGAGTGATCGCCGCCCGCAGCCGGGTGCGCAGCAGCCCGAGACTGTGCAGCGACGCGTCGATGCGCCGTCCCAGCTCCTCCAATTGCGGTACGGCCCGCACGAGTCGGTCGGCGAGGGGTTCCAGCACCTCGCGCCAGGCGGGTTCGACGGCCGCGATGCGCGAGAGCAGTTGGCTGGTCACCAGCAGCGCTTCCGCGATCTCGGCCTTCTTCGCCAGTCCGCGGGTTTCGATGTCCCCGAGCTTGCGGACGAAGGTACCCAGCAGGGCGGTATTGGCGTCGATGACGGTGAGGTACTCGTCCATCACGGTGAGCGCCCGCGAGATCTCCGCGTTCTGCCGTTCGAGCACGCCCACGATGCTCTCCACGGCGATACCCATGCGCCGCAGCGCGTCCGGGCTCTCCTCCAGGGCCTGTTCCAGGGCGGCGAAGTTGGCCCGCAGCGTATCGCCGTCCACCTCGGCGACCGGTGCGGCGGCGTCCTGGAGAACGCGGATCAGACTGTAGGGCAGGCGCACCCGCTCCGGCGGAATGATCTGGTCGCCGAGCGGTTCGTCGCCCGCGGGGAAGGCGGCGATGTAGTGCCCGCCCACCACGGTCAGCATGCGCACCTCGAGGGCGGTGCGGTCGCCGAGCCGGACGTCGTCGTCCACGGTGAAGGTCATGCGGACCCGATCCGGCAGCAGTTCCAGGGATTTCACCGCGCCGACCCCGATTCCGGCGATCCGAACCTCGTCACCCACATCCACCGACCGGGCCTCGGTGAGTTCGGCGGTGTAGACGCGCTTACCGATCGGCAGCACGTAGACGATGCCGGTGGCGATGAGCAGCACGACCAGTGCCACGGCCCCGTACAGGCCGAGCCGCAGCTCCCGCGCGGGCGTCAGTTCCGACATATCGCGATCCTCTGTCCGGCGATCAGCACGGCGAACGGCGCGGGCACCGGGGCCGGTCCGCGCGAGCAGGTGAGGTCGGCCCGGCCGGGTGTGCCGTCGGCCGGTGGCAGCAGGTCGGCCAGGGTCTGCAACAGGCCGGGCAGGCGGCCGAGCACGTCGAGGGCCTGGTCCGGATCCGGGAACAGCAGCCGCAGGTCCTGCACCAGCAGCGGATTGCTGCGCTCGGTGAATCCCAGCGTCGCCATGAGACTGTTCAGCGGGCCCAGGGCCGAGGGCGCGGTGTCGGCGAACAGCAGCAGCCCGTCGAGTTCGATGTTCAGGGCGGTGAACACGTCGGCGATCCCGCGCAGCAGGGTGACCAGATGGGGGGACTTGCCGCCGATCTGGTCGGAGATGTGCTGCAGATTGGACACGATGAGCGACAGCACGGCCTGCCGGTCGCTCACATAGCGGCTGAGTCGTTCGAAGGCGTCCAGGGCGGGCCCGATGCCGGACCCGTCGCCCTGGATCACCGCCAGCACGCTCTCGGCGAAGTGGTTGAGCGCTCCGGGGGAGAATTCCTCCAGCACCGGCCGCAGGCCGTTGAACAGCTGGGTGATGTCGAACGACGGGATGGTCTTGTCGAGCCCGATGGTGGCACCGGCCCCGAGCCGTGCGCCGGGCCGATCCGGTTGCCGCACATCCACATACCGCTGCCCGGTGAGCGTCTGATACCGGATGGCCAGCCCGCTGCTCTCGTAGACGGGCCGATCGGTGCGCACCGTGAACCGGACGACGGCCGTCGCGCCGCTGAGTTCGATCGCGGTCACCTCGCCGACCTGCACCCCGTACATGCGCACGTCGTCACCGCGCTTCAGACCGCTCACATCGGTGAATTCCGCGCGGTATCCGACGGTGTCGCCGGATACCGGCCGCAGGATGGCGGTGATCACGACCAGGAGCAGCGCCAGCATGGCGGCTGTGAACACGCCGAGCCGCACCAGCACCCCGACCGTGGCGGATCTCGTCGTCGCCCCTCTCCTCATCGCACTCCCTCCGGCCGGGTGAGAGCGGTGAACGCCTGCTGCCCGAGCAGGGGTACGCCCACCGCCGGGACGCCGCGCAGGGTCACCTCGAGCGACACCACGGGACCGTCGGGGGTGTCGGCGAAGACGCGGTCCAGGCGCGCGATGAGTTCGGTGAGTTGCGCCCGCGAGGTCGCCGGGTCGGGCACCGTGCCCGCCAGCGCCTCGACGGTGGGCGTGAGCACGCCGATCAGTCCGCCGAGGTGGGTGCGCAGGGTGTTCAACGTATCGGCCAGACCGAGCAGCACCCCGTCGCGGATGACGGTGATGGAGGTGTCGTAGCGCCCCCGTTCGGTCCGGAAGATCTCGATATCCATCAGCGCCGCCGCCAGCCGGAAGGTGGCGGAGGTGAACGCGCCGAACCCGTTCAGGAACGACCCGTACTGGTCGATCAGGAACGACGACGGGTACACCTGGGTGTCGGCGACGATCCGGCCCAACTCGACGATCGCCTCGATGATCGGCGTGAAGGCCCGCAGATCGGTGTCGATGCGGGTGAGCAGTTCGGTGAGTTCGGGAGTGAGCACCTCGGTGACGGTTCCGGTGAGGGTGCGCAGCAGCGCGCCCATGGTCACGTCCTCGACGCGTCCGCCCATATCGATCAGCTGCCCGTCGCGCAGCGGCACACCGCCCGGTTCGGCGCGCAGCGCCAGCGTGCTGATGCCGAAGAGGTTCTCCGGCGCGTAGTCGACGCCGAAGGTGTCGGTGAGGCCGGCGGTCTGGGACCGGTCCAGTTCCAGGGTGAGCAGTTGCCGCCCTCGTTCGACGGGCCGCACCGCCGCGATCCGGCCGACGGCAACCCCGTCCAACCGCACCGCCGTGCCGACGCCGATGCCCGCTCCGATCTGTTCGGTGCGCAACTGGATTCGCAGTGTGTCCGTGGGCGCGCGCCGCTGGTAGGCGTTCCAGGCGAGCACCGCCGCCACCGCGCACACCACCAGCAGCACGCCGAGCCCGCGGGCCACGGGCCGCGTGGTGCGTACTCCGGGAATCGCGTAGTTCGGCATGGCTACCCCGGGAATTCGATGGCCGAGTCGACGCCCCACAGCAGCAGCGTCAGCACCATGTCCAGACCGACGATGGCGACGAAGCTGGCGCGCACCGCCCGCCCCGAGGCGATGCCGACGCCCTCCGGTCCGCCGGAGGCGAAGAAGCCGTAGTAGCAGTGGATGAGAATGACCGCGACGCCGAACACCAGGATCTTCACCACCGCCGCCACGATGTCGTAGCCGCTGGTGAACTGGAAGAAATAGTGGTCGTAGACGCCGCCCGCCTGGCCGTGCAGCAGCACGATCACGGTATCGCAGGCCAGATACGACAGGATGAGCGCGATCAGGAAGGTCGGCACGATCGCCACCGCCCCCGCGAGTACCCGGGTGGTGACCACGAACGGGACCGAGCGCAGGCCGAAGGATTCGATGGCGTCGATCTCCTCGGAGATGCGCATGGAGCCGATCTCGGCGGTCATCCGGCAGCCCGCCTGCGCGGCGAACCCGACGGCCGCGGCGATGGGCGCGAGTTCGCGCGTATTCGCGAAGGCCGACACCACGCCGGTGACCGAGCCCAGCCCGAGCAGGTCCAGGGCGGCGAAGGACTGGATGCCGACCCCCGCGCCGATGGCGATGCCGAGCACCACCAGCATCGGCACCGTGCCGCCGCCGACGATGAACGAGCCGCGGCCCCAGGTCATATCGGTGATGGTGCGCATGGTCTGGGCGCGATACCGCGCCAGTGTCACCGGGATCCCGGCGAGTGCCTGCCACACGAAGCCGACCGCGAATCCGGCGTTCTCCAGTGGGCGCATCATGCCACCCGCATCGGCAGGAACATGGTGACCACCTGCGTGATGGCGAGATTCACCACGATGATGGCCGCCACCGACAGCACCACCGCGGCGTTGACGCCGTCGGCGACGCCGCGCGGCCCACCCCGGGCCTCCAGCCCGCGCTGACAGGCCACGATCACCACTATGAATCCGAAAAGCATTGCCTTGCCGAGGGAAATCCAGACATCCGCGAGAACGGTGAACGCGCCGAATGTCGCCCAGTAACTTCCGGGCGTCACATTCTGCGCGCCGATCGCCACCCCGTATCCGGCCAGAATGCCCACGAATACGATCAGGATATTGAGCAGCGGTGCCACGAAAAGCATGGCCGCCACCCGTGGTGCGACGAGTCGGTGCACCGGGTCGATACCCATGACGCGCAGGGCGTCGATTTCCTCGCGCACCGTGCGCGCCCCCAGATCCGAGGCGATGGCCGAGGCCCCCGCACCGCCGAGCAGCAGTCCGGTGGCGATCGGCGCGCCCTGCTGGATGACACCCAGGCCGCCCGCCGCGCCGAGCAGTGAATCCGCGCCGAGTTGGTGGATCAGATTGCCCACCTGTACCGAGACCACCACGCCGAAGGGAATCGCCATGAGGATGGCGGGCAGGGCCGTGACGGTGATGAGATACCAAGCCTGGTGCAGCATTTCGCGCCAGGGGAAGGTGCGCGCCATCATATCGGTGACCGCGCCGCGCACCGATTCGACGGCCAGGTCCACCGTGCGACCGAAGGTGCGCAGACTCGATATCGCGGTGGCGGAGAAGTTCTTTCGGATGATGCGCAGGGCCGAGGCGGTGTCGCCGCGCGGGGATGCGGACTCGGGCTGCACGGCCGCTCCCTCCCTCGGTTCCCGTGCCGAGGCGGTGTAACTCCCTCGACACCCGCTCGCTGGGCAGGCGTCGGCGAGGAGGCAGGATGGCGACACGGCCGACGCAGGCGCGGACCCGTCATGCGCCGGTGCTCCGGCGGGCCGCGCGGGGTATCCGCTTTCGAGGCTAACGGAGAGGTTCGGAGCTTATTGCCGTAATGCGCGGCGCAATTCGACACTGTTACCGGAATGGCGGTTTCTGTCGGCGTGCCGTCGCGCCGGGCGCGGCGCGGCATGGATTAATAGCGCGCATGATCGTTCGCTGGCTATTCGCCTTCGTGGCGATACTGATCGCGGCGGTAATGGGAATGAGCACCTATGTCATCGCCCGCTATCCGATACCCGATCCGCTGGTACGGCTGTCGGCGGTGGTCAGCAATTACGGGCTGTTCCTGATTCCGCTCGGCATCGCGGGCGCGGGGCTGGCGCTGCTGGCCCGGCTGCGCGGGCACGCCGTGGTTCGCTGGCTGGGTGCGCTCACCGCGCTGGTGTGCGTGGTCGGTACGGCGGCGGCCGTCGTGCCGCTGGTGGCGTCCTGGCGGGAGGCGCAGCGGCAGGGGGCGAGCCTGTCGTTCGGCGAGTACATCACGGCGGGATCGAATACCGGATCGCTGGATCCGCGCTTCGGGGTCGGCTACAACGTCGTCGACGGCCGGGAGCTGCTGCTCGATGTGAAACTGCCGTCGGGAACCTCGGATTCGCCGCGTCCGGCCGTGGTGTGGGTGCACGGCGGCGGCTGGGCCGAGGGTGATCGCGCGCAGTCACCGCGCTGGCACGAGTGGCTCAACGAGCGCGGCTACGCCGTCTTCGCCATCGACTACCGGCTGAGTCCGCCGCCGCGCTGGGATCAGGCGCCCGCCGATGTGAAGTGCGCGATCGGCTGGGTGAAACAGCACGCCGAACGCTACGGTCTCGATCCGGAGCGGGTCGTGGTGGCGGGCGCTTCGGCGGGTGGGAATCTGGCTCTGGTGGCGGCGTATTCCGACGACCGCGTCCAGCCCAGCTGCGCGGTCACCGATACCGAGGTACGGGCGGTCGCCGCCCTCTACCCGGCCACCGACCTGCGGGCGGGCTGGCACGATCCGGACCTGGTCGCGGGAACGCGGGAACTGTTGCGCGACTACACCGGTGGCAACCCGGAGCGGGTGCCCGAGCGCTACGCGGCGGCCGCGCCGGTGAGCTATGTGCGGCCCGGGCTGCCGCCGACCCTGCTCATGCACGGCACGCGCGATCACGTGGTGCCGCACGCCCAGTCGGTCCAACTGGCCCGACTGCTCGCGGCGGCCGGTGTGGCACACGAACTGCTGTCGATTCCGTACGGCGAGCACGCCTACGACATCAACTGGGGTGACTGGGGCACGCAGCTGTCCCGGCACGCGTTCGACCGGTTCCTGGACCGGCACATGCGGCCGATTTGAGTCCCGGGCCGGGTCAGCGCTTCAGGCCGTAGGCGGCGGCGATGGCCTTCTCCATGACCGTGCGCGGCAGCAGCCGCCGCACCGCGAACAGCAGCGGGGCGTTGCTGCCCACGGCGTACAGCGGTTTCGGGCGGTCCGCCGCGACGGCCCGGACGATGGTCTCCGCGACCCGCTCGGGCGTGATGCCCTCGGACTGCTTGCGATCCAGTGCGGTCATGAAGCGCGTGAAATCCGCGGTGTGCGCGGAACCTTCGTCGAGGTATTTGGTGCGGCGCTCGCGCAGGCCGGTATCGATCTGCCCCGGTTCGACGGTGGTGATCCAGACGTCGAAGGGTGACTCCTCGAATCGCGCGGCGGTCGCGAAGCCGCGCAGCGCCGCCTTGGTCGCCACGTACGAGGAGCGGTACGGCATCGGGAAACTCGCGAGCATGGAGCCGACCATGATCACCCGGCCGCGGCGTCGCTCGCGCATTCCGGGCAGCACGGCCTGGGTGAGGGCGACGGGTCCGAGCACATTGAGCCGGAACAACCGCGCCACCGCGTCGCCGGGTAGTTCGGCCATCGGCCCGGCCTGGCTCTCCCCGGCATTGTTGATCAGCACGTCGACCGGGCCGAGTCCGCGCGCGAACTCCGCGATGGACGCGTCGTCGGTGAGGTCGAGGGCGCGGTACTCCACGCCGGGCACTCGATCGGCGTCCGCAATACCCTCGGGGCTGCGGCTGGTGCCGATCACCCGGTAGCCGCGGGCCGCCAGCGCCGCCGCGGTTGCCTTCCCGATTCCGGACGATGCGCCGGTGACGACGGCGGTTTCCTGCACCGCGACCTCCTCGTGCTCTGATGTGCGCCCCACCCTACTGGGCGCGGCGGCGCAGCTCTCCCGGGAACAAGGTGACTGAGACAGCAGGTCCCGATTGCCGCGCCATATCCCCTGTTCGGGGGGATTTCACCGGTTCTGTCCGGTATCACTGGCGGTCTAGCGGTCTGGGTCAGTCGGCGTGCGGTCTTGTGTACACCACCGTACATTTTGTAGGTTTCGTCACAGGGAACGGTTGGTGTTGATATCTGTCGCCAACCCGCTGGGACAGTTCGACGGCGATGAGGGTACGGGTACATGTGTGACTGGGATCTGCTGCGGAATACCTCCGGGGTGCGCGTTCTGACACGACTGGCGGAGGAACGGGGGATGCCCGCGGCGGACTGCCTGGCGGGCACCGGGCTGCCGACGACAGCGCTGGTCGATCCGGGCGCCGAGATCACGGCGGGCCAGGAACTCACGGTCATGCGCGCTCTGCTCGCGCGCTTCGGTCGGGAACCGGGACTGGGGGTGGCGGCGGGCGCCCTCGACCACGTCGGCCTGCACGGCCCGTGGGGTCTGAGCCTGATCGGCAGTCGCTCCCCGCGTGATGCGGTGGACGTGGCGCTGCGCTACGTGGACCTGTCCTTCGTGGGCGGCGGGCTGTCCTTCGAGGAGTCCGAGGGTGAGGCGCGGCTGCGGTTCGACGGTGACGAGGTGCCTGCCGATGTGCGATCCTTCCTCGTCGAGCGGGTCATGACGGGTGTGCTGCTGCTCGGGCGCGAACTGTTCACCACGGGGGTTCCCGTCCGCCGCATCGGATTCCGGCACCGCCGCCCCGCCGACACCACCCGCTACCGCGACATCCTGGGCATCGAACCGACCTTCGACCATCCGGCCGACGAAATCGCCTTCGACAGCGCGTGTCTGGACAGCGCTCCGCCGCGGGCCAACGAATGGGCGCGCAGCACCTGCGAGCAGCTGTGTCGCGAACTGCTGTCCCGCCGCCAGGCCCGCACCGGGGTCGCGGGCGCGGTGCGGGATCTGCTGGTGCGCGACCCGGCCGAGATCCCGGACCAGACCGCCGTGGCCGCCCAGCTGTACATGAGCCAGCGCACGCTGTCGCGGCGGCTGCACGAGGAGGGCACCTCCTTCCGGGCACTGCTCGACGAGGTCCGCCAGACGCTCTCGGAGGAACTGCTCGACCACACCGATATGACCACCGAACAGGTCGCCGCCCGCCTCGGTTACGCCGAGGCCGCCTCGTTCATCCGTGCCTTCCGGCGCTGGAAGGGCTGTCCGCCACAGGAATACCGCGCCCGCGGCCCGCGCGCCGCCGCCCGGACACCGGCCCTGGTGTAGCGCGTTCAGGCGAGGCCGTGGATGCGGTCGTTCCACGCGTCGGCGAGGGTCGCCAGGCGATGCCACGCGGTGTGGACCCGTTCGTCGGAGGCGCTGGCGGCGGTGCGCAGCACGGTACTGGCGTGCACCTGGGCCGCCGCCATACGGTCGACGGCGGTGCCGAAGGATCCCCGGCGCTGCGCGGCTCGCGGGACATTGCGCCGCACCCACTCGTCGATATCGGCGATGAGTTCGGCACGGACACCGTCGATCTCACCGGCGTGCTGGGGATGACCCTGCGATACCAGGTGCAGCTGCGCCAGCGCGAAGGCGCAGCGGGTGACGGGGTGGGTACCGGGCTGCTCACCGATATGGCCGCAGAAGGCCGCCAGTAGCTCATGCCAATCCGGAATGACGGTGCGGCGCAGCGTGACTCTGGCGAGCATGGCGAACTCCTGTCCGGTACCGCGGCCCCTGCGGGGGGAGTAAGTGATCCAAGTCATCCGGAGTGAATTCGCGGTATATCCCTGGTGCGCCCGACACGGCGGCTGGCCGAATCTCGCGCCGCCCCAGCATAATGCGGACGGTCAGCGCTCGGTGCGGGCCGAGGGAAAGGACAGCCGGAATTCCGCGCCGTGGCCGAGTTCGGAGGCGACGGTGAGCTGGGCGTCGTGTGCGGCGGCGACCTGGGCCACGATGGCCAGTCCGAGACCGTGGCCGGGTGTCGAGCGGGCGGTGGGGGAACGGTAGAAGCGGTCGAAGACATGCGGCAGGTCCTGTGCTGCGATACCGGGGCCGCTGTCGCGCACCGACAGGCTCCGGCCGCTCAGTTCCACCCGGACCGTGCCGTGTGGCGGACTGAATTTGGCTGCATTGTCGAGCAGATTGGTGACGGCGCGGGTCAGCCGCTCGGGGTTGCCGTACACGGTGGTCGGTTCCAGCTCGGTGTCGAAAGCGATGGCGGGCCAATGCCTTCGGGCCCGGTCCAGGCAGTCCCGCACCAGCGTGTCCGCGCGCAGGTCCTCGAACGGGGCCCGGGGTGCGGTCGGATCGTCGTCCCGGGCGAGGTCGATGAGGTCGGTGACCAGGCCGGACAGTTCCTCCGCCCGCACGCGCAGCGCGGCCGCCGTCTCGTCGAGGTGTTCGGGGGACAGCCGCCGCGCGCGGCGCAGCAGATCGATATCCGTGCGCAGGGCGGTGAGCGGGGTGCGCAGCTCGTGGGAGGCGTCGGCGACCAGACGCCGTTGTGCCGCACGGGCATCCCGTTCCGCGGTGAGGGCCGCGTCGAGTTCGTCGAGCATGGTATTGACACTGGCGGCCAACCGGGCCAGTTCATCGGAACCGGTGATCGCGATGTGCCGGTCCGGGTTTCGGGTGCGCGCCACCTCCTCGACGGCCCGGGTGAGCGTTTCCACGGGGGCGAGCGCGCGGCGCGCCAGCGTGGTCCCGATGACGGCGGCCAGCAGGGTGCCCACCCCCGCCGCCGCGAGCAGGGCGAGAGCGACCCGGCGCTGTCCGGTGGAGACGGTATCGGCGCGCTGCGCCACCTGGACGGCACTGCCCGGCCGCAGTGGCGCGGTGTACATGCGCATGGGGAGGCCGTCGGTCGTGAAATCGCTGAAGTACGCCGCCGCGGAACCGTTCGCGACCGCACGGGTGCGGTCGTCCACCGGCAGCGTGTCCTCGGGTCGGGTATCCGATTCGACGATGCCGTCGGCCGTCACCACCTGGACACAACTCGGGGCGGCGAGGTAGCGGCAGGGTCCGGAGAGGGCGGCCACCGCGGGCTCGGTCGCGAACTGCCGCGTGATCCGGGTGGCCTCCCGGCGCAGACCGGTGTCCAGGGCGCTGTGCAACTGGTGGCCCACCACCAGATAGGCCGCCGCCGCCATGCCCGCCAGCGCCGCGGCCATGGCGAGCACGAAGAACGCGGCGATCCGGCCGCGCAGCCCGAGCCGCCTCACATCCGCCCCAGGCGGTAGCCGATACCGCGCACGGTGTGCACGAGCGGCGGCAGCGCGTCGATGTCGAGTTTGCGCCGCAGATAGCGGATGTAGACCTCGAGCGAATTCGAGGTGGCCGCCCGCCCCCACACCCGTTCGACCAGCATTTCGCGGGGCAGCGCCTGTCCGGCATTGCGCAGCAGGACCTCCAGCAGCGCGAATTCGGTTCGACTGAGCTCGATGACGCGTTCGCCGCGGCGCACCGTATGGGCGGTGGTGTCCATGACCAGATCGGCGCAGCACAGCACCGCACCGTCCGCGGGCTGGGTGCGCCGCACCAGCGCCCGCACCCGTGCCAGCAACTCATCCAGATCGAAGGGTTTGACCAGGTAGTCGTCGGCACCGGCATCCAGTCCGGCAATGCGGTCGGCGACGGCGTCGCGGGCGGTGAGCATGAGGATCGGGGTTCGGTCGCCGCGCGCCCGCAGCGTGCGGCAGGCGGTCAGGCCGTCCAGGAACGGCATGATCATATCCAGCACCACCACTCCCGGCTGCCAGTCGGCAATCGCAGTGAGAGCGGTCGCGCCATCGCCCACCCCGCGCGTGTCGTAGCCCTCCACGGCCAGGGCCCGCACCAGCGCGTCGCGCACCGCGGCCTCGTCGTCCACCACCAGCACCCGCATGCCACGGCATCATACGGACGGCCCCGAACTGGGCGTTCTCATCCAACTCTCATCGGAGACCGTGAACGTGGCGGGTATGAGATGGCGGAAACCTCGACGCATATGGGTGCTGCTGATGCTGTCCGGACTGGTCGTGACCGGATCTACGGCCTGCTCGCGCACGCCGGAGACGAACGCGCCGCGCATAGATGGCAATCGGATGGCTATCACGGTGGACGGTGGAACGGCCGAGATCGACACGGCCTCGCTGGCTGTCAGCGCCGAGACCGGCGGGCAGCGTGTGGAGCTGTCCGGCCCCGCCGCCGGACTGGGGACGGTGGGTCCTGTGCGGACGGACGGCGAGAGCGCGCAGTGGACCTACCCCGACCGAGGCTGGACGGTCACCGCCAGCGGACAGGACGGCCGCCTGCGCGTCACCGTGCACAGTGCGCGCCCGGGCCGCCTGATCTGGCCGGTCACCGGCGGTGACCCCGCCGCGCGCTCCCTGCAGATCCCGCGCGGCGAGGGCCTGTCGCTGCCGGTGCGGGATCCGTTCTGGAACGGGCCGGACGCGGGGCTGGTGGACAGTCCGCTCGCGCTCACCTCCGGCCTCACCATGCCGTTCTGGGGTTATCGGCTGGACGGGCGCGGTGTCAGCTACCTGGTGCCCACCGATATCGGCAGCACGCTCACGGTGCGGTCGGCGGACGGTCGCCTGACAGCCGCTGCCGCACACGATTTCGACGGTCGCGGGGACACCGCCGATTACACGGTCACCTTCGCGCTCACCGACGATTCCCCCGTGGCCGCCGCGCGGGACTATCGCGACTGGCTGCTGCGGCACGGCGAATTCCACTCGCTGCGTGCGAAGATCGCGCGCAATCCGGAGGTGGCCCGGCTGCTCGGCGCGTTCCACGCCTACGTGTGGGGTGAGGCGCGCACGCCCGAGGCCGTCGAGCGCATGCGGCAGCTGGGCATCACCCGGATGTGGCTCGGTTACGACTCCGATGATTCGCCCATGAGCGCGGCGGCCGTCGCGGCCGCGAAGAACGCCGGATACCTTGCCGGGCCCTATGATTCGTGGGCCAATGCGCAGGATCCGGCGACCGCCGACAATCCCGGCTCGCGCTGGCCGGGCTCCACCTGGCCGGACGGCTGCGTCCGCGCGGCCGACGGCACCCCCGAGACGGGCTTCGGCGGCCGGGGCTGCTACCTGAGTTCCCAAGCGTTGCACCAGGATCCGGACCTGTACCGGGACCGCTACGCGCAGGTCACCGGCAATGGCGCGAACACCTATTTCCTCGATGTGGACGCGGCCGGAGAATTCTTCGACGACCACAGCGTCGATCACCCGATGACCGCGCGCCGGGACCGGGACAATCGGCTCGCCCGCCTGCGCTGGCTCGCCGAGGACCGCGGCCAGGTGCTCGGCTCGGAATCCGCGGGTGCGTGGGCGGCGCCGGTGCTCGACTTCGACCATGGCGCGCAGACCCCGGTCTCGGACCGGCTGTGGGCATTCCAGCGCGATCGCGCGGTCTGGGGCGGCTACGCACCCGCGAACGCGCCGCGGACCTACTTCCAGCCGGTCGTGCTGCCCGACCAGCTGGCGCGGGCCATGTTCGATCCGGCCTACCGGGTGCCCCTGTACGAAACCGTGCTGCACGATTCGATCGTCAACACCGACCGCTGGGAGTTGTCCTACGACAAACTGCCGCAACAGCGGACGATGCGGGCCCTCACCGCCATCCTGAACAACACCCCGCTGAACTTCGTGCTCGACGGCGACACCCTGGCCGAACGCGGCCCCGACATCGCCCGCCTGCAACGCTTCTTCGCGCCCCTGCACGAGGCCGCGGGCACCCTCCCCATGACGGACTTCCGCTGGCTCACCGACGACCACCTGGTGCAGCGCACCGTCTTCGGCAACGGCACCCTCACCGTCACGGCCAATTTCGGCACCGCCGAGCACGACGGGCTGCCGGGCGGGTGCGTGGACGCCGTGCTCGCGGGCGATACCACCGCGCGTCGCCTGTGTCCGGCCGCATGAGCGACGACGGTCGGGAACCCCATTCGTCCGGGAGCGCCCCGGACTCTTCGCCACTGACCCGCGCCGAATGCGTCGAGGTCGTTCGGCTGCTGGAGCGCGGTCATTCCCTCCATACTGAGCGCCGACCAGGAGCTGATTTTGGACTGACCTATACAAAACGTGCTAGCGTCGGTCGCATGGCGCGACCCAAGCAGTTCGACGAGGAGAGGGCGGTGGACGCCGCCATGCGGGCCTTCTGGCGTGCGGGGTACGACGGCACGTCCACCCAGGAACTCTGTGCCGCTACCGGATTGGGGCGCAGCAGTATCTACAACACCTTCAGCAGTAAGCATGATCTGTTCCAGCGGGCGCTGCGGCGGTACATGGCGGACAAGAACGCCGATACGTTCGCGGTGCTCGACGGGCCGGGGCCGGTGCGGGACCGGATCGCGCGGCTGCTGGAGTTCATCATCGATGCCCCGGAGGGTGATCCGCTGGGGTGTCTGGTGGTGAACGCGACCGTCGAACTGGGGGAGCGGGATCCAGAGATCGCGCGGTTGCTGCGTGCCGACGAGGAGCGGCGGCTGCTCGCCCTCGCCACCGCCATCGCCGAGGGGCAGCGCGCGGGGGAGATCAGCGGCGACCGGGACCCCCGCGATCTGGCCCGGTTCATCGTCACCACCATCGGCGGTATGCGGGTGGCCGCCCGGGGCGGTGCGGACCGGGCGGCGCTGGCCGCCATTGCCGAGGTGGCGTTGGGCTGCCTGTGAATCGGCGCTCGGCGCTGAGCGCCGGTGAAGCCGTGTTACCCGTGAAGCCGGGTCGCCGGTGAAGCCGAGTTGCCGGTGAAGCCGAGTCGCTGGTGGCGCGGGCTGCTGGTGAACCAGCTCTGATTCTCGCTCCGCTCCGGGGTGACAGGGGCGGCTCATCGCCCCGATTCGACGGAGATGTCACTCGATCCGACGTAGCGCCTGGCGCGGTTCGCCCGGCGGCGCCCCGCGCGGATCGCGCCGCCCTCATTTTGAACCAATTGATCCAAAACGTGCTGTCCGACAACCGAAGGGAATTCCGATGCCAGTGGCCGTCTACATCCTGGGCCTGTCCATATTCGCCCAGGGCACATCCGAACTCATGATCGCCGGGCTGCTCACCGAAATGGCAAGTGACCTCGGTGTTTCCGTGCCTCAGGTCGGATTGCTCATCTCCGCCTTCGCGGTGGGCATGCTCATCGGCGCGCCGATCCTCGCCGTCGCCACCCTGCGCTGGCCGCGCCGCACCGCACTGCTGGCCTTCCTCGCCGTTTTCGCCGCCGCGCACGTCCTGGGCGCGCTCACCTCCGACTACGGGGTGCTGTTCGCGACGCGCGCGGTCGCGGCTTTCGTCTACGCCGGTTTCTGGTCGGTGGCCGTGG
Source organism: Nocardia otitidiscaviarum NBRC 14405 (assembly GCF_000308635.1). GTDB lineage: Bacteria > Actinomycetota > Actinomycetes > Mycobacteriales > Mycobacteriaceae > Nocardia > Nocardia otitidiscaviarum. The sequence goes on along the minus strand of NZ_BAGD01000083.1, from coordinate 13,144 downwards.
CGACCGCGGTCGGTCTGGTGGCGGAGAACGCACGCGGGCGCGCGCTGAGCGTGGTGGCCGGCGGTCTCACCGTGGCGACCGTCGTCGGACTGCCCGCGGGCACGGTCATCGGACAGCATCTCGGGTGGCGGGCCGCGTTCTGGGCGGTGGCGGTGCTGTCGATCGCGGCCATGGCGGGGGTGATCGCCAAGGTTCCGGACGTGCGTCCGGCGGTCGCGCCGCGCGTGCGCACCGAGGTGCGCGCCCTGGCCACCCTGCCGGTCTGGCTGCTCTACCTCACCACCGCGCTGGCCATCTCCGCGCTGATGGTCACCTTCGGCTACCTCGCCGCCTTCCTCACCGAGACCACCGGGATGGCCGAGAGGTGGGTGCCCGTCGTCCTGGCCGTCTACGGGATCGGCAGTTGCCTGGGAATCATGGTGGGCGGTCGCACCGCCGACGCCCATCCGCTGCGCAGCCTCACCATCGGGATCACCGGACTGACCGTCACCTCGGCGCTGCTGGCGCTCACCGCACACCATGTCGTGCCGGTCGTGCTGCTGGTATTCCTGTTGGGCGCGTTCGGTTTCGGCGTCAACCCGGTGCTCAACAGCCGCGTCTTCACCCTCGCCCCGGGCGCGTCCACCCTGGGTGCGGCCGGGAATGTGGGGGCGTTCAACGTCGGCATCACCGTCGGCCCGTGGCTGGGCGGCCTGGCGCTGGGCGCGCACTGGGACTACCCGACACTCGCCTGGATCGGCGTGGCCCTGGGCGCCGCCGCACTGGCCGTGGTCGGTTGGTCGAGTGCGCTCGCCGCACGCGCCGTGCCCGCCGCCGCCGTGCTCGGTGCGGAGCCGATATCGGTGCGCGCGTAGCGGGATCGCGGTCGAGCCGGATCCGGTCGATGCTCCGGTTCGAGTCGTGCCGTCGCGCCGGACCGAATCCGACCGCCGGATCCGGCTCGAGCTCGATCGACGGAACGGATCGAGTTCGGCCGATTGCACCGGATCGGTCCCAACGAGGCGTGATGGCTCCAGGGACCGTTGTCGTGGACGGCCTCGGCGTGGCCGGCGTCCCGACGCGGGCGCGGCGGACGTGCTGATCCGAAACTCTCGGGAGGGACGCGCGGCCGTGGGCGCAGTGAGAGCCGGTCGGCCCCGGGGATCTCGGGGCCGACCGGCGGCGGGTCAGCGCGGCGCCATCCGGATGGCGCCGTCGAGACGAATGGTCTCGCCGTTGAGCATGGGGTTCTCCACGATGTGGCGCACCAGGGCGGCGAATTCGGTGGGGTTGCCCAGCCGCGAGGGGTGCGGCACCTGTGCCTCCAGCGAGGCGATGGCCTCATCGGAGAGCGTCGCGAACAGCGGGGTGCGGAACAGGCCGGGCGCGATGGTGTTCACCCGGATCTTGTAGCCCGACAGGTCGCGCGCGATCGGCAGGGTCATGCCGACGATTCCACCCTTGGAGGCCGAGTAGGCGGCTTGACCGATCTGGCCGTCGTAGGCGGCCACGGAGGCGGTGTTGACGATGACGCCCCGTTCGCCGTCGGCCTCCTCGGTGGCGGCCATGCGCTCGGCCGCCAGGCGGATCACATTGAACGACCCGATCAGATTGACGTTGACCACCTTGGTGAAGGCGTCGAGCGGGAACGCGCCCTTCTTGCTCACCGTGCGGATGGCATTGCCGATTCCCGCGCAGTTCACCGCGATTCGCAGCGTGCCGAGTCCGGCGGCGGCGTCCAGCGCGGCGGTGACGTCCGCTTCGCTGGTCACATCGCCCGGTGCGAAGGTCGCGCGCTCGCCGAGTTCCTCGGCCACGGCCTTGCCGTCGGACGACGGAAGATCGAGGATGACGACCGAGGCGCCGGCGCCGTGCAGCTCACGCACGGTGGCCAGGCCGAGTCCGGAAGCGCCGCCGGTCACCACCGCGACGGTATCTGCTGTCTTCACAAAACCTCCTGTTACTAGGTCTTGTTAATGTAGATTCTCCGCTTCTGGTGTGGAAGGGGGGTACCCCACAACCCCTTTCACGGCGGTGGTTACCGGTGAGTATCAAGCCGGGGGTGAAGCATGGTACCGGTCGGTTCACGAGATCCGTCGAATTTCTGAGGGTGATTTCCGGCGCGTCGGGAGGTGGGAATCCGCCTGATACGAGAGAATTTCCAGTCGGGACCGTGCCCGAGGACGGTGCGCCCCGCCGCGACCACACCGAAGCTTCACCGACCGCCGAGAGGGTACGACGATGCCGCACGACGCGCCTCGCTCCGCGGAAATGTTGAAGTCGTACAAAAAGATGTCGCGCTGGTATCCGGCGTTGCCCCCCGAAGACGGGGCCGGCGCCGAGGACGCGCACGTCGCACCGGTATTCGGCGACGACGGCGGAACGGGCGGATTCCCGCACTACATCCGCGACGACGATGTGGAGGTCGTACCCCCCGTCGACGAGTCGCTGTTCCGGCGCAGTCACTACACCGGGCGCTGGTCGGACTGGGTGACCGATCGCGCTCCGGCCTTCCGGCCGCGCGAACGTCCGGCCGATCTGCTGCCCTTCCCGGCCGACCTCGACGGCGGGCGCGGCGACAGCGGGAACGAGGAGTTCGACGACGCCGCGCTATCGCGGGCGGCGTCGGACCCCGCCGACGCGCGTGGCGCGAAAGCCGCTGCCGCGTCCGCGAAGTTCCGGCGTCGCCGCCTCGTCGCCCTGGCCGCCGTCCTGATAGCCGTTCTGTTGCTGGCCCTCGCGGGCGGCGTTGCGCTCTATGTGCTCCATTCCCGTGGCGCCACAGCGCAATCCGTGGGCACCATGGTTGTCGGCGGTCGCACCACCACGCCGGTGATCCCGGCGGGATAAGAGGGAGCACGGACATGGATCAGGACTGGAGCCGCTGGCTCGACGAGACCCCCGAGGAGGGTGAGCCGTCGGGTCGGCCCGCGCGCGCTCCGGTGGTACGCCTGCGCAAGCGGCGCGAACACTCCGGCGACGGCGAACCCGACCCGCGCCCGATCCTGGTGGTCGGCGGCTGCGGTGGGGCCGGAACCACCACGACCGCACTCGGGCTGGCCGGGGAGTTGAGTTCGGCCGGAGCGCAGGCGGCGGCCGTGGACGCCACCTCGGCCGGAAGCGATCTGGCCCTGCGGGGCGCGGACGAACACCTGAGCCCGATCAGTCTGCAGGCGTGGCTGTACGGCCGCGGGGACGGTGAACCCGCGCCGCTGAAGGAATGCCTGTCGCGCGCCACCTCCGGTATCGGACTGCTCTGGCGCGACGCCGCCCCGCTGCGACGCCGCGCCACCTACTTGACCGTGGCGCGCGGCATCCACGACTCCGGCTACACCGGGGTGTACGACGGCGGCAACCCCATTGCCAGCCGCCATCTGCGGCCGTTGCTCGAGGATGCCGATATCGCGCTGGTGCTCGCCATTCCGGCGCGCGCCGACGCCGCCAACCGGCTGCGCCTGACCCTGGAGTGGCTCGACGACAACTTCAGCGGACAGGGCGAGGGACAGGGCGACGGCATCGTCGGCGACACCGTGGTGGCCGTCTCCCATCAGCTGCCCCATGGTGACTCGCGCGTCGCTGATCATTTGCGGGAACATCTCACCGGCTGGGTGCGGGATATCCGTGAGATTCCCTACGATCCGCACCTCGCGCGGGGTGAACTGGTGCGGCACAGCGACCTCGCGCCGGAGACACGCCGTGCGTATCGCCGCCTGCTTGCTGGAGTGGCATCATGACCGCAGCCATGAAGGAACGCCGATCCGAACCCGCCATGGCGGCAGGTGTCGTGCCGCCGCCCGAATCACTTCGCGCACCCATCTGGGACCGACCGGTCCCCGGCGCCGGACGTGCTCCGCTGGTCTGGCTGCTGGGTGTGCACGGCGGGGCGGGCGCGTCCACGCTCGCGCATGTGATTGCGCCCGCGGCGGATTCGCATCGCCGCTGGCCCGGAGGTTTCGACCGCGAATCACCGTTCGTCGTACTCGTCGCCCGCGAAACGATCTCCGGCCTGAGCCGCGCCCACGACCTGCTGCGCCAGCACCTCGCGGACCTCGCCGGTCCCTGTGAGGTGCTCGGCCTGGTGACCGTGGCGGCGCGCCCGGGCCGCATCCCCGCGGAGATCCGGCGCTACCGCGATCTGGTGGGTTCGCTGGCCGGTCAGGTGTGGCAGGTGCCGTGGCACGAGGAGTGGACGCTGGTCGAAGCCGACCAGTTGCCGGTCTGGTCGCCCGGTGAGCCCCTGCCGCAGCAGCGGAAGCGCAAATCCGATCCGCTGCACGAGGTTCCGCTCGATATCCGCGAGCTCGGTGCGGGCATCGTGGCGGCGGTCCGGGAGGCGCTCGCCGAACCGGACCCGGAATCGGACGACGACGACTAGACCCCGGGAGAGCGATATGCGCCGAACACTCGATCTTTCGCCCCGACCGGGGTCATGGGATGCTGTAACCCGCAGCGTCCCTTCGCATTTGGATAAGACCATCGGGTCGGTCGCTGCCGGGGCCGCGCGGGCCACGGTACGCGACAGTGTGATCGACGATGTGCTAGTGGAGAAGGACAGATCATGAGCATGCTCCTCGCCGTGCACGACGCGTACGGTGCCGTCCTCGCGCAGGTCGGGAATCCGACCCCGGAGGCCCCGCCCGCGTCGGACAAACTATTGAAACTTGTTCGGTATTTCACCTGGTTCGTGCTGTTGTCCGGAATCCTCGGAATCACCTACGCGGGCGGCAAGTTCGCGTGGGAGAAGTGGACAGGAGGCGGTTTGGAATCCCCGAAGATGGTGGCTGGCGCCATGATCGGCGGCATCATCGCCACCAGTGCCGGCACGATCATGAATGCGGCGATCGGCTGATGTCCGCCTCCGCGGTGGTCACCGTGCTGGCCTACAAGCAGATGCCGGCGGATGTGATCCGGCCGATCATGCAGCTGATCGACTGGCTGCTGTGGTGCGTACTGCTGTTCTGCATGGCGTGGATGATCCTGTCCGCGGGCAAGCTGTGGTACGCGTTCCGCGGCGATATGGCCGCCAACGAGGCGACGCACGGGGTGGTGATGAGTCTGATCGGCGCCATCATGGCGAGTTCGGCCAGCGGCATCGCCCTCGCGTTGCTGCCGACCTAGGGACGCAACGGATTCCGATGGCTCCCACCCACGCCCCCGCCCGCCTGCGCCGTGCCGTCGGCGTCCTCGGCGTCGCCGTGCTGGCCACCGCCGGCTGCGACGGCGAGGTGGCGGACCCGTCCGCGCCCTCCGGGGTGCGCTGGCAGGTGTACCAGGGGGTGTCGCTGCCGCATACCGACCAGGGGCCGAGCAGCGACTCCGGCGGCGCCGCAACGGGTTTCGAACGATCCCGAGCCGGTGCCGCCGTCGCGGCGATCACCCACACCATCCGACTGCTGGTGGCCACCGACACACAGTGGCCGACCGTGCTCGACGCCGCGGCGGTACCCGGCCCGGCCCGGGACGGCTGGGCGGTCACCAGAACACAACTGTCCATCGCCGGGCCCGCCGCACCGGAGTACGCGCCGCGGCTGCTCGGCTTCCGCATCACCGGCTACACCGAGGACAGATCCACCGTCGATGTCTACACCGAATACGCCGACAGCTCCCGGGCGGTGAACCACACCACCGTGGAATGGTTCCGAGACGATTGGCGGCTGCGGCTGCCAGAGCCCGACTCGACCGCCCCGACGGTCGAGGCCATCGATGAATTGCCCACCGACATAGTGACCGTGGAGGCACCGAAATGAGCGAGAAGGAGCCGTCCGAGCGCGGCGGCGTCTCGTTCGGTGTCATCGCGTCCGCTGCCCTGCTCGCCCTGATCCTGATCGCGGGCGTGGTCATGTGGGTGGGCCGCGACGACGACCCCGGCGAACCCGCGGCGACGGGCGACGCGCCCCCGGCCGTGGCGGGCGACACCGGGGCCACCGGATTCGCCCAGCCGGAGGTCGACATCTTCGGACGGCGCGTGGACGTGCCGAACAATCCGGCGGGGCAACCGCTGACGCAGGACACCTCCGCCCGGCGGGAGCCCGCCGATCCGGACTGGCTGACCGCCGCGCCGCGCGGCACCACCGGGCCCGGTGGCTGGCAGCGGGTATTCGGGGCGTCGGTGCCCTTCTCCACTTCCGACGGCCCGACCCGCCTGGAAGACGGTCTGGCCGTGGGGTATTCGCACACACCGCAGGGTGCGGTGCTGGCGGCGGCGCAGATCACCTATCGGCTCAACGCTCGCCCCGCCGACCGCACCCTGTACGTGCGCCAGGTACGGGTGTCGGCCCAGCAGGTCGCCGCCTACGACCAGGCGCTGGCCGACGAACGGCTGCCGAAACAGCAGCCGGAGAAGGTGACCCGCTACCTGGTGGCGCCGGATGCCTTCCAGGTGGAGAACTACGCCGACGACATGGCGATCGTGCGGCTGGCGGCGCGCGGTCCCGTGGTGGACGGCAGACAGCTGTGGGCGGCGGTACGTCTGATCATGGTGTGGGACGCGGGGGACTGGCGGCTCAAACCGGCGACGGCGCGCGGCTCGCAGACCGAATACGTGGATTCGCTTGCGGGGTGGACGAAATGGTGAATGACCTGGCAGCAGATCAGGAGAGGTGGATCACATGCTGAGGCGCATCGTCACGATCCTCGCGGTCGTGTTCACCGTCATGATCGCGACTCCGACGGTATCGCACGCTCAGTACGGTTTCGACCAGGCCTGCAACGAATTACACGACTCCCTCGACGGCCTCGGTATCCCCGGCATCTCCCTCGGTGATGCCGCGTCGGCGGCGTGCAAGGCCGGCAATGTGGCCACGCACCCGGGCGACGCCGCCGCGGCCGTCCGGGACAAGGCGTGGGACTCCACCTTCGGCAAGGTGGTGGACTCGCTCATGAACGGTTTGGGCGAGGCGTTGATCCTGGCGTTGACCTTCTGGATGAAGGTGCCCAACGAACGGGTCTCGGACTCCGGGGCGCTGTTCACGAAGATCAACGACTACACCTATCAGGCCCAGATACTCCTACTCATGGTGTCGGTGATCATCTCCGGGGCCAGACTCGCGGAAGCCAAACGCGGGGCGGCCATGAGCGAGGCCGCCGAATCCTTCCGCATGTTCGCTCGCGTGATCTTCAGCTCCTGGATGCTGGGGGCGGTGATCGTCGCGGGCACCCAGGCGTCGGATCGCTTCTCCGAGTGGGTGATCAACGACGCCACCGACGGCAACGCGCAGAACCTCGCCGAACTCATGGTGAAAACCGCCAAGCTGCAAGCGTTCTCGCCGGGCCTGGTGCTGATCATCGCCATCGTCGGCCTGCTCGGGGCGCTCGCGCAGATCGTGCTCGCCATCGTGCGACAGGGGTTGCTCGTGGTGGCGGCGGGCGTCCTGCCGCTGGCCGCGGCCTCCTCCGGGACCAATACCGGCAAACAGGCGTATCCGCGCCTGATCGCGTGGATCATCGCCTTCATGCTCTACAAACCGGTGGCGGCCATCGTCTACATGATCGCCTTCACCACCGCCGGGCACGTGGACGAACTCACCACCACCGCGGGGCTGCCGGACGCCGACCAGGCGCAGCGCATGCTGGTCGCCATCGTGCTGCTGTGCAGTGCCGCGTTCGTGCTGCCGGTGCTCATGCGGCTGGTGACCCCGGCGGTGTCCATCGTCGGCAGCGGCGGTTCGGGTCTGACCGCCACCACCGGCACCCTGGTCGGCGTCGCCGCCCTGGGCGCGGTCGGGTCCCGCGCGGTGGCGGTGAAGTCCACCGCCGCACCCGGCACCGCCGGATATGTGAACCGTGGCGGCAAGCCGCCGGGCGGAACCGGAGGCGGCGGACCGCGACCCGGAGGCGGCGGGGGCGGACCGCGGCCGACACCGCCGCCGCGCGGTGGTGGCGGGGCCGCGGCGGGCAATCCCCAGGGCGGCGGGCAGGCAGGCGTACCGTCCGGTGCGTCCCGAGTGGCGGGCCGGGTCGCGTCCATGCGATCCGCAACCGCCGGAGCCAACCGCGCCGAAACCGCCATGGGCGATATGGCCGGTGACCGCTGGACGAACCGTTCACCCGACCTCGGCAGGAGCACCATTCCGCGATGACCACCACCGAGAGCTACGAGCGCCGCGCCTACGGGCTGTGGCAGAAGCCGCGCAGCGCGGGCCTGTTCGGCCTGCGCTGGGGCGAGACCGTGGTCGGCTTCGCCGTCGTCATCACCGCGCTGCTGACCGCGCTCGTCGCCGGGCCGAAACCCGCGTTCGTGGTGGCGGGATTCGGTCTGGTCGTGATGGTTCCACTGGTCTGGCGGACGGGGGGCCGCTCCGGATACGAGAACGGATTGATGATGTTCCATTGGTTGCGTGGCCGCAGCAAGGGTGAGCATGTGTACCGCGGCGGCCGGTTCTCCCGGATTCCGGGCGGCGTCACCCGCCTGCCGGGCCTGATGGCCCCGTCGCGGCTCTACGAGGGCATCGACGCGGGCGGCTACAGCTTCGGCATGATCCACCTACCGCAATTCGGGCAGTACACGGTGGTGTTGCGCGCCTGGCCGCAGGGGCACGAGGCGGTCGACCAGCCGGTCATCGACCGCTGGGTGTCGGCGTGGGGCACCTTCCTGGCCTCACTGGGGCAGACCTCCGACATCGTCGCGGTGGTGCCCGTCATCGACACCGTCCCCGAGACCGGAAACCGTTTGCTCACCGAGGTTTCCGCCATCACCCGGCCCGAAGCGCCCGATCTGGCGCAGCAGGTGATGTACGAGTTGGCCACCGAACTGCCGCAGGAGCGGGTGCAGCTGCTGCCGCGCGTGGCCATCACGTTCAAGGCCACCACGGCGGAGCGGCGCAAGAATCCCGCGGAGGAAGCCGTCGAGATCGGCCGCCGCCTGCCCGGCATCTGCGCGGCGCTGGCCGAGGCCGGGGTGCGCGCGCAACCCATGTCGGCCGACGAGGTGATCTCCTTCATCCGGCGCAGCTACGATCCGGCCGCGCAGGCGGATCTGGAGGTGGCGGCGGGCGAACCCGGTGGGCACGGGCTGGACTGGGCCGATGCCGGGCCGGTGTCGCACGAGGAGCGCTGGGATCACTTCATCCACGACGGCGGCCGGTCGGTCACCTGGGAGATGGACACCGCGCCCGAGGGTGCGGTGGACGAGCGGGTGCTGCAACGGCTGCTCGCACCGAATCCCGAGGTGCCGCGCAAGCGCATCGCCATCGTGTACCGGCCGCACTCCGCCGGTGACGCCGCCCAGATCGTGGACGACGACTACAAGAACGCGCTGGTCGCGCAGCAGAGTGAGCGCGGCGTGGTGTCGGCGGCGGCCACGCTGCGGGTCGGCGCGACGCAGCAGGCGCGCGAGGAGCAGGCGCGCGGACACGGTGTCACCCGATTCGGCGCGCTGGTCACCATCACCGAGCCGCTGCGCGGTGACCTGCCGCGGATCGAGGCCATCACCCGCGACCTGTCCACCCAGGCCCGACTGAAGATCCGGCGCTGCTACCGCTACCAGGCGGCCGCGTTCGCGGCCTCGCTCGGCTGCGGCGTCATCCTGCCGGAGCACGCCACCATCCCGAAAGCGCTTGTGGGGTAATCCACCATGGCCCGTGACGTCGAACCACCCGTCCGCGAACGCGATGCCGCGCCCACCCGGCGCGGCGGTCGCCGCGACATCCCCAGCCTCCCCGTGGAACCCGCGGAGACGCCCCGGGACCGCGCGCCGTCGGAACCCGCCGACCTCCGCCAGGGCCAGCCCCGCCGCCGCGACCACGAACGCCCCCGCCGCGGCACCCTGCCCGACCGCCGCCTGCTCCGCCGCGAGCCCCCCGCCGACCCCGAGGCCCTGGAACGCGAACGCGCCCGCGAAGCCGCCGCGGGCGCCCGCGCCGTCCCCCGCGACCCGGCCCGCCGCGAATCCGTCAGCGCCCCAGCCACTTCGAACCCAGCCACTTCGAACCCAGCCACTTCGAACCCAGCCACCTCGGACCTCGCCACACCGAAGTCCCGAGAACGCCGCACCCCTGATTCCGGCCGCCCCGTGCGTGGTCCCGCCGACCCCAACGGCCGAACCGAACCCGCCGCCGCTCCCACTCGCACTACGAGGTCGGCTGCGCGTGAGGCGGGGTCGGCTGGGCCTGACGTGCGGTCGGCTGCGCCCGATGCGGTGTCCGCTCCGCGCGATGCGAGGCCAGGTCCGCGCGAAGTGGCACGTGCCCCGCGAGACGCTGGCCCCGCGAAGCGCGGAAGGACGGCCCGTGACGCCGCCCCACCGGAGCGCTCCCCACGAGACGGCTCGGCCCCTTCGCGCGGAGCGCGCGACGATACGGGTGCGCGCGACGCTGCGATGGCCGGGGAGGGAAGGCGTGACCGCGCGAAGCCCCCCTCGCCGCGGACCGACCCGACGTCCGCGCGTTCGGCCCGTGATGCTGCGGTGTCCGGACGTGGGGCGCGTGATGCGGTGTTCGGACGCGCGGCGCGCGATGCCGCGACAGCCGGATCTGGGGTAGGTGATGACGCGATGGCCGCGCGCGTCGCGTCGGACAACGCCGGTTCGGCACATGTGGCGCCTGAGAACGCCGGGTCCGAACGCGTAGCGCGTGACGGTGTTGCGGCACGCCCGCGGCGTGACCGTGCTGCGGCGCGTGGCGGCGTGACCGCTGGACGACCGGGCCGTGCTGAGGCGTCTGCCGCCGGGGACCCGGGAGGTATGGCGGCCCCCGCGCGGCCGGCGGCGAGTCCGGCACGGCCGCTGAGTGATTCGTCCGAGGCGTCCGCCGAGACATCCGCGACACATCCCGAATCACGTCTGGCGCGCGTTCGGCGCGCCCTGTTGCCGAGGCGTTCCGCCCGCAAGTCCGAGCCGCAGGACCCGGCCCTGTATCCGTCGCCCGAGACGGGCGAGTCCGGCACGGCCGCCGAGGAATTCGGCCCGCCGCACGCGGGCCGACCCGGGCACGCAGGCGCCGATGCGACAGCAGTCGGTGATGCGACCCGACCGGCCACGCGGGAGCACACCCGGAATACGGCCGACATCGGCCCCGGGCAGGCGCGCCCGGGCAAACGGGGGCACACCATCGGCGACGTTCCGGCCGCGACGGACGCGGCGGACGGGCCCGAGCGACACGTCGCGGCCGGTGAACATGTCCGCGCGGCAACGGAATCAGCGGACCTCCACGCGGCGGCGGGTACGGACAGGCACGCATCGGTGGATCGGCTCCCGGGTGAGCACGAGCACGAGCGCGGCGCGGACGTCGGGGCGGCCGAGCACAGCCATGATGCCGAGGCGGAAGCCGCCGCCGGCACCGTGGGGCGACGGGTCGCGGCGGCTCCGGCTTCCCGGCGAGAGCGGAGCGCTTCCGGCAATACGGCGCGAGTGCCGCGCGATGAGCTTGAATCCGGTGCGGCCGAACCGAATTCGCCCAGCATGGCGGATCGCGCCAGCGCCCATGCCCCGGCGACCCCGGCCACCGACCGCAAGCGCGGCGACAGCACCGGAACGGTGCACAAACACACCGCCTCCGATCCGATGGCACCGAGTGGCGCGGACACCTCCGAGGCGGCACCGTCGCATCGGCCCGCGAAGAGCGCGCGAGCGGCGTCGAACCCCGCCGCCGGCGCCCCCGACGCAACCGCCGCCCCATCCCGGCGTGGAAAGCTGAGCCCACCGACCCTGTGGGACGACGACGAACCCGCTGCGGGCGGCGAATCCGATATGCGCCCGTGGTCGGAAACCGACGGGGGAGCGGCACCCTCATCCGGAGCCACACCGGGCAGCGCGGCGCTCTCCGGCGGCCCGACCCGACGCGGAGTGGTCTCACCCGGTAGGGAGCGCGGCCGCGACGGGACCGAACGCACCTTCGCTGCGGACACTGCCAGCGCTGTGAACGCCGCCAACACCACGAACCCCGCGAGCGCCTCGCGTGACACCCGCAGCGGTGACGACGCACAGCCCCGTCGGCGCGCGGAACTCGCGACGGGCGGTGCGGGAGCGAATTTCGCAGCTCACGGCGAGGCGCATGCGCGCGGCACGGGCGCACGACCGAATGCGACCCAATCGGAAGCGGAGGTCGTGCGGTCGGAACGTCGGTGTACTCCCGACGCGGAATCCGCCGGTGCCGCAGAGGCTTCGGCTGGCGCGGCGGTGGCATCCACTGCGGCACCGGACGAGAGTGCGGGCGGTGCGAATCCGGGGCACGCGCACGGTGCGGCCGCGCGGGGCACCGCGGTAACCGGCTCCGGCGTTGACGAGCGTGACGCTGCGGTACCCGATATGGAACCGGCGGCGAGTGGCACATCCGGTGAGGCCGTGGTTACCCCGGAACCGAGGGCACACGACAGCCACCGTGATGCTGCACGTGCCGGTCGCCCGCGTGATGCCGAGCCTGCCGGTCCCGAACGTCGTGATGCCGAGCCTGCCCGTGGTGAGCGCGGTGATGCCGAGCCTGCCGATCGTGAGCGTGCTGATGCTGAATCTGCCGGTCGCGAGCGCCACGATGCGGAGTCGGTGCGCCGTGGTCATGACGGGCAGGAGCTCAGTTCATCTGGCGCGGACCTCGCGGACCGCGCGGACACACGCGCCGTTCGGCGACCGCGCGATGGTGAGCCGGCGGGTGGGGCGGAGGTTTCCGTCCGAGAGTGCCGGGAGTCCGGGATGATTCGGCGTGGACAGGGCGAATTCGCCTCCGATTCCGAGCATGCGGCCGACGCGTCCCAGACCGGTGCGCGTGGGGCGGTGGCTGATGTCCCCGGCTCCGGTGCACAGGGGGCGGTGGCTGGCGCTTCCGGCTCCGGTGTGCGTCAGGCGGTGGACGGCGGTTCGAGTCCCGAGGCGCACGAGATGGTGGCTGATGTAGCCCGTTCCGAAGCGCGCGCGACGGTCGGTGACGTGGCCGGTTCCGAGGTGCGTGCGGCCGTGGCTGTCGGGGGCGAGGGGCTGGGGGATGAAGGCTCGGGGCGGGTGGGGGAGCGTCGTGGGCATCGAGAGGTGGAGGCCGCTGTGCGTGATCGGCGTGGGAGTGAGCAGTCCGGACGGGAGCGTCGGGAGCAGGAGGCCGCGCGGCGGGAGGGGCGGCGGGGCGGTACCTCGGGGCGGGAGCGTCGGGAGGCGGAGGTCTCGGGTCGGGAGCGGCGGCGTGGGGAGGACGGTGCCCCGGAGCGGCGCCGGGACGACGACGGTGCTCGCGAGCGGCGGGAC
>NZ_BAGD01000084.1 GCF_000308635.1 Nocardia otitidiscaviarum NBRC 14405 | reverse complement strand
CGCCAGATGGCCGCCGCGTTCGCGCGCCCCGGCCGCGGCCGATTCCAGTGCGGCGGCAACGGTTTCATCGGGCGCGGGGGCCGCCGCGGCTCGGTGCCAGGCATGCCGGGCGGCATCGCGGGACGGGTCGGTGGCGGCGGCCAATGCGGCGTGGGCCGCGCGCCGCCGATCCGCCGCCGCGCCGTTGTAGACGGCAGAACGAATCAGTGGATGCCGGAAAACCGGTAGGGCCGTGCCTGTGTCGGCGATGATCAGCTCCGCGCGCTGCGCGTGGTGCAGGGCGGTGTCGATGGCGACCGGATCCGCCCCGGTCAGCGTGCGCGTCGCACGGCGGAAGGCGGTGCGATCACCGGCGTCGGCCGCGAGCACCAGCAGCAGGTCTTGGCCCGTGGCATCGAGTCGTCGAACCAACTGGAGGAAACGCGTTTCCAGTCGCCGATCCAACGGCAGATGGTCACCCAGGCCGGGCTCCACCGGGGTGCCCCCGCCCAGACCGCGCGCCAATTCCAGGATAGCCAAGGGGTTTCCAGCGGTTTCCCGGAGCAGGCGAGCGGTGATCACCCCGTCCACCGCGGTGCGCAGTTCGGCATCCAGGAGTTCGGCCGCGTCGCTGTGGGCCAGACCGTCGAGTCGCAGGGTGGGCAGGCCGGCCAGTGCGGCCTCACCCGTGGTGTGCTCGCGCACACCGAACAACAGCACCACGCCCTCCGCATCGAGCCGCCGGGCCACGAATCCCAAGACCCGCAAGGATTCTCGATCCAACCAGTGGGCGTCATCGCAGACCGCCAGCAACGGTCGAGTGGCGGCGGCGTCGGCGAGCAGGGACAGCGCGGCCAGCCCCACCAGGAACAGATCCGGCGGTGCGGCGGCGGTCAACATGCCGAAGGCGGTCTCCAGCGCGTCGGGCTGCGGTCCGGGCAGCCGTCCGCGCTCGCCGAGGAACGGCAGCAGCAGGCGGTGCAGTCCCGCGAAGCCCATATCCTGTTCGGCCTCGACCCCGGCCACCCGGGTGACGCGCACCGTGGTCGCGATGGTGACGGCGTGCTCGAGCAGCGCTGTCTTGCCGATACCGGCCGGGCCCTCCAGCACCAGCACACCGCTGAGCCCGGATTCGGCGCGGCTCAGCAACCCCTCCAGCTCACCGAGCTCGGCCTTCCGGCCACGCAGCACCATGGTCACAACATAGCTGCGGGTGCCGGGGGCCGCTCACGACTAGGGTCCGCCAAGGATTCGAACGCGGTCGCGGCGGCGGATCGTGGAGTGCGCAGGAGCACTACGAGTCCGGAGGACAACCGTGAGCAAGCCCGTATTGGAACCGGCGGCGCAGGCATTCGTCGAGGCCACCGCCAACCCGCCGTATCTGTTCGACCTGGGGCCGATCGAGGGCCGCAAGACCGTGGACGAGGTGCAGTCACCCCAGGTGCCGGTGCCCGGCACCGAGCGGGAGGTGGTCACCGCGCCGGATCTGACCATCTTCCGGCCCACGGACGTGCCCGGCCCGCTGCCGGTGATCCTCTACATCCACGGGGCCGGTTGGGTTTTCGGCAACGACCACACCCACGACCGGCTCGCGCGCGAGCTGGCGAAGGGGGTCGGCGCGGCGGTGGTGTTCGTGAACTACAGCCGCTCGCCGGAGGCCCGCTACCCGATCGCCGTGCACGAGAACTTCGACGCGCTGCGCTGGGTCGTCGAGCACGGCGCCGAGCGCGGCCTCGACACCGGCCGCATCGCCGTCGCGGGTGATTCGGTGGGCGGCAATATGAGTGCCGCCCTGACCCTGATGGTCAAGGAGCGTGGCGGACCCGAGCTGGCCGCGCAGGTGCTGTTCTACCCGGTGACCGACGCCTCCTTCGACACCGGCTCCTACCGGCAGTTCGCCACCGGCTACTTCCTGCGCCGCGATGCCATGGAGTGGTTCTGGGACCAGTACCTCGCCGATCCGGCGCAGCGCTCGGAGATCACCGCCTCCCCGTTGCGCGCCACCCGTGAACAGCTGGCCGGGCTGCCGCCCGCGTTGGTCATCACCGCCGAGGCCGATGTATTGCGCGATGAGGGCGAGGCATACGCCGACAAGCTGCGCGAGGCGGGCGTACCCGTCACCGCGGTGCGCTACGGCGGCATCATCCACGACTTCGTCATGCTCAACGCCCTGCGCGACACCCATGCCGCCGTGGCCGCCATCGGTCAGGCCATCGCCTTCCTGCATGCCGCGTTGCGCGGAGAGGACGCCGAATAATGTTCAGCGAGCACGATATCCAGCAGCTGCAGCGGGCCGACGCGACCGGACGCGTACCGGCGGTGTTCGTGCACGGGCTGTGGCTGTTGCCGTCGAGCTGGGACCGGTGGGCCGAGGTGTTCCGCGCCGCCGGGTACGCGCCGGTGCTGCCGGGCTGGCCCGACGATCCCGAGACCGTGGCGGAGGCCAACGCGCATCCGGAGACCTTCGCGGGCAAGACCGTCGGGCACGTCGCCGACCACCTCGCCGCCCTGATCGGGGAGCTGCGGCGCACCCCGGTGGTGATCGGACATTCCTTCGGCGGCCTGCTGGCCCAGATACTCGCGGGGCGCGGGCTGTCGGCGGCGACGGTGGCCATCGACCCCGCGCCGTTCCAAGGCGTGCTGCCGCTGCCGATCTCGTCGCTGCGCGCCGCCGCGCCGGTGCTGACCAATCCGGCCAACCGGCATCGTGCGGTGCCGCTGACCTTCGACCAGTTCCGGTACTCCTTCGCCAATGCCGTCGACGAGATGGAGGCGAAGCAGTTGTACGAGACCTTCGCCGTACCCGCCCCGGGCGCACCGCTGTTCCAGGCGGCCGCCGCCAACCTCAATCCGTGGACCGAGGCCAAGGTCGACAGCACCGGCCCCGAACGCGGTCCGCTGCTGCTGATCTCGGGGGAGAAGGACAATACGGTGCCGTGGGCGATCACGCACGCGGCCTACAAACGGCAGGTGCGCAATGCGCACGCCGTCACCGAGATCGTGGAGATACCCGGCCGCGGCCATTCGCTCACCATCGACGCCGGATGGCGCGAAGTCTGCGATACCGCACTGCGTTTCGTGCAGCGCTTCGTCTGAATCCGCTTCGTCCGAATCGAGGAGATCATGAGAAAGCCGACCCGTTCCTCGCGCGCACCGCTGCTCGCCCTCGCTCTCGCCCTCGCGCCGGTGGCGGCCGCCGGACCCGCTACCGCCGCACCCGCGCCGACCTTCGTGCTGGTGCACGGGGCGTTCGCCGACACCACCAGTTGGGACGCCGTCGCCGCGGAACTGCGGGCGGACGGCCATCGCGTGGTGGTGCCGGACAATCCGCTGCGCGGACCGGCCCACGATGCCGCCGCGATCCAGCGGACCCTGGACACCATCGACGGGCCCGTGGTGCTGGTCGGGCATTCCTACGGTGGCTCGGTCATCACCCAGATCCACGATGCCGAGGTGACCGCGCTGGTCTACATCGCGGCCTTCGCCCCGGCGTCGGGCGAGGTCAACCAGCTCGCCCTGGACCCGATCCGGTTCCCCGGCAGCCGGCTGCTGCCGCCGGTGCTCCAGGTGGGGGTGGTCGACGACGGAAACGGCGTGGCCGGGAAGAACATCGACGCCACCATAGCGGCCGACAGCTTCCACGAGGTGTTCGCCCAGGACGTGGACCCGGCCACGGCGGCGCGGATGCTCGCGCACCAGCGGTCGTTGGCCGTCGCGGCGAATCTGGAACCCTCCGGCACGCCCGCTTGGTCGAGCACCCCGACCCGATACCTGATCTCGACCGCGGATCGGGCGATTCCACCCGCCTCCCAACGCTTCATGGCCGACCGCATGGGTGCGCACGCCGCCGAGATCGACGCCTCGCACGCGGCCCTGGTGTCCAGGCCGCGCGAGGTCGCCGCGTTCGTGGCCGCGGCGGCGGGGTAGCGTTCAGGCGCTCGCGCCGCCACGCAGCCAGTGCGGCCACGGGATGGTCCAGTCGCCGCCCTGCCAGATGTCGAGGGGGTCGCCGCCGGTGTTGCGGACCTCCACGACATCGCCGGGGACGACGAAGTCGTAGAACCAGGCGGCGTCGGCGGGAGAGAGGTTCAGACAGCCGTGGGAGACATTGGTATTGCCCTGTGCCCACATGCTGTCGGCGAGGGCGTGGACGAAGATGCCGTCGTGGCTGATGCGGACCGCGTGGTCGATGGTCGAGCGGTAGCCGAGGCGGGAGTTGACGGGCAGGCCGTAGCTGGAGGAGTCCATGGTCACCGGGTGGTGGCGGTCCAGCACGGTATAGGTGCCGGGGCGGGTCCAGAAGGACAGCACGGTACCGCCGACCACCGCGGTGCCACCCATGCCCATGGAGGTCGGCATGGTGCGCACCAGGGCGCCGTTGTCGAAGACCTCGATCTGTTTGGTGACATCGTCGGCGATGGCGACGTGGGCGGGACCGATGTGCACCGACACTCGCTGATCGCGCAGGCCGTACGCGCCGTCGCCGAGCGGCGCGCCGAAGAGGTCGGCGGCGACGGTGATCCGGGTGCCGGGCGCGTGGTAGTGCTCGGGCCGCCAGTGCGCGTTGCGGTCGTCGAGCCAGTACCAGGCGCCGGTGACGGCCGGTTCGGTGATCACGCGCAGGTGGCGTTCGGCGGCCGCGCGGTCCACGGGCTCGTCGAAACGGGCGGCGAGGACGAAACCGACACCGTAGACGTCGTTCTCGGCGAGCTCGACCAGATTTCCGGAGCGCAGCGAGACGTCCACCAGTCGATCGGGCACCACCGTGGCGCAGGTCGCGGTGGCGGTGACCGCGCCGGTGGCGCCGTCTGCCACCGCCCGCACGGTGTAGATGTGGCCGTAGCCGAGCGGTTCCGTGCTCGTCCAGGAACGGTTGTCGGGTGCCGGTGCGCCCGGCAGCGGGCGGCCCGTCTCGTCGATCCACTCCACCGAGCGCACGGTGCCGTCGGTGACCGTGACCCGGCCGGGGGAGCGGGCGTCGACATCGCGGGCATCCGGTGGCGGATCGAAGCCGATGGCGGCGGGCACCGGCGGCGGTGCCGGTTCCGGCGGTCGGGCACACCCCGCGAGGGCGAGCCCGCCCGCACCGGCCAGCCCGACCAGCAGCTCACGCCGTCGCACTCCCACCGCGCACCTCCCCATCGTCGGGTCCGTCTCCGCGCCAGCATCGAGCACGGCGCGCCCGCAGACGCGCCGACGTGCGGTGACTCCACCGTTCCGTCGCGCAACCGACACCGTTCCTCGACCGCCAGGTCACCTGACCCACGCGACTCCACCCGAACCGGAGCGGCACGGCGGTTCCTCCCCGGTCGCGGCCGGTCCATGCCGTAGGTTGCCAGCGGGACGGTTCGAACACTGCTGCTCGGGGGTGAGGAGGCACGTTGGCGCGAGCCGATGGAGATGTGGAGCTGCCACGGTCCGCCGCGGCGACACCCCGGGTCGCGCCGCCCGACCTGCCGCTGTCGGTGGCCCAATTGCGGTGGTGGGTGGCACAGCAGCTGTACCCGGAGGTGCCCAATACCGTCGCCATGTACCTGGAGCTGCGCGGACCGCTGCGCGAACAGCGGCTGCGCGAGTGCGCGGCGCGGGCGGCGTGGGAGTTGCAGTCCCCGCACGTGCGGTTCCGGATCGTGGACGGCCATCCCCGGCAGTTCCTGGATCCGGACGCCTTCGCGCCGATGGGCTACGCGGACCTCACCGCAGACGCCGACCCGGTCGCGGTCGCCCGGGAGCGGATGGAGCGCGACCACACCGCGCCGCTGAATCTGCAGACCGATGCGCTGACCGTCGCCACGCTGCTGCGGGTGCAGCCCGATACGCATCTGCTGTATCTGCGCAGCCATCACATCGTGCTGGACGGTATCGGCGCGGCGGTGCTGCTGCGCCGGACGGTCGAGCTGTACGCCGCCGCCGACGATGCCGAGGACGTGTCCGCGCCGTCGGCGCATACACCGCACGGCCCGCTGACCATCGCCGAGCTACTGGAAGCGGAGCGGTCCTACGCGGATTCCCCCCGCGCCCGCGCCGACCGGGAATACTGGTCCGAACAGGTGGCGGGCCTGGGCGAACCGGTGCGGCTGGCGGGCCGCGCGGCCACCCGGCCGCGACCGCCGCACCGGGTGGCGGCCACGCTGCCACCGTCCACGGCGGATCGGCTCACCGTCTTCCGGGAGGGCGGTTACACCTTCCCCGAACTCGCCATCGCGGCCTTCGCCTGCTACCTGGCCGCCATGACCGGGTCGGACCAGGTGCTGCTCTCGCTGCCGGTGGCAGCGCGGCCGACCGCGGCGCTGCGCCGGTCGGCCGGATCGGTATCCAATGTGGTTCCGCTGCGAATCGGCGACTTCCGCGACGCCACCGTGGCGGAGGCGGTCGAGCGGGTGCGGGCGCGACTGGTGGGGGCGCTGCGGCATCAGCGCTACCGCTACGAGGACATCCAGCGCGACCGCGGCGAGAACCACACCGTACGAGGCGGTTTCGGCCCCGTGGTGAACATGCTCGGCGCCACCGAACCCCTGCGCATGGGCGCGCTCACCGCGCACGTGCACCTGCTGGCGCTCGGACCGGTGGAGGACCTGCTGGTCAACGGCTACCAGCTCGGCCCCGACGATCGCTCCATCACCGTTGGCATGCAGGGTAATCCGGAGCTGTACTCCGCCGACGCCCTGGCCGCGCACCATCGGGAATTCCTGGAGTATCTCGACCGCTTCCTCACCGACCCGGGACGGCCGGTGCGGAGCCTGGATCCGGAGCCCGTGCTCCCGACGCCGGAGGCGATTCGCGCCGATCGTCTGCTTCCGGATCTCCTGCGCGCCGGTCTGATCGATGACGATGCGGGAGGGGACGCGGTTCCCGGCGCAGCCGCGGCGGGGGATGCTCGGGGTGCCGAGGACGTGCGCGACTCCGTCGGGAGCGGCGCGGGCGAGCGCGGTCCAGCCGGGGGCGGAGGGGATGGGCAGGGCCTCGTGGGCGGCGCGGTGGCGCGCGGTCCGGTCGGAGGTGACCGGGATGCGCGTGGTTTCCTCGGTGCTGACGGAGCGGCGTGCGTCCCTGTCGACGGTGCTGGGGAGATGCCGGGCCGCGCCGGTGCTGAGGCGGCCCACCGGGCTGTGTGTCTGTGGTCTGATCCGGTCGCGGTCGAGGACGGTGACCGTGCGTGGACGTATCGCGAGTTGGATCGGTTGTCGTCGCGGTGGGCGCGGGAACTCATCGAATCCGGCGCGGGGCCGGGCACTGTCGTCGTGGTGGCGATTCCGCGATCGGCCGAGTCGGTGCTCGCCCTGTGGGCGGTGGCGAAGACCGGAGCGGCGTTCGCACCCGTCGACCCGAACGATCCGGTGCGGCGGCTGGCGACCGTAGTGGCGGATTCCGGTGCGCGCCAAGGGCTGACGGTGGCATCCGCGCGCGATGTGTTGCCGTCGGGACCGGATTGGCTGGCTCTCGACGATTCGGATACGGTCGCGCGGGTGCGGCGGCGATCGGGCGCGCCCGTCACCGACGCCGACCGGATCCGGCCGCTGCGCCGGGATCATCCGGCGTACCTCATCTACACCTCGGGCACCACCGGCACTCCGAAAGGGGTGGTCGTCACCCACCGCGGGCTCGGTCCACTCACCGACCACATTGTCGAACACTATGGGGTGGAGCGGGATTCGCGCGTCCTGCATGCGCATGCCCCGTCGTTCGACGCGCATCTGCTGGAGTTGCTGGCCGCCTTCGCCGCCGGTGCCCGGCTGGTGATCGAACCGCCCGCCGTGGTGGCCGGGCCCGATCTGGCCGCACTGTTGCACCGGGCCGCCATCACCCACTTCCTCACCACCCCGGCGGTTTTGGCGACCATCACTCCGGAACAGGTTCCGCTACTGCGGGTGGCGGTGGTGGGCGGTGAAGCCTGCCCGGCCGAGCTGGTGCGGCGCTGGGGTCCGGCGCTGCGACTGTTCAACGGCTACGGCCCCACCGAAACCACGGTCATGGCAACCCAATCGGGGGCGCTCACCGCCGACGGTCCGGTGCCGATCGGGCCGCCGCTGCCGGGAGTGCGGGCACTGATTCTCGACCAGCGGGTGCGTCCGGCACCGCCGTGCGGGCACGGTGAGCTGTACCTGGGCGGACCCGGCGTGGCGCAGGGGTATCTCGGCCGTCCGGGAGCGACGTCCGAGCGTTTCGTCGCCGATCCGTTCGGCGACGGGGACCGCGTCTACCGCACCGGCGACCTGGTGCGGGTGACGGCCGACGGTGCGCTCGAATTCCTCGGTCGCGCCGACGATCAGCTGAGTGTGCGCGGCCGCCGCGCGGAACCGGCGGAGGTGGCGGCCGCGCTCACCGCCCTGCCCGACATCGCGCAGGCGGCGGTCACCGCGCACGACGGGCCGGGCGGTATCCGGCTGATCGGCTATATCGTGGCCGCCCCCGGACTCCGGCTCGACCACGCCGACATTCTCGGGCGGCTGCGCGAACTGCTGCCCGCCGCACTGATTCCCGCGCAACTGGTCGAGCTCGACGAGCTGCCGGTGACCGCGCACGGCAAGGTGGACCGCTCCGCGCTGCCCCCACCGCCGACGCCGCAGCGGCCCTATCGCACACCGGAATCGGAGTCCCAGCGACTCGTCGCCGAACGGTTCGCGGCGATCACCGGAGCCGAGCGCGTCGGTCTCGACGACGACTTCTTCGAGCTGGGCGGCGATTCCCTGCTGGGCGTGGCACTCTCGGCCGATCTGGCCGCCGCCACCGGTCTGCCGGTCACCGTGCGCTGGCTCTACACCGCCCCGACCGTACGGGAACTGGCCGCCCGCCTGGACGAGCACGAGGGCGGCACCGCCACCGACGACGCGCTCGGCGCGGTGCTCACCCTGCGTCGCGGCGGCACCCGGCCGCCGCTGTTCTGCGTGCATTCCGCGGTCCCGCTGGCCTGGTGCTATTCCGGCCTGGCCCGGCAGCTTCCCGACCGCCCCGTCTACGGGTTGCAGGCGCTGACCCTGTCGGGTGAACCGCGCGCCGGAGCGACCGTCGACGAACTGGCCGACGGGTATGCGGCCGAGATCGTGCGGGTGTCGCCGGACGGCCCCTATCACCTGCTGGGCTGGTCGCTGGGTGGGCAGATCGCGCACGCGGTCGCCGTGCGGCTGCGGGCGCGCGGGGCGGACGTCGCCACCCTCGCCATGCTCGACAGCATCGACTTCCCCGACGACATGCCGCCACCGCCGGTGCCGCGCATGCGCGATCTGCTCACCCATCTGCTCGGCGACGAACCCGAGGACGCCGACGAACTCCCCGATCTCACCGCCGCCGAAGCGGCTGCCGAATTAGCCTCCGCCGCTGCTTCTTTCGGCACCGGCCTGACCGCCGATCAGCTGACCCGCCTGCATCGCGGCTATGTCGACGGCGTCCGCCTGTCGCATGGCTACCGTCCCGGTGTCTTCGACGGCGACCTGCTGTACTTCTCGGCGACCCGCGGGATGACCGCCGGACTCGACGCGCGGATGTGGCGTCTGCACGTCACCGGCGCGCTCGTCGAACACCCCGTGGACGCCACCCACGCGCAACTGTGCAATGCCGACGTCGTCGCGGCCATCGGTCCGATACTGGCCGCTCACCTCGACGGTGCGGACTCCCGATGAGGAGCGGGCCACGCTCGGGCGTGCACTGGTGGAATGTGTACGCCGATCCCGAGGCCTGGGAGCGGCAGGGTCCGGCCGCCGCCGCGCTGGTCGGCTGGATGGCCGATCATCTGACCCAGCCGCATCCCGAACTGGGTCGTCCCGGACCGGTGTGCCCCTTCGTGCGGCACAGTGCCGATCGGCAGGTGGTGTGGGCCGGTTGCGCATCCGGCGGGGACGGGCTGACCGAGGAGCGGATGCACCGTGTGCTCGACGACGCCTTCGAGGTGTATCGTGCGCTGCGACAGGAGAACCCGTCCGAGACGGCGCGTTCGACCCTCATCACGCTCTTTCCGGACCTGACCCGCCACGACCTGATCGACGCCGTGCACGCGGCGCGCAAGACCGAGATCGTCGGGCAGGGGCTGATGCTGGGACAGTTCTATCCCGGCTGCCCCGTACCGGGACTGTGGAATCGAGACTTCCATCCACTCGACGCCCCGGTGCCCATGCTGGTGCTGCGTCCGATGATGAGCACCGACTTTCCCTTCCTGGTGGCCCGAACCGACTGGCTCTACGCGTACTTCACCCGATTTGCCCCGGATCTGCCGCGCACACTGCGGTGGGCGGTCGCTGAGCGAATGCTGGTGTCCGGCCAGGCGGCGGGCGATATCACCGATCTGCGCGTGCATTCGGCCGACGAACATGCCCGTTGATCACACACAATCGGTCTCGAACAAGGGATACTCCCAGTCATGCACCGGCTCACGCGCTGTCTGGTTGTCCTGTTCGCCGTATTCGCTGTGCTATTGCCGATACCCGCTACCGCGGATCCCGGATCCGTGATCGTCGAGGTGCGTCCCCTCGGCGGGCGGCAATTCGAAGTCGTCGTCTATTCGGCCGCCATGAATCGGACCATTCCGGTATGGGTATCGCATCCGGGGCATCCCGCGCCCGCGCTGTATCTGCTCAATGCCGTCGACGGCGGCGAAACGGGCGGTCCGTGGACCAATCGCACCGATGTCGCGCAGTTCTTCGCCGACAAACCGGTCAATGTGATTCAGCCGATCGGCGGACACGCCTCCTACTATTCGGACTGGGTCGCCGACGACCCGGTCCTGGGCCGCAACAAGTGGTCCACCTTCCTCATCGACGAACTGCCGCCGCTGCTGGAGAACCACTTCGACATGACCGGCCGCAATGCCGTCGCGGGCACCTCCATGTCGGCGACCTCGGCGCTGAACCTGGCCATCGAGGCCCCGGGCCGGTATCAGGCCGTGGGTTCCTACAGCGGATGCCCGCGCACCAGTGACCCGCTGGCCCGCGCGTACGTGCACTCGCAGCTGCGGCTGTTCGGCGCGAACGCCGACAATATGTGGGGTGGCGGCGACCATCCGGCCTGGGCGGCGCACGATCCGGTGGTCAATGCCGAGCGGTTGCGCGGTGTGGCGCTCTACATCTCGTCGGGTAACGGTGGGGCCGGGGTGCACGACACTCTGACCGATCCGTCCATCGGCGGCGACGCCGGTCGCCTCGCGGACCGGCTGCTGGTCGGCGGCGGCATGGAATCGGTGGTGCGCAGCTGCACCAACTCCCTGACCGATCGCCTGGCCGCCCTGGGCATTCCGGCCACCGTGGTGCGCCGCAACGGCACCCACGCCTGGCCGTACTGGCAGGACGATCTGCACGATTCCTGGCCGCTGTTCGCCGCGGCGCTCGGCGTGTAGCGGGCGTGGCGGCCTAGCGTCGGTCCGGAGGTTCGGGCAGCGCGAGGGTCGCCACCCCCGTGGCCACCGCCACCACCGCGATGGCGGTGAACATGGCGACACTGCCCGACAGCGTGTGCGCGCGGAAGAACACCGCGCTCAGCAGCGCGAGCCCGAGCGCATTGCCGATCTGCTCGATGGTCGGCAGCAGACCCGAGGCCGAATCCAGCTGCCGCTGCGCCAGCCGGGACAGCATGACCGGTTGCAGCGGTACACAGAACACGCCGATGCTCGAGCCCGCCAGGAAGACCGGGCCGATCACCAGCGGGACGGAGACCGCCCCGGCGGTCAGCCACAGGTAGACCGCACCGACCGCCACGCACACCCCGAAGCCGATGATCCCCGCCGCCAGCACCCGGACTCCCCAGCGCCGCACCAGCATCGGCGAGGCCAGCGCGCCCGCGCAGGCGCCCACCGCGAACGGCGTCATCAGCACCCCGGTGCGCCACGGCGTGAACCGCAGCACCTCCTGCAGCGTGATCGACACCGCGAAGACGAAGGCCGTGAACAGGCCGAAGAACACGGTCACCAGTACGGAACCCAGGCGGAAGCCGCGATCGGCGAACAGGTCGAAGCGCACCAGCGGATTCCCGCGTGCGGCCGCCCGCCGCTGCTGTACGAGGAAGGCGGCCACACCGCCCACGGCCCCCGCGATCAGCGCCAGCGGCGCCGGCCGCCACCCGTGCTGCTGGATATCGGTGAGCGCCCAGAGCAATGCGAACAGGCTCGCGGTGGACAGCGCCGCCCCGCCCGGGTCGAGCCGTTCGCGCCGCGGTGCGCGGCCCAGCCGCAGATAGCGCAGCGCCAGCGCGAAGGTGACGAGCCCAAGCGGCAGGTTGATCAGGAAGATGGCATGCCAGCCCAGTCCGAACGGATCGGCGGTGACCAGCGCCCCGCCCAGTATCGGCCCGAGCATTCCGGCGAATCCGGCCACCGCGCCGTATACGGCGAAGACCTGCGGAAGCCGGGCCCGCGGGAAGCTGGCGGTGGCGATGGCGATGGTCTGGGCCGCCATCCCGGCCGCGGCGATGCCCTGCACCACCCGGGCCGCGACGAGTTCGGCCGCGCTGCCCGAGATTCCGCACCACACCGAGGCCGCCGTGAACGCCGCCGTGGCGGCGAGGAACAGCCTGCGCCGTCCCAACAGCTCACCCAGTCGCGCGGCGGTGAGCAGGGTGCATGCGAAGGCCAGCGCGTACCCCGACACCACCAGCAGCTGCGCCCGCGGTGAGGCCGACAGGTCCGCGGTGATGCTGGGCAGGGCGGTGGTGACGATGGTGCCGTCGACCATCTGCATGAACACCGCGATCAGGCAGCCGGTGAAGGCCAGCCACGCTGCGGTGTCGCCGTCAGCCCGCTCGCCGATGGCGAATTTCTGGTAACCCCGCGGAGTGTCGATGTGGTCAGCATAGTGGCAGCCAGGGCTGTTATCCGTACGCCGTAGTCGAATTGCGGTCAGGTAGCTGTTATTCGTGGTCCCGGGCTTCACAGGTTCGGGTGGTAGGGTCTCGCACCCGAATCAAGGTCAGGCGTGACCGGTGGCGGGAAGGGGCGGGGGCGCTGCGGTAACGCCTACGTGGAGCGGGTCGGGCAGGAGGGTTCGGTTTTGTTGCGGGACAGCGCTTTCAGGGATTCCCAGGACCATGCCCGAACGCCGCGGCGGCCGGGCCGACATCGCAAACCCTCGCCCATCGGCGCGCTGAAGGGCCGGGCCGTGGTGGTGGCGGTGGCGCTCGGCGCGGCGGTCGCGGCCGCGCAGGCCGGTATGCAGGAGGCCGCCGCCCGCGAACGCCTCGACACCGGCGTGCACGCCCAGGAGATCGCCGGACTGCCGCCCGCCCAGCACACCGGCACCGATGCGCACTTCCCCGAAGTCCTGAACGACCCTCCGGTGGAAGACCTCTCGCAATTCCAGGCGATCCTGGAGCACGGGCGGCACTTCGCCGCCGACGCCGAAGCGCGGGCCACGGCGGGTCTGCGGCCGCTGTTCGTGAAATTCGCCGACGGCGTGTTCACCTCGGGCTTCGGGATGCGCTGGGGCGCACAGCACCTGGGCGTGGATGTGGCCGCGCCGATCGGAACGCCCATCTACGCCGTCGAGGACGGGGTGGTGATCAGCGCCGGACCCGCCTCCGGTTTCGGCATGTGGGTGCGCCTGCTGCACGACGACGGCACCATCACCGTCTACGGCCACGTCGATACGACCACCGTATCGGTAGGGCAGCCGGTGCTGGCCGGTGACCAGATCGCCACGGTCGGCAACCGCGGCTTCTCCACCGGACCGCACTGCCATTTCGAGGTGTGGCTCAACGGCTCCGACAAGGTGGACCCCCTGCCGTGGCTGGCCAGTCGCGGCATCTCCCTCGGACCCGAGCGCGACTGAGCCGCGTACCGGGCCGGTCCCGGCCGAGGAACATGCGGATATGGACAGCGGAGGCGCTGGTCGCCACCGTCTTCATGGTCGCACCCAACACCACCACCGAGCGGTTGCGTGAGATCACGGCCGTGGGAACGGGTTTCGTCTACGCCGCCGGGCTCATGGGCGTCACCGGCTCCGGCGGATCCCTCGGCGACACCGCCGCCGACCTGGTGCGCCGGATCAGAACCATCACCGATCTGCCCGTCTGCGTCGGCATCGGCATTACGAACGCCGCGCGTGCCGCCGCGGTCGCGTCCTACGCCGACGGTGTGGTCGTCGGAGCCGCCCTGGTGCGCGCCGCCCTCGACGCGCCCGACGCGAGCGCCGGACGCGCGGTGGTCCGGGAGCTCGTGCGCGAACTCGCGGAGGGTGTGCGCGGTTGACCCACAGGACGTGCGTCCACCACCGGCCGGGCGGGGATGCGGCGGGCCGAGAAGCATGCGGCGGAGGCGTCGGTAAAGCGACGCGGTGGCGGCGGCCAACCGAGCGACGTGTGGGTGTGGTGGCGGTTGAGCGGTGTGTGGGTGTGGTGGCGATGCGGGCGACGTGTGGGTGTGGTGGCGATCGAACGACGCGCGGGTGTGTACTTGCGGCGCGCGGGGGAGGCGGCCAGGGCCGGGCGCAGGCGCGAGATGAGGATGAACGGGGCACCGAGTTGCACAGCTGCACCTCGAGCAGTTCGGTGGCGTCGACCTCGCGAGGCGAGCGGCTTGTGGCGGCGGGGCGAGCGTGTGGGCGCGGTGGCGTGCCTCGCGACGAGTGCGGTCGGGAAACGATGCGGTCAGCGGCAGAGCAGTACCGGGCAGGCGGAGTGGTGCAGGAGGTCGCGGCTGGTCGATCCGAACAGGGCGGCGGCGGTGGTGGAGCGGGCTCGGGTACCGAGGACCAGGAGTTGGGCGTTGTGGCTCAGTTCGGTGAGGGCGGGGCCGGGGACGGCGGGCAGGGCCAGTTCGGTGACCGGCACCTCGGGGTGGGTAAGGCGGGGTGCGGCCAGCGCCTGGGTCAGGACGGCGCGTTCGGCGGGGGCACGATCGGGGGCGGCCCCGAGTGGTGCGATGCGCTCGGGCGGCCAGTAGTGGACGGCGGTGAGCGGTACATGGAAGGCGGCGGCCAGGTCGAAGCCCAGTGCGACGGCGGCGGCGCTGAGCGCGGTACCGTCCACGCCCAGCGCGACCGGTTTGTTCCGTGGGATGGGGCGACCGGCGACGCCGCGCCAGATCGCGACGGGGCAGTGCGCGTGCCGGGCCACCGCCATCGTGGTCGAGCCGACCACATGGTCGTCCCAGGCGGTTTGCGCGCCCACCACCAGCATTCGTGCACCGCGACTGCGGTCGACCAGGACCCGGTGCGCGGTCTCCGCGCTGACCTCGGTGGTGATCGGCAGATCCGGATCGCAGCGGCGGACCAGGCGCAGCGCGTACTCGGCGGCGCCGCGTGCCTGCTCGGCACCGTTCGGGGATCCGTGTCGATGCGGACCCGCGGCGGCGATCACGAGCGGTGCGTCCAGCGCCTCGGCGAGGTAGGCCGCCCACCGCGCGGCATTGAGTGCGGTGCCGGAGCCGTCGACACCGACGACGATGCTTCCGGACTCACCATGGGTATCCATCGGGCCTCGATTCCCGCTCGACCGGTTTGGGCGAACGCTGGTGCGGCACTACCAGGATGACCGTTGGGCTGCGGTCCGGCGTGATGCGTGAGACCTCGAAACAGGTGACCTTCGTCGATGCGGCAGGGACCGGATTCCACTGCCGCGCGGTGTCGGCGGCGGCGCACACTCACCGCATCACGACCGCGATCGACGGTTGGGAGGAGTGAGGATGATTGTCACAGGCATCGCACTGGTCGCCGTCAGCGCACTCGTGGTGGCGTTCGGGTGGTGGAAATGGGTGGAACCCCGGTGGAGACGGTACTCGGGTGCCGATGATCGCCGCTCCACGACGCGAATCGCCCGCTCTCCGTTCTCCGACAATTCTTCGACGCTGGAGCAGGTCATGGAAATTCCCCCGGAACTCACCGCCGACTGGGCCGATCGCGGGCAGGTCTGGCCCGCCCTCAAGGTCGAGAACGCCCTCCTCGCCGAGCGTTTGGCCGGTCGCCTCGGCGCGGCGGACTACCGCCGCCGCCTCGCCGAACTGGCCTGGCGCTGCGAACCCGCCTCCGACGAACCCGCCTCCGACGACCGTCGCTAGCTCTCGCGGCGGATGTCCCGGTCACCGATGAGGCGACCGGGACATCCGCCTGCCGTCGCGCCCGCAGGCCCGCCGGTCGTGTTCCGCGACAATCCCACTACGTGGTTTCGCGCGCGCCTTGGTCGAGGCGGAACGGGGGATA
Source organism: Nocardia otitidiscaviarum NBRC 14405 (assembly GCF_000308635.1). Taxonomy (GTDB): domain Bacteria; phylum Actinomycetota; class Actinomycetes; order Mycobacteriales; family Mycobacteriaceae; genus Nocardia; species Nocardia otitidiscaviarum. Next base: position 69,478 of record NZ_BAGD01000084.1, on the reverse strand, counting down.
CTCGTCGCGCATGAGCGCCGCGTACGCCAGCACACGGTAGAACCAGCGGTTCACGCCCATGATGAAGTCGAACAGGCCGCGCGGGTAGCGGGCGGTGAACAGCAGGGCGATGGCGGCGATCAGGACGAGGACGCCGATGAGGGGGATGACGGTGGTGCCGTTGCCGTTCTCGGCGGCGGTGTCGCCCAGCGTGACGCCGCCGCCGTACAGGGCGGCGATCACCAGGTAGTGAGGGATGGCGAGCAGCCACCACTTCACCAGAACCAGTCCGCGAGAAAGGTTTTCGGGGTACTCGACCTCGAGTTCGGCCGGATAGCCGGTGGGGCGCAGGGTGAACGGGGGATAGCGGTCGGTACCGAGGGCGGCATAGGTGTAGAACTGGACGCGCCAGGACCAGCGCATGACGCCGACCGTGAAGTCGAACAGCGGGCGCGGGTAGCGGCCGGTGAACAGGATGGCGAACCCTGCCACCACGGTGACCAGCCAGAACGCGATCCACAGGAACAGCAGAACGATGTAGTGCGGAATGGCCAGCAGCCATTTCACCAGCCACAGCCACCGGGAGAGCGGTTCGTCGAGGTCGCCGCGTAGGTGCACGGGGTAGGTGGACGCACCGTCCGGCGGCGCGGCCGTGGGGCGATCCGGCACGGTCTGTTCGGGATTCATCGGGACTTCTCCTTCGTCGATGGCGGGTATGAGGATCGGGGGCTCACCGGTGCGCGGCCAGTTCGGCCAGCGGTCTGTCCTGGTGCAGGCGTGCGATGGCGTCGGCCAGCAGCGGGCCGACCGAGCACACGTCCAGCGGGGCGGCGGTATCGCGGTGCGCCACCGTGTCGGTGACCAGCACCCGGCGCAGGCCCAGGGCGCGCAGCCGTTCGGTGGCGGCGGGCAGCAGCGGGCCGTGCGTGGCGGCCACGACCACATCGCGGGCGTGGTAGTGCAGGATGTGCAGCGACGCCTCGATGGTCGCGCCGGTGGCGATCATGTCGTCCACGATCACCGTGGGCCGACCCTCGATATCGCCGATGAGTTCCACGGCGCTGACCTCGGTGCCGCTCTGCCGGAACTTGCGCACGATGGCGACCGAGGTGCCGAGCGCGGCCGCGTACCGTTCGGCCAGCGGACCGGCCCCCAGGTCCGGGGCGACGACGACCGTGCGGTCGGTGCGGCCCGCGGTGAGCCGCGACGCCAGCAGCGGTACCGCCGACAGCGTCTCGACCGGAATCGGGGACATGGCCTCCAGCGTCGGCGTATGCGGATCGACCACCACCAGCCGTTCCGCTCCCGCCTGGGCGATGGCCTCGCACACCAGCCGCGCGCCGAGCGACTCCCCGGTGTGGGTGCGTCGATCCTGCCGCACGTAGCCGAGGTAGGGGACCACCGCCGTCACCCGCCGTGCCCGCGCCCGCCGACACGCGTCCAGCAACAGCAGCAATTCCATGAGCGAGTCGTTGGCGGGCGGCGCGGTCGGCTGCACGACGTACACGTCGTGGCCGCCGACATGTTCCACCCGGGGCCGCAACTCCCCGTCGGGGAATCGCTCGACCGCCGATGCCCCGGAGGTGACGTCGAGAGCGTCGGCGATCGATTCGGCCAATCGCGGGTTGGCACTACCGGAAACAATGCGCAGCGAGGACATGGGTCCGCCTCCTAATCACCGGATGCGCGCCGGGTGCGTGGAGCCGCGCCCGTCGTCTCACTGTCCGTCCCGGCCGGTGCCGTGGAGCAGTGCCGATCGCCACCGGATGCGATGACCTAGGCCATGTGTGCGCGGCGCGGAATTCGGAACCGGGTCCTGGCCGCAGTCCGTTTGATGGTGGCGCAGGTCACAGTTTGATAGCGGTTCGGGCAAAGCCTTTTCGTCGTCTTTGCTCAGTCTTTACGATTAGCGCGACCTTCGATCGGGCCGCGTTTCCAGCGGCCCACGATCGGTCGGCTCTACAGCTTCGCCCGCCCGCGCTCGATGCCAGTACATGTTGACCGATGAACCGGATCGGCCGAGCCGATTCGGCGAAGGAGAGATATGTCGACCGACACCGAACCAGCCGTCCGGACGTCGCTACCCGGTTTCGCCGCCGTACTCCGCCACGATGTGCCCGCTTCCCTCGTGGTGTTCCTGGTCTCCCTGCCGCTGTCCATCGGGATCGCCGTCGCCGCGGGCGCGCCGGTGGCCGCCGGACTCATCGCCGCCGTGGTGGGCGGCGTCGTCGCGGGCATGCTGGGCCGGTCGGCCTTGCAGGTGAGCGGGCCGACGGCGGCGCTCACCGTGGTGGTCGCCGAGTCGATCAACCAATTCGGCTGGGCAGCAACCTGTTTCATCACGATGCTGGCGGGGCTGCTGCAAATCGGTTTCGGGTTGAGCCGGATCGCGCGCGCCGCGCTGGCCATCGCGCCGGTGGTGGTGCACGCCATGCTGGCGGGCATCGGCGTGGTTATCGCACTCCAGCAGGTGCACGTACTGCTCGGCGGCGGCTCGCTCAGCTCCTCCTGGGACAGCATCACCGGGCTGCCGCACCAGCTGCGCACCGCCGACGGCGGCGACCTGTTCATCGGCGTGCTCGTGATCGCCATCCTGATCGGCTGGAAGTACATGCCCCGGCCGCTGCGTCCCGTCCCGGGTCCGCTGGTGGCGGTCCTGGTGGCCGTGCTGCTGGCCGCCGTGCTGCCGATCGACGTCGAGCGCATCGTGCTGAACGGCTCACTGCTCGACGAGATGCGCATTCCCGAACTGCCGCAGGGCAATTGGACCGCCATCGCCTTCACCGCCGTGAGCGTCGCGCTCATCGCCAGTGTGGAGACCCTGCTCTCCGCGGTCGCCGTGGACCGCATGCGGCCCAACCGTCGCACCGATCTGGACCGGGAACTGATCGGGCAGGGCGGCGCCAACATGGTGTCCGGACTCATCGGCGGCCTGCCCATCGCCGCCGTCATCGTCCGCAGCATCACCAATGTGAAAGCCGGAGCGCGCACCAAGGTTTCGACCATGCTGCACGGGCTGTGGATCCTGATCTTCTCGGTAGTGCTGGTCGGGGTGGTGCAGCAGATCCCCAAGGCGGCGCTGGCCGGGCTGCTCATCGTGGTGGGCGTGCAGCTCATCAAGCTCGCGCACATCCGCCGCGCACAGCGCACCGGCGATCTGGTGGTGTACGCGGCCACCGTGGTGGGGGTGGTCTTCTGGAATCTGTTGCTGGGCATGGTCGTCGGGTTGGTGCTCGCCTTCGCGCTGCTGCTGGTGCGGGTGGTGCGGGTGACCGTCACCGCCGCCCCCGACGACGGCGGCCGGTGGCGGGTGGTGGTGGACGGCACCTGCACCTTCCTGGCGCTGCCCAAGCTCACCAGCGAGCTGGCCAAGGTGCCCGCCGGTGTGGACGTGACGGTGGAGTCGACCGTCGACTTCCTCGACCACGCCGCCTACGACGCCATCGAGGAATGGGCGAAGCAGCATCGAAGTGGCGGCGGCACCGTGGAATTCGTCGATATCGGAACGGTGCGGATGGCCGCAGCCGTGGACGGGCCGCCCGCGCGTGGCCAGTCCCGGCTGCTACTGGACGAGGTGCTCGGCCCATGGCGGCGCACCGCGGTCACGGCCGATCCGATCGTCGCGGGCGTGGCCGCCTATCACCGGCGCAACGCGCACGTCATGCGCACGCACCTGGATGTGCTGCGCAACGGTCAGGAACCGGATTCGCTCTTCCTGGCCTGCGCGGATTCGCGGATCGTGCCGAATGTGATCACCAACAGCGGTCCGGGTGACCTGTTCACCGTGCGCAATGTCGGAAATCTGGTGCCCGCCGACGGCTGTGACGCGTCCATGGAGGCGGCGCTCATCTACGCGCTGGACAAACTCGACGTGCGCTCGGTGGTGGTGTGTGGACACTCCGGCTGCGGGGCCATGGAGGCGCTGTGCGCCGAATCGGTCACCGGCTCCGGGCTGGACGACTGGCTGGCGCACGCGCGGCCGAGCCTGCTGCGCTACCGACTCGGGCATCCGGTGGGCGCGGCCGCCGCGGCGGCGGGGTTCGGTGCGGTCGATCAGCTGGGGATGGTGAATGTTGCGGTGCAACTCGAGACGCTGCACGCGCACCCGGTGGTGCGGCGCGGGGTGGAGGAGCGCGGCGTGGTCGTCTCGGGGTTGTTCTTCGATATCGCCACCGCGCGCGTGGTGGAGATCACGGTCGACGGGATCGCCGAGATCGACGACGTCGGACGTCGGGTTTCGGCACAGCCGGTGTGAGCGGGGCGGGCGTGGATACAGGGCGTTCACGCACCATTCCCATTGGTGGACAGGTTTTCTCAGGCTTTGCTAAGTCTTTACCCTTAGCCTTGCCTTCACTTCCCGGCGATCTTGTGGTCAACGTCGCCCGCAAACCGCTTTCCTCGATGCCCTTGTTCGACATCGTCCGGGTCACCCTCGTCAGACCTGGTGAAGGAGAAGTATGTCCCTCGACACCGCCTCGCAGCAGAGCTCCGGTGAATCACGCTGGCAAACCCTGCTGCGCCACGATCTGCCCGCGTCACTCGTGGTATTCCTCGTCGCCCTACCCCTCTCACTCGGCATCGCCGTCGCCTCCGACGCGCCCATCGCCGCCGGACTCATCGCCGCCGTGGTCGGCGGCGTGGTGGTGGGCCTGTTCGGTGGTTCCCCGCTACAGGTGAGCGGCCCGGCTGCGGGCCTGACCGTGGTGGTCGCCGAAACCATCAACCAATTCGGCTGGAAGACAGCCTGTTTCATCACCGCCGCGGCGGGCGTGCTGCAAATCCTGTTCGGCCTCAGCCGGATCGCCCGCGCCGCCCTCGCCATCGCACCCGTGGTGGTGCACGCCATGCTCGCCGGTATCGGCATCACCATCGCCCTGCAGCAGGTGCACGTGCTGCTGGGCGGATCGTCGCAGAGTTCGGCCCTGGCGAATATCACCGAACTGCCCACCCAACTGATCAACCTGCACGGCGTCGACGTCCTGATCGGCGGCGTGGTCATCGCCATCATGTTGGGCTGGAAGTACCTACCCGCCAAGATCCGCGTGGTGCCCGGACCGCTGGTGGCCGTGCTGGTCGGCACCCTGCTGTCGCTGGTGGTGCCCGCCGATGTGGAGCGCATCGCGCTGAGCGGCTCGCTGTTCGACGCCATCGGCCTGCCCGAGATGCCCAGCGGGAACTGGGGTGCGATGGTGCTCGCCGTGCTGACCGTCGCGCTCATCGCGAGCGTGGAGAGCCTGCTGTGCGCGGTGGCCGTGGACAAGATGCACACCGGCCCGCGCACCAACTTCGACCGTGAACTCGTGGCCCAGGGCGTGGCCAACACCACCTCCGGTCTGCTCGGCGGGCTGCCGGTGACCGGTGTGATCGTGCGCTCGGCCAGCAATGTGCAGGCCGGAGCGCGCACCCGGGCCTCGGCTCTGCTGCACGGCATCTGGGTGCTGGTCTTCTCGGTGGCCCTGGTCGGCGTCGTGGAGCAGATCCCCAAATCCGTGCTGGCGGGCCTGCTCATCGTGGTCGGCATCCAGCTCGTCAAACTCGCGCACATCCGACTCGCCAAGCGCACCGGTGACCTGCTGGTCTACCTGGTCACCGTCACGGGCGTGGTGTTCCTGAACCTGCTCGAGGGCGTGCTGATCGGTCTGGGCCTGGCCTTCGCGCTGCTGCTGTGGCGCGTGGTGCGGGTCGTGGTGTCGGCCGAACACGTGGACGCCGACCGCTGGGTGGTCCGGGTCGAGGGCACCTGCACCTTCCTGGCGCTGCCCCGACTCTCCTCGGAGCTGGCCAAGGTGCCCGCCGGAGCCGACGTACTGCTGGAACTGAGCGTCGACTTCCTCGACCACGCCGCCTACGAAGCCATCCACGACTGGGCGCGCCAACACGAAAGCACCGGCGGCGCCGTGGAATTCGTGGAACTGGGCACCGTGGACATGTCCCGCGCCCTGGCCGGTCCGCCCGAACGCGGACATGCGCGCGGCCTGCTGAACGATGTGCTGCGGCCGTGGCGCGACACCGAAGGCAACCCCATCACCGCGGGCGTCGCCGCCTACCACCGTCGCAACGCCCACGTGGTGCGCCCGCACCTGGACGAGCTGCGCGACGGCCAGGCGCCGCATTCGCTCTTCCTCACGTGCGCCGACTCGCGCATCGTCCCGAACGTCATCACCAACACCGGTCCGGGTGACCTGTTCACCGTCCGCAATGTCGGCAATCTGGTGCCCGGCCACGGCCGCGACACCTCCCTGGAGGCCGCCCTCACCTTCGCCCTCCAGGAACTGCGCGTCGAGCACCTGGTGGTGTGCGGTCACTCCGGCTGCGGTGCCATGAAGGCGCTGCGTGCGGGCGTACCCGACGGCCCCGGCCTCGGCGACTGGCTCCGCCACGCCCTGCCCAGCCTGGACCGCTACCGCCTCGGCCACCCCGTCGCCCGCGCGGCGGCGAACGCCGGTTTCGACGAGACCGACCAGCTGAGCATGGTGAATGTCGCGGTCCAGGTGGAAACCCTGCTCACCCACCCGGAAGTCCGCCGCGCCGTCCTCGAACGCGGTATCACGGTGTCGGGCCTGTTCTTCGACATCGCCACCGCCCGCGTCCTCCAGGTCACCGCCGAGGACATCGCCGATATCGACGACCCTGAACTAGCGGAGCTAGCCGGGGTGTAGACGACAACCGCACAGCGGTCGCCAGGGCGCGGATTCGAACCGAATCCGCGCCCTCGGCGTGCGAGCCGCACCGCCATGGGTCCCGGAACAGCGGACCCGGCGACGGTCGCGGGTATCGGCACCGCGGATCAGGCGGTGACCGCGAATCCCGCGACGGTTGCGAATCCCGCCACCGCGAACTTGGCGGTGACCGCGCATCCCGCCACGGCGAACCTGGCGGTGACGGCGAGTCCCGCTACCGCGAACTTGGCGGTGGCCGCGAGTCCCGCTACCGCGAACCTGGCGGTGACCGCGTATCCCGCTACCGCGAATCCGGTGACGGCCGCGATTCTTATCGTCCTCGCGAACCCAACCGCGCGCGAATAGCGCTGCCCCAGTACGGCCCCGGTTCTGCAATCACGCACCAGCAGCGAACCGCACGGCTAAATCCCTTGCCGCGCAAGGTATCCGCCATGGCCTGAGCGGCTTTTCGTTCGCGCGGCATTCGCCTCGTGGAGACAGCTTCCCCACGGCCGTTCGAATCGGCACCGTGCGGGTTCGGTGAGGGGCAGGCGGTGGTCTCACGGCACGGCCGCGCCGTTCCGGGGTGCGGATTCGAGTGTTCTCATCTCGTGTGCCGGACCTGTGAGGGGGTCGGCGCGGGAGGTGTCCTTCAGGTCGACGCCGGAGCGGCCGAGGCGGCGGGCTCCGGCGACGAGGCCGGCGACCACGCGGGCCGCTTGTTCGTAGCCGAGACCCTCCGGGGGATGGATGTTGGAGACGCAGTTGCGGTCGGCGTCGGTGCGGCCCGGGCGGGGGTGGTGGGTGAGGTAGATGCCGAGGCTGTCGGCTACCGAGAGGCCGGGGCGTTCACCGATGAGGACGATCAGGGTGCGGACGCCCTGGGCCGATGCGATGTGGTCGCCGAGGGCCACGCGGGCCTGGGTGGCGATGACCGGTGGGGCGAGCGAATAGTGTTCGGCGAGTTCGGAGGCCAGGGCGGACAGCAGGGGAGCGCCGTGGTCCATGAGGGCGCGGGGAGACAGGCCGTCGGCGAGGACGAAGCCGATATCGGCACCGCTGCGCGGGACGTGGGTCAGGTCGTGCGGAAGGCGGCCCAGGTCGGGGCGGCGCAGGTACTCGGGGCGGTCGGCGGCGCGACTGCGCACCACCACCGGGGTGCCGAGGCCGACCGCTTCGATGTGGGGCACCAGTGCCGCGGTGTCCATCGGCAGGTGGACCGCGTCGCGGGCCGCGGCATGGGCCGCCCGGAATTCCAGCACGCGGGCGGTCGGCAGCGCGTCACCCGCGCGGCCGAGACCGATTCGGGACTGAGTCGCCGAGCGCAAGGCGTTCCAGAAGTCCTGTGCCCCTTGTGTATTGCTCGTCGATTGTGCGGTGCCCGCCGTGCGTTCGGTTCCTACCGCGTGCTTGGTGTCTGCTGTGCGTTCGGTGCCCACGGCGTGCTCGGTGCTTGCCGTGTGTTCGACGTTGGCCGTGTGCTCGATGCTCATAGCGCTCCCGTGAGGGCGCGCAGTGGGGAGGCGGTGATCTCCACCGGCAGCACCCGACCGGAGTCGTCGGCCATGCCGAGCCCTCGCAACCACGTCTCGAATTCCGGTGCGGCGCGCAACCCCAGCACTCGGCGGGCGTAGAGCGCGTCGTGGAAGCTGAGACTCTGATAGCCGAGCATGACGTCGTCCGCCCCCGGCACTGCGATGACGAAGGCCGCACCGGCCGCGCCGAGCAGGGTGAGCAGCGTGTCCATATCGTCCTGGTCGGCCTCGGCGTGGTTGGTGTAGCAGACATCCACGCCCATGGGCAGGCCCAGCAGTTTCCCGCAGAAGTGGTCCTCGAGTCCGGCGCGGATGATCTGCTTGCCGTCGTAGAGGTATTCGGGACCGATGAACCCGACCACCGTGTTCACCAGCAGTGGCCGCAGTTCCCGCGCCACCGCGTAGGCCCGCGTCTCCAAGGTCTGCTGGTCCACGGGCTTGCCGCCGGTGCCGAGGTGCGCGCCCGCCGAGAGCGCCGACCCCTGTCCGGTCTCCAGGTACATGACATTGTCGCCGACCGTCCCGCGCCGCAGCGAGCGTGCCGCCTCCTCGGCCTCCCGCAGCAACGAGATGTTCACGCCGAAACCGGAATTCGCGCCCTCGGTGCCCGCGATGGACTGGAATACGAGGTCCACCGGCACACCCTGCTCGAGCAATTCGATGGTCGTGGTGACATGGGACAGCACACACGACTGGGTGGGGATGGCGAACCGCTGCCGGATGTCGTCGAGCAGATAGAGCAGTTCGGCGGTGGCGTGCGGCGAATCGGTTGCCGGGTTGATGCCGATCACGGCGTCCCCGCAGCCGAGCAGCAGTCCGTCCAGCGTCGCGGCCGCGATACCGCGCGCGTCATCGGTGGGATGGTTGGGTTGCAGCCGGGTGCTCAGCCGTCCCGGCAGCCCGATGGTGGTGCGGAAGGCCGCCGTCACCTCGATGGCGCGGGCGACGGCGATGAGATCCTGATTGCGCATGAGCTTGCTGACCGCCGCCACCATCTCCGGCGTGAGCCCGGGGGAGATCGCCGCCAGGCGCGCGGCGGCGTCCGGGCGTGCGGCGGTCTCCAACAGCCAGTCCCGCAGCCCGCCCACGGTGAGATGCGAGATCGCTTGGAAGGCAAGCCGATCGTGGCTGTCGATGATCAGCCGGGTTACCTCGTCGGTCTCGTAGGGCACCAGCGGTTCGAGCAGGAACCGCTCCAACGGCACCTCGGCGAGCGCCCACTGCGCGGCGGCCCGCTCGGCATCGGATTCCGCCGCGCACCCGGCCAATTCGTCGCCTCCGCGGCGCGGCGTCGCCTTGGCCATCAGCTCGACCAGTCCGTCGAAGCTGTAGCCGACACCGCGAATTCGCTGGTGGTAGCGCGTCACCGCAATTCCTCCTCGGCCTCGGCCAGGGCCGCGAACTCCTCATCGGGTGAGTTGGCGACCAGGTGATGGCGGCTGTAGAGCCCGAAGTAGGCCATGAAGCCCGCGAAGGCGACCAGGGTCCAGGCCGCCGCGGTGCGGTCGACCAGGAAGGTGGCGATCACCGCGGCACAGGCGACGACCAGGGCGAATCCGGTGGTCACCACGCCGCCCGGGGTACGGTACGGCCGCCGCATACCGGGCACGCGCACCCGCAGCACGATATGGCTCACCATCATGAGCACGTAGCTGACCGCCGCGCCGAAGACGGCCATGTTCAGCAGCATCGCGCCTTCGCCGGTCAGCGAGAGTCCGAAGCCGATCACGCCGGGCACGATGAGCGCGAGCATCGGCGCTTTGCGGGAGTTGGTGACCGACAGGCTGGTCGGCAGGTATCCGGCCCGTGACAGCGCGAAGGTCTGCCGGGAGTAGGCGTAGACGATGGAGAAGAAGCTGGCCACCAGTCCGGCCAGGCCGATGTAGTTGACCACCCGCGCCGTCGAGGAATCGCCGAGCGCCTCGACGAGCGGATTGCCCGAGGCCGACAGTGCGTCCGCCCCCTGGGCTCCGGTGGCCAGGAACAGCACCGACGCGCCGGTGACGATGAGCACCAGCATGCTGATGATGATGCCCTTGGGCACGTTCTTCTCCGGCTCGCGCGCCTCCTCCGCGGCCAGCGGCACACCCTCCACCGCCAGGAAGAACCAGATGGCGAACGGCACCGCCGCCCAGATGCCGAAGTACCCGAACGGCAGGAACGACGAACTGCCCACGGCGTCCGGATCGGCTGGAATATCGGTCAGATTGGCGGTGTCGAACATGCCCCACGCCGACACCGCGAACACCAGCAGACCGACCAGCGCGATGGCGGTGATGACGAACATGGCCTTGAGCGCCTCCCCCGCCCCGGCCAGGTGGATGCCGATGAACAGCGCGTACACCGCGAGATACACCCACCAGCCGTCGGTGATCCCGAACAGGTTCAGCGATTCCACATACGCGCCGATGAAGGTGGCGATGGCCGCGGGCGCGATGGCGTACTCGATGAGAACCGCGGTGCCCGTGGCGAATCCGCCCCACGGCCCGAGCGCCCGGCGGGCGAAGGTGTAGCCGCCGCCCGCCGCGGGCAGGGCCGAGGACAGTTCCGCCATCCCCAGCACCATGGCCAGGTACATGCCCGCGATCACCACGGTCGCGATGAGCAATCCGCCGAATCCGCCCTGGGCCAGACCGTTGTTCCACCCGGCATAGTCGCCGGAGATCACATAGCTGACGCCGAGGCCCGCGAGCAGCACCCAGCCGGCGCTCCCGGATTTCAGGGAGCGCTTGGCGAGATAGGCGCTGTCCTCGAGATGAGTCTCCACATGCTGGTGATGGTGGGGCTCATTGGTGGGGATCGCCATCGCGACCTCCTTCATGCTGAACGAAACACAATGATTTCTAGACTGTTCCGCGACCGGGAACGGGGCAGGCGTCGGCCGCCTCGGCGACCACCTGCGGTTGGGTGGGCGTGGGTGGGCGTTCGCCACTGTCCCAGCCCGCGCCGGTCACCGGCGCGGAATCGGCCAGGGCGGCCAGTTCGTCAGGATCGAAAACCCGTCCACGGCTGAGGAATCGGAAGCCCTCCGGCGATTCGAGGCTGAAACCCGAACCGCGCCCGGGCACCACGTCGAGGACGAGTTGGGTGTGCTGCCAGGCGGCGAACTGCGGACCCGAGATCCACACGGCGGTGGTATCTTCCGGCTCGGGCGCGGTGGTCGGCAGCTCGTCCACGCCGAGCCGCAGATCGAGCAGTCCGAGCAGCACATCGTGATCGCCGACCACGAATTCGCCCGCCGGATAGCACATCGGGGCCGAGCCGTCGCAGCACCCGCCGGACTGGTGCAGCATGAGCGGGCCGTGCCGCCCACGGAGGCGACGGAGCAGATCCATCGCCGCCGCGGTGGCGCGCACCCGTGCGGGGCGCGCGGACATCAGAAGAAGCCCTGGGCCTTCGGCGCGTAGCTCACCAGCAGGTTCTTGGTCTGCTGGTAGTGCTCGAGCATCATGTGGTGGTTCTCGCGGCCGATACCGGACTGCTTGTAGCCGCCGAACGCCGCGTGCGCCGGGTACTGGTGGTAGGTGTTGGTCCACACCCGCCCGGCCTGGATATCGCGACCGGCCCGGTAGGCCACGCCGCCGTCGCGGGACCACACGCCCGCGCCGAGTCCGTACAGGGTGTCGTTGGCGGTCTTGATGGCATCGTCGTAGTCGGCGAACCGGGTCACCGAGACCACCGGGCCGAAGATCTCCTCCTGGAAGATGCGCATGGCGTTGTCGCCCGCGAACACCGTCGGCTGCACGTAGTAGCCGCCGGAGAGATCGCCGCCGAGGTCGGCGCGCTCGCCGCCGGTGAGCAGGGTGGCGCCCTCGCCCTTGCCGATCTCGATGTAGGACAGGATCTTCTCCAGCTGGTCGTTGCTGGCCTGCGCGCCGATCATGGTGTCGGTGTCGAGCGGATCGCCCTGGCGCACCGCCTTGGTGCGCACCACCGCGGCGGCCAGGAACTCGTCGTAGATATCGGACTGGATGAGCGCGCGGGACGGGCAGGTGCAGACCTCGCCCTGGTTCAGCGCGAACATGGTGAAGCCCTCCAGGGCCTTGTCCTGGAAGTCGTCATTGGCGGCGAGCACGTCGGAGAAGAAGATATTCGGGCTCTTGCCGCCCAGTTCGAGGGTGACCGGGATCAGGTTCTGCGAGGCGTACTGCATGATCAGGCGGCCGGTGGTGGTCTCACCGGTGAAGGCGATCTTCTTGATGCGCGGGCTGGACGCGAGCGGCTTGCCCGCCTCCACGCCGAAGCCGTTGACGATGTTCACCACGCCGGGCGGCAGCAGATCGCCGATGACGCTGATCAGGAACATGATCGAGGCGGGAGTCTGCTCGGCGGGCTTGAGCACCACCGCATTGCCCGCGGCCAGGGCGGGGGCGAGCTTCCAGGTGGCCATGAGGATGGGGAAGTTCCACGGAATGATCTGGCCGACCACGCCCAGCGGTTCGTGGAAGTGGTAGGCCACGGTGTCGGCGTCGATCTCCGACAGCGAACCCTCTTGGGCGCGAATGGCTCCGGCGAAGTAGCGGAAGTGGTCGATGGCCAGCGGGATGTCGGCGTTGAGGGTTTCCCGGATGGGTTTGCCGTTGTCCCAGCTCTCGGCGAGGGCGATGGCCTCGAGGTTCTCCTCGATCCGGTCGGCGATCTTGTTGAGCAGGACCGCGCGTTCGGCCGCGGAGGTCTTGCCCCAGACGGGGGCGGCGGCGTGGGCGGCGTCGAGGGCGAGTTCGATGTCCTCGGCGGTGCCGCGGGCCACCTCGCAGAAGGTCTGGCCCGTCACGGGGGTGGGGTTCTCGAAGTACTGGCCCTTGACGGGGGCCACCCATTCGCCGCCGATCCAGTTGTCGTAGCGAGCCTGGAACGACATGGCGGCATCGGGGGTGCCGGGGCGGGCGAAGACGGTCATCGAATGCTCCTCGGTCGGCTGACAGTTCGTGCGTCAGGTGTGATCCGGAACACTAGGAGCGGCCATGTTGCATTACGGTTGCAAGTAACTGGTCAGATGCCCAGCTTCTGGTCGAGAACTCCCAACTGCGCCTTGACCTGCGTGTACATCGGCGACTGCCGGTCCAGCACGGCCAGGTAGGCGGTCCACGCCGCCACATCCTCGCGGCCGTCCACCGACCCGGTCCAGCGGGCGAGCAGGCGGCGATCACCGGACCGCAGCAGGGCCGCGCGCAGCCGCTCCCGCAGCTCGACCCGCAACTCGTCGATGCCGGGAGCCAGCGAGCGCGGCAGAATCGGTCCGGGATAGGCGCGCAGCGCCGCCGCCGTCTCACCGCGGGCGAGTGCGGCGCGCACCTCGTCCACATCGGTGGTGAGGTCGATGAGCAGCCGATACGGCCGCGAGCCGAGTCCACCCTCGCCCAGCAGCTTGCGCACCCGCGACAGCTCCGCGCGCACCGTCACCGGATCGAGTTCGGCCTCGTCGAGCAGGATGGCCAGATGGTCGGCGCTGAGCCCCTCCAGATGCTCGGCCAGCAGCAGCAGGATCTCGGCGTGGCGCTGGCTCAGGCGGACGCGCTCGCCGCCGCGGGTCAGCGTCGGGCGGTGGGGCCCCAGCACCTCGAGCCGTGCGGCCGTGGCTGCCAGGGGTTTCCGCGATTCCAGCAACAGCAGCCGCAGTTCGGATTCGGCCGCCGCCACCGTGGCCCGCACCAGCGACAGCACCTCGGGCGCGGCCACCCGGGGCCCGCCGGTGATATCGATGGCCCCGATGATCGCGCCGCTGAGCGGATCGTGCACCGGGGCGGCCGAACAGCTCCACTCGTGCACCGCGCGATTGAAATGCTCCGCCCCGAAGATCTGCACATGATGGTCGAGGGCGAGCGCGGTACCGGGGGCGTTGGTGCCCACCCGGTCCTCGCTCCAATCCGCGCCCTCCACGAAATTCATGGCCAGCGCGCGATCCTTGACCCGGGAATCGCCCTCCACCCACAGCAGCCGCCCCTGGGCGTCGCTGACGGCCACCAGCAGACCGGATTCGGCGGCGTCCTCCACCAACAGTTTTCGCACCACGGGCTGGATGAGCGCGGTCGGATGATCGGCCCGGTACTGCCGCAGCTCGGACCCGTGCAGGTCCACCACATCGCCGAAGCCGTCCGGATCGACACCGCTGCTGCGGCTGCGCCGCCAGGAATCCAGCACCACCGAGCGCACCGACTCGCCCTCGGGGCGGATCACCGGCAGCGATTCGGCTCCCGCCAGGAACGAACTGTGCGCCGACGACATCCGTCGCGCCAACTGTCCGAGATCATCCCCCGGCCGGAACGCGACCCATGGATTCGCCTGCGCTGCTCTGTTCAATCGGTGTCCTTCGTGCTCTCCCACAAGCACTGTAACACCGGTCACACCCTGGTCAGGGCGGCATCGGCACCGACCCCGGGATCGGGTGGGCGAGGGTCTGCGCCCACCGCGCCACCGGTCGCATCCCGGCATCCCGGACAGTGCCCGCTCGGTGATTCCACCCGGTGAGCGCGGCTCGTCCGGGCTCGCCGCCGCCCGGGTCCGTACCCTGGCGGTGTGGTAACCGCACCGGAATCGACGCCGCCCACGCCGACTCGCTGGCGCGCCTGGCGCGCGGGCGTGGCGCGACGTCCTACGCTGAACCTCGCCTACCGGATCGTGGTGGGCGTGCTGGGTGTCGTGGTCCTGGCGGTGGGGATCCTGGCGATCCCGTACCCGGGTCCGGGCTGGCTGATCGTCTTCGCGGGGCTGGGTATCCTCGCCACCGAATTCGCTTGGGCGCAGCGGGCTCTGCTCTGGACGCGTCGGCGATATCAGTGGGCCATGGGGTGGTACGCCGCCCGCGGGCCGCTGCTGCGCGGACTGGCCGCGATCGCCACGGTGGCGCTGGTGCTGGCGACGCTGTGGCTGCTCGGCACCTTCGGGATGCTCGGCGGCGCGATCGGAGTCGAATGGGAATTCTTGAACAGTCCGCTGTTCCGGTGAACGCGGCCATAGTCCCCGGTGGTGAACTGCTGCGCCGGGAGTGGTTGGCCGAGCGCATCGGCGACATGGGGATCTCCTGGGGCACCGCGGATTCCCGGGTGGCCGGGACGCTGTGGTGGTGTATGGCGGCCTCGTCGCTGGTCACGCCCATCGTCGCCGCCTACGCCGACGGCCGTCCCGCCATGAATCCGGCGCTGGCCCGGATCGCCTGCGAGATCCGCCCCGACGGCGGCGTGGAGCGGGTGCTGTCCATCCCGACGGTGAGCGAGGACGGACAGCTGGACTTCGAGTCCGATTCCGGCCCGCATGCGCCCGATGCCCCGGTGCGCGCGGGCGACGCGGGCCCGTCGTGCTGCGCCACCTCCGTCGGCCCGGCCCTGCGTCATACGCTCGCCGAGGTGATTCCGCTGGTGGCGGAGGTTTCCGGGGCCGGTCAGGCGTCCCTGTGGGCGATCGTCGCCGACGCCATCGGCAATCGCGCCCTGGACATCGGCGCGCACGAGGCCGGCGCCCGGTTGGCGCGCGAGGTCGCCGGACGGCTGCCGGTGCCGCGCTTCACCGATATCGGCTCGCGCACCTTCGTCCGCCGCATCTCCTGCTGCCTGGTCTTCGAGGTGCCCGGCTGCGAGATGTGCACGAGTTGCCCGAAACGCCCTGCGGCCCAACGGGAAGCGCTGCTGTCGGAGCTGGCCGCGCGCGGCTGAGATACCGACTCCGGCGGACGGGACGCCCAGGTGGGTCGCTCGCAGCCACTCCGGCGAATCCGCTAGCTGACTACACCGCCATATCGCGGCCCGGCTCGCTGTATGCGGGACATGTTCAGGCATGCACCGGTGGTCGCACCGCTCCGGAGGTCGCGGCGCTGTGGACGACGCCGGGTTCGGAAGGCGCAGCGCTCGGGAGATGGGAACAGGGCTTACCGGTGCCGCCGTGCTCGCGGTCGAAACAGCACAGATCACGCGCCCGGCCGGGTCCATCGGCGCGTGGCCGGGGTCGTCCCGATAGCATGGTCGCGCCGGAGGAAGTGTCTCGTGCGGGCGCACGGACGCGTCCGGTCGTGGTTGCCGGGGAATCCGTCCCGGGCGACCGAACACCGCGGGGGTACCCCGCACCGTACGGCGGGCAAACCACCCGCCTCGACAATGCCAAGGAGTGCGCAGCCGTGACCACCTCAGCCCCGAAGAACCCAGCGGCCCTCGTCCGGGTGCCCGCGGGGACTACCGCGGGCGCGGCGGTGCGGGAGGCGGAACTGCCGGGCAAGGGACCCAACGCCGTCATCGTCGTCCGCGACCCGGAGGGCAACCTCAAGGATCTGTCCTGGATTCCGGACACCGACGTCGAGGTGGAGGCGGTCACCGCCGACACCGAGGACGGCCGCAGCGTGATCCGGCATTCGGCCGCGCACGTGCTGGCCCAGGCGGTGCAGCAGGAGTTCCCCGAGGCCAAGCTGGGCATCGGTCCGCCGATCAAGGACGGCTTCTACTACGACTTCCAGGTGGACCGCCCCTTCACCCCGGAGGATCTGGCCAAGCTGGAATCCCGGATGAAGAAGATCATCAAAGGCGCGCAGCGGTTTTCGCGCCGGGTGGTCGAGGTGGAGGACGCCCGCGTCGAACTGGCCAAGGAGCCGTTCAAGCTGGAACTCATCTCCGACAAGTCCGGAATCGACGATCCGGAGGTCATGGAGGTCGGCGGCAAGGAGCTGACCATCTACGACAACCTGGACCCGCGCTCGGGGGAGAAGGTGTGGGGCGACCTGTGCCGCGGCCCGCACATCCCCACCACCAAATACATTCCGGCCTTCAAGCTGACCCGCAGCTCCGCCGCCTACTGGCGCGGTGACCAGAGCCGCGAGGACCTGCAGCGCATCTACGGCACCGCCTGGGAGTCCAGCGAGGCCCAGGACGAGTACCTGCGCCTGCTGGCGGAGGCCGAGAAGCGCGACCACCGCAAGCTGGGCCTGGAACTGGACCTGTTCTCCTTCCCGGACGAGCTGGGCTCGGGCCTGCCGGTGTTCCACCCCAAGGGCGGCATCATCCGCAAGGAACTCGAGGACTACTCGCGCCGCCGCCACATTGCGGCGGGCTACGAGTTCGTCAACACCCCGCACATCACCAAGGGTCATCTGTTCGAGGTCTCCGGCCATCTGGACTGGTACCGCGACGGCATGTTCCCGGCCATGCACCTGGACGCCGAACTCGACGAGGACGGCACCGTACGCAAGCCCGGCCAGGACTACTACGTCAAGCCGATGAACTGCCCGATGCACAACCTGATCTTCCGATCGCGCGGCCGGTCGTACCGGGAACTGCCGCTGCGCATGTTCGAGTTCGGCTCGGTGTACCGCTACGAGAAGTCCGGCGTCATCCACGGTCTGACCCGGGTGCGCGGCATGACCCAGGACGACGCGCACATCTACTGCACCAAGGAGCAGATGCACGCGGAGCTGACCACCACGCTCCAGTTCGTGCTGTCGCTGCTGCGCGACTACGGCCTCGACGACTTCTACCTGGAGCTGTCCACCAAGGATCCCAAGAAGTTCGTCGGCTCCGACGAGCTGTGGGAGGAGGCCACCGAAACCCTGCGCAAGGTGGCCACCGACTCCGGCCTGGACCTGGTGCCGGATCCGGGCGGCGCGGCCTTCTACGGGCCCAAGATCTCCGTGCAGGCCAAGGACGCGCTCGGGCGCACCTGGCAGATGTCCACCATCCAGCTGGACTTCAACCTGCCCGAACGCTTCGAACTGGAGTACACCGGCCGCGACGGGGCCAAGCATCGCCCGGTCATGATCCACCGCGCGCTGTTCGGCTCCATCGAGCGCTTCTTCGGCGTGCTCACCGAGCACTACGCGGGCGCGTTCCCGGCCTGGCTGTCGCCGGTGCAGGTGGTGGGCATCCCGGTCGCGGAGAACTTCGCCGAACACCTCGACGGGGTGGTCGAGGAACTGGCGGCGCAGGGCATCCGCGCCGAGGTCGACCGCGGCGACGACCGCATGCAGAAGAAGATCTTCAACCACACCGCGCAGAAGGTGCCGTTCATGCTGCTCGCGGGTGCGCGGGATGTGGAGGCGGGCGCGGTGAGCTTCCGCTTCCGCGACGGCACCCAGGTGAACGGTGTGCCGGTCGCCGACGCGATCGCCACCATCGTGGACTGGGTGCAGCGCCGCGAGAACACCTCTCCGACCGCGGAGGGGTTCGAAATCCGCAAGGGTGAGCAATGAGCGAACGTACGGCGTCCGACGGTCTCATGGATGAGGCTGCCGGACAGCAGGATTCAGCACCGCGCGAGGTGATCATGGATACCGGCGCGGGCGATCCGGACCGCCTGCAGCGGCTGTGGACCCCGTACCGGATGTCCTACATCACCGGTGCGGCCGCCGAGCGTGCGGAGCGGGAGGCCGACGCGCCCAAGAAGTCCGGGCACCCCTTCACCGATATCCCGGAGATGTCGGACGAGGACGGTCTGGTCATCGCCCGCGGGCAGTGGGTGTACGCGGTGCTGAACCTCTACCCGTACAACCCCGGCCACATGATGGTGGTGCCGTACCGCCGGGTGGCGAATCTGGAGGATCTGACGCCCGAGGAGAGCCTCGAGCTGATGTCGTTCACCCAGCAGGCGATCCGCACCATGAAGAAGGTGTCGCGGCCCGAGGGTTTCAACGTGGGCCTGAATCTCGGTGGCGTGGCGGGCGGTTCGCTCGCCGACCACCTGCATCAGCACATCGTGCCGCGCTGGAGCGGCGACGCGAACTTCATCACCGTCGTCGGCGGAGTCAAGGTCATGCCGCAGCTGTTGCGGGAGACCCGCGCACTGCTGGCGGAGGCATGGAAGGCGGCATAGCGTGCTGAGCTTCTTCGGTCGCGATACGTTCGCCAAGGCGACCGCCCCGCTGGGCAAGGCGCTGGTGAGCACCGGACTCACGCCGGACGCGATGACGCTCATCGGCACCACCGCGTCGATCGCGGCCGCGGTCACCCTGTTCCCCACCGGACATCTGTTCTGGGGAACCATGGTGATCTGGCTGTTCGTCATGTTCGACATGCTCGACGGCGCGATGGCACGCGCCCGCGGCGGCGGCACGAAATACGGTGCGGTACTGGACGCCACCTGTGACCGGGTGGCGGACGGGGCCATCTTCGGTGGCCTGGCGTGGTGGGCGGTCTATCACGAGAACAGCGGGCACCTGTTCGCCGCCACCCTGGTGGTGCTGGTGACCTCCCAGGTCATCTCGTACGCCAAGGCGCGCGCCGAGGCCAGTGGCCTGTCCGCCGACGGCGGTCTCATCGAGCGGCCGGATCGCCTGGTCATCGTGCTGGTCGGGGCCGGATTCACCGGTATCGGTGGGCATTACGGCATCGAATGGCTGAGTTATGCGGTGTACGCGGCGATGTACGCGCTGGCGGTGCTGAGCATCGTCACCGTCTTCCAGCGGGTGCTGGCGGTGCGCAATTCACCCGGTGCGCGCGACGTCATCGCGCTCGCTGCCAAGTCCCCGGAGGAACCACAGCGGTGACGGCCTCCGATTTCACCTCCGCGCTCAGCGACAAGGCGTACGCGGCGGGGTGGCGACTGGTGCGCGCCCTGCCCGAGCGCACGGTGCGCCGCGCGTTCGACGCGGGAGCCGACGCGGCGGCGCGGCGGGCCAACCGGGCCGCGCGTGCCGGACAGCCGAATCAGTTGCGGCGCAACCTGGCTCGCGTGCTGGGGGTACGGCCGGAGCAGGTGCCCGATCAGCTCATCCACAAGAGCATGCGCTCCTACGCCCGCTACTGGCGTGAGGCGTTCCGGCTGCCGTCCATGGATCACGCGGCGCTGGGGTCACGCCTGTCGGTGCAGCAGGTCGAGAATCTGGAGTCCGCGCTCGCCCGGGGCAAGGGCGTGATCCTGGTGCTGCCGCATTCCGGGAACTGGGATATGGCGGGGGTGTGGCTGGTGCAGAACAACGGCCGCTTCGCCACCGTCGCCGAACGCCTGAAGCCGGAATCGCTGTTCGAGCGGTTCGTCGCCTACCGGGAGAGCCTCGGCTTCGAGGTCTTCCCGCTCACCGGCGGTGAGCAGCCGCCCTTCCCGCAACTCGCGCAGCGGCTGCGCGCGGGCGGCGTCATCTGCCTGATGGGGGAGCGCGACCTCACCGGTAAGGGCGTGCCGGTCACGTTCTTCGGGGAGCGCACCTGGATGCCCGCGGGCGCGGCCAAGCTCGCGGTCGAAACCGGGGCGGCGCTGATCCCGGTGCACTGCTGGTTCACCGAGGCCGCGGCGGGCAATGAGGGGTGGGGCTTCAAGACCGAACCGGCCCTCGACGTTTCGGGCGGCGTGGCGGCGGCAACCCAGGCATTGGCGGACCGCTTCGCGGCCAATATCGCCGCCCATCCTGCCGATTGGCACATGCTGCAACCGCTGTGGGAGAGCGATCTGTCGGAGGCCCGACTGGACCGTATCGCGGCGGCGCAGCGTGAACTCGGCTACACCCGAGACGAGACGCCGACGACGAGCGGCCCGACGGGCGCGGATGTCGGCGCGCGAAGTGCCGGTGCCGCGGAGACCGTCGCGCGAGGTGCCGACGCAGGGGCTACCGGCGCGGCCGATGTCGGCGCAGCGGGTGCCGACCCTGCCGATGTCGCGGCGACCGTCGACGGCGCGGCGGTCGCGCCGAATGCGGACGGCCGGGTCGACGCCACCGAACACAAGGGGGAAGGCGCGCTATGAGAATCGGCATGGTCTGCCCGTACTCGTTCGACGTTCCCGGTGGAGTGCAGGCGCATGTCGTGGAACTGGCGCAGGTGCTCATCGAACGCGGGCACAAGGTGAGCGTGCTCGCGCCCGCCGCCGACGACACCCCGCTGCCCGATTTCGTGGTGTCGGCGGGCCGCGCGGTCGCCATCCCCTACAACGGGTCGGTGGCGCGACTGTCCTTCGGGCCCACCGCGTACACCCGCATCCGGCGTTGGATCGCCGAGAACGACTTCGACGTGCTGCACATCCACGAGCCCAACGCGCCGAGCCTGTCCATGCTGGCACTCAAGATCGCCGAGGGGCCGATCGTCGCCACCTTCCACACCTCGACCACAAAATCGTTGGTGCTCAGCACTTTTCAGGGCGTGCTGCGGCCGTATCACGAGAAGATCAGCGGTCGGATCGCGGTGAGCGAGCTGGCGCGGCGCTGGCAGGTGGAGGCGCTCGGCGGCGATGCGGTGGAGATCCCCAATGGCGTCGACGTGCCCGCCTTCGCGCACGCGCCGCTGCTGAACGGCTATCCGCGACCGGGCGGCACCGTGCTGTTCCTGGGGCGCTACGACGAACCGCGCAAGGGGATGGAGGTGCTGCTGGGCGCGCTGCCCGAGCTGGTGCGCCGCCACCCCGACGTGCAGGTGCTGATCGTCGGGCGCGGTGATGAGGAGCGGCTGCGGCGCGAAGCCGGGCGCAACGCCGGTCATCTGCGCTTCCTCGGGCAGGTCAGCGATGCGGAGAAGGCGTCGGCCATGCGCAGCGCCGATGTGTACTGCGCGCCGAATCTCGGCGGCGAGAGCTTCGGCATCGTGCTGGTGGAGGCCATGGCCGCCGGGACCGCCGTGGTGGCCAGCGAACTGGACGCCTTCCGCCGGGTGCTACGTGACGGCACCGCCGGAATGCTGGTGCCCGTCGGCGATTCGGACCGCCTCGCCACCGCCCTGGACACCATGCTCACCGACACCCGGCGGCGCGAGGAATACATCCGCACCGCCAATCAGGTTGTCGGCGAATACGATTGGCCGGTGGTGGCCGAACAGATCCTACGCGTCTACGAGACCGTCACCGTCGGCGACACCCGGGTGAGGACCGCCGGATGATCACCTTCTCCGCGACAACCATCCTGGTTCTCGCGCTGGTGACGGCGCTGATCCTGACCGTCGGCGTGTGGGCCTACACCACCGCCAACCGGCTCGACCGGCTGCACGTGCGCGGCGACCAGGCCCGGCACGCCCTCGATGCCGCCCTGGCGCGGCGTGCGGTGGTGGCGCGGTCGGTGGCCACCACCATCGGCCGCCCGGAGGCCGATACCGAGGTCGTAGACCAGGCCCGCCGCCTCGCCTCCCTGGCCGACCGTGCCGAGCGGGCCAACTGGCGCGACCGGGAAACCGTCGAAAACCAGTTGGCGGCAGCGCTGTCCGCCGTCGACATCACGAATCTGCCGCCGCAGCTGGTGGCCGAGCTCGCCGACGCCGAGGCCCGGGTGCTCATCGCGCGCCGCTTCCACAACGACGCCGTCCGCGACACCCTGGCGCTGCGCACCCGCCGCCTGGTCCGGCTGCTGCACCTCGGCGGCACCGCGCCGCTGCCCACCTACTTCGAGATCGCCGAACGGGTGACCCCCGCCGCCTCGACCGGTCTGGACGTCGACACGGTGCGCACCTCGGCCCGCGTTGTGCTGCTCGACGAACAGGATCGGGTGCTGCTGTTACGCGGCAACGACCCCAAGGCCCCCGACATCCCGTTCTGGTTCACCATCGGCGGCGGCGTCGACCCCGGCGAATCCCTGCGCGCGGCCGCGGTGCGCGAACTCTACGAGGAAACCGGCTACACCGCCGACTCCTCCCAGCTGCGCGGCCCCCTCTGGCGGCGCGTGGCGGTATTCCCGTTCAACGGCGAGCTCATCCGCTCCGAGGAGCTGTTCTTCGTCCTGCGCGTGCGCAACTTCACCCCCGAACCGGCGAACCTGACCTTCGTCGAGCGCCGCTGCATCTCCGGCAACAAATGGTGCACCCCCGCCGACATCGTCGACCTGGACCGCATGGGCGAAACCGTCTACCCCTACCACCTGGACCAACTCCTCCCCGAAGCCCTCGCGGCCGCATCCACCGACACCGACCCCGAGGTCCGCTCCATCCGCTGACCGCCGAGGGGGAACTGGTGGCGGGAGCCACTCGGGCGATGCCGCCACCAGTTCCCCCTCGCGGTTTCAGCCGAAGTGGTTGCTGCGGACGGGGCCGGGGGAGTCGACGGCGAAGCGGGGGCCGGTGAGCCAGGCGGGGTGGGTGGTGGTGACGAAGGCCGTCAGGGCGGTGTCCGGATCGGCGGGGGTGTCGCCGTCGCCGGGGTCGGGGGTGCCGTCGGCGGCGACGATATCGGCGGCGATCTCCGCTTCCGGGCGCTCGTCGGCGGGTAGGTCGTCGCGGACGCCGTCGGGGGTGATGCGCAACTGTGACTCCCACGGCGGCACCACATGCTGGCCCAGCAGCCCGGTGATGTCAGCGCTGAGCGGGGGCGGGGAGGTCCAGCAGGAGGCGTGTTCGACGAGGATGCGGCCGTCGGCGCGGTCCCGCAGCGTCGGCTCCAGTTCGCCGTCCAGCTCCCGCAGGTCGTAGGCGACGACCAGGGTGTCGGTGGCGTCCGGGGTGTAGGGGCGCGTCGGGAGGCCGAGCAGTTCGGCCGCCGCCAAGCCCAGAATGCGGTCGCCGCGGCCGGGAAGCAGTGCGACCGTGCGCGGTCGGCGTTCGGCCGCCGCGAGCACCAGCGCCACCCGATCGAGGGTCTGCCGACACTGGCCGTGGCTGTCCTGCGTATACGCCCACCGGCCGGTCATCCCGGCGGCGAAACCGAAGGGCGACATGGTCGCCAGGTAGCCGCCGGTGATGACGAAATGCCAGCCGCGCAGGTCCTGCCCGTCCAGCGGTCCGGCCGTCGCCGCGATCTCCGCGCGCCGCAGCATATTTCGCAGCCGATCGTAGGCGGGCCACCAGTCCCGGTCCTCGGGTGCGGGCAGACGCGCGAACTGCTCCCGCGCCAGCGGCAGATCGTCGGCCAGCACCGCATTGAACACCAGCAGGTAGCGGTGCGGCCACGCGCTGAGCACCGCATCGTGCTCGGCCAGCAGCGCCGCCGCCTCCCCGTGGCGGTACTCGCGTTCCAGAGCATCGGACAGGCTGCCCAGGATGGCGAGCTGGCCGGGCGCCAGGCGAAGTGCGGCCCGCAGCGCCGGAATCGCGCAGAAGGCGATCCCGCGTTCCTTGCAGCCGACGGCGAAGTGGAACAGGGCCACCGGATCGTCGGGCGTTCGGGCCGCCGTGCTGGCCGCCTCGGCCAAGTCGTCGAAACCGATGGCGGCCGCAGCCTGCTCCACCAGGTCGGAGAGTTCGGGCAGGGGCGCGGTCTCGGCCACCGGACGCAGGGCGCGCACGGCACCGGGCACATCGCCCGCGGCCAGCAGGCCGCGAGCCGATTCGAGTACATCAGTCATCGCCGACAATCTTGTGCGACAGCCGACCTCGGAGCAATCGGATATCCGGCCCGGCACGATACGGTTGTTCGCTGGGCGTGGCGGCACATATGCCCGATGGGTGGGACAGGTTCGCGATTGCGCGCTCGATGTGAGGGTGGCCCGCTTACCGTGGCTTCGGTACTGCCGAGCGGCCACGAGGATCGATATGAAGCTGATGTACGCGCTGTGGGGTGCCGGGCTGGACGAGCGCCTGCACGGTGTGGAGTTGCGGCGGCGACTGGGCGAGTGCGGGGCCACCGAATTGCAGGTGAATGTGCGGGATGCGGAGGTGGCGGCGGCGCAGGTGCGGCACAGCACCTATCCGGAGTCGATCGCCGCGATCGTTTCGGTGCGCACCGGGGGCGGGCACGAATCCGTCACCGCCGCACTGCGTTCCGTGGCCGACGAGGTGAACGGGTGGATCGTGGACGAGCGGGTGCCCATCGTCGCGCCGACGACCGGGGACGGGGTGCGGGCCGAGGCGCTGGCCAATGTCGCCCTGTTGCGCATTCCCGCCGACCTCACCCGGGAGGAGTGGTTGCGGCACTGGCACGGTACGCACACCACGGTCGCCATCGAAACGCAGGCCACGTTCGGGTATGTCCAGAACACCGTCGTCGAGTCGATCACCGACGGTAAACGGGTCGACGCGCTGGTCGAGGAACTGTTTCCGATGGCGGCCATGACCGACCCGCACGCCTTCTACGGCACCGGCGGCGACGAGGCCGAGCTGCAGCGCCGCATCAGCCGCATGATGGAGAGCGTGGTGGCCTTCGGAGCGCATCTGGATCTCGACGTCGTGCCCACCAGCCGCTACCTGTACGCGCTGAGCCCGGTACCGGGAGCGGCTGTGCCGGGCGGCGATCTCCACTAGGGTCGGACGCGGCGCGCCGTGACGGATGCGGCGCGCTCGTTGGAGGTGAATGGTTTCGTGTCTTATCTGCTCTACGACTTCCTGTTGCCCTATATGGGCCCGTCGGCGGCCGAATACTGGGCGACGCTACTCGTCATCGGACCCATCGCGGGGTAGCGCCGCGGGGTAACGCCGCAGATCCCGCGGTATTTTCCGCGCGGACACGCCGATAGCGAATACCGGCATTTCGGATAACTAGTGGTTTGCTCTCCGGAATGCGATATGTCGCGAAATTCATCGTGGCCGCGCTGGCGGCCGGTGCGATGACGATCGGCAGCGCAGCGACGGCGAAGGCGGAGTGCACGGCGCACTGCGCGGAGGACGCCGCGCCCGTGGCCGGTGGCCTGGTGCCGAATCTGCTGGGTCTGGGCCTGAGCGCGGGCGCGGCCCTGTACGGGCTCACGCCCAAGGCCATCGCCCTGATCATCGTTCCGGCGCACGAGTTTCCGGCCTTCGACAACATCATCACCCGCGAAAGCGGTTGGGATATCTTCGCGCTCAACCCGACCAGTGGCGCCTACGGTCTGCCGCAGGCGCTTCCGGCGCACAAGATGTCCAGCCACGGACCGGATTGGATGTTCAACCCGGTCACGCAGATTCGCTGGGCCTACGACTACATGAACGAGCGCTACGGCAGCCCCACCGCCGCCTGGGCGTTCTGGCAGGCCAACGGCTGGTACTGACCGCGTCGGCCACCCGGCTACCCCAGCGGTCCACGGCCGAGCAGTACGTGGCCGCTGAACCGCAGCTGCTTGGCGCGCGGCAGCGGGTGGAACAGGCAGCCGTGGATATCCCGGTACCACATTTCGAGCGGGCTGGTGCGTGAATAGCCCACGCCGCCAACGGTTTCGATGGCCAGCCGCACCGTCGCGACGAGATTGTCCGCTGCTACCGTCTTGCGGCTGAGCGTACGGGCCGCGTGCTCGTCGGTATTGGCGAAGGCGAGATCGTCGGCGGCGGTGAACATGGCGTCGATGAGATCGGCGGCCGTGGTGTGGGCATTCGCCATCTCGCCCACCAGCGCCACGGTGTGCTCCTCGGCGCGTTGCGCCACCGATCCGGTCGCGAATTCCACCGCCCGGTCCGCGATGCCGAGATAGGCCGACAGCACCAGCGGCATGGCCGCTCCGGCGACCATGTTCAGAATCGGCGGCCAGACGCCCGCCGGGCGCACCAGCGAGATCGCCGCGTCCGGGACGAAGACCTCCTCGAAAACGATGGTGTGCGAGCCGCTGGCCCGCAAACCCAAAGTGTCCCAAGTCTTCTCGATTCGCACCCCCGGCGCGGACAGCGGGATGGCGCAGTGCAGCACCTGCGGCCCCTCGGGTGCGTCGTCCCAGCGGACGCTGGTCACCGCGATGGTGCCCACCTCGCATCCGCTGGCGGGCAGTTTGTGGGCGCTCACCCGGTAGCCGCCGTCCACCCGCCGGGCACGGCCATTGGATTCCACCCAGTCCGACGCGCCGGTGCTGACCAGGATCGCCCCGGCCGCCACCTTCTCGAAGACGGCGGCGGCGTCCATGCCGTGCTTGTGCCGCCACACCTGGGCGGCCACCAGGTGGGTGTGCATGGCGAAGGCCACGGCGGTGGACGGGTCGTGGCGGCCCAACTCGCGCAGGACCGCGCCCAGATCGCGGTGGGTGGCCCCGCCACCGCCGAATTCGACGGGGACGAGCGCCCGGGACAGGCCGGAGGAACGGAGCAGATCGACCGCGTCGGTGGCGATCTCGCCGCTGCGGTCGCGGTCGGCGACACCGTCGCGCAGGGCGGTGCCGACGCCGGTCGCCGCGGCGACCCAGGTAGCGGTGGAGGAGGGGAGGTGCACGTCGGTAGAGGTCATGTTTCGAAAGTTAGGGACGCCCGCGATAACCGGATAGTCCAGAAAGTGGACTCCCCGATCGCACCCCCGGCGAGGTCTCCATGCACGCACCCGGCGAAGGCTCACCC
Source organism: Nocardia otitidiscaviarum NBRC 14405 (assembly GCF_000308635.1). GTDB lineage: Bacteria > Actinomycetota > Actinomycetes > Mycobacteriales > Mycobacteriaceae > Nocardia > Nocardia otitidiscaviarum. The sequence continues at coordinate 42,265 of NZ_BAGD01000084.1, read as the reverse complement.
AGTGAAAGCTACGGCCAGTACTGTCCGATTTCCCGTGCCCTGGATGTGCTCGGCGAACGCTGGTCGCTGCTCATCCTGCGCGATCTGCTCACCGGCACCACCCGGTTCAACGATCTCGCCCGCGGGCTGCCCGGCCTGTCGCGCAGTCTGCTCGCCAAACGGCTGCGGCAGTTCGAACGCTCCGGACTGGTCGTGAAGTCCGAACAGCACTACCGGCTCACCGCCGCCGGGCGTGACCTCGAACCCATCCTGTTCGGACTCGGCCACTGGGGTGCGCGCTGGACCTTCGGCGAGCCGCAGCCGGAGGAACTCGATGCCGATCTGCTGGTGTGGTGGATGCACACCCGTCTGGACACCTCGTCGTTCCCGGGTAAGCGTCAGGTGCTCGGCGTGCGGTTCACCGATGATCCGCGCCGCTACTGGATCGTGGTGGAGGCGGGCGTGCCGTCGGTGTGCGTGACCGATCCCGGTTTCGCGGTGGATGTGACCATCACCTCGGACGTGAGTTCGCTGTACCAGGTGTGGCTGCGTCGCCTGCCCATCGACCATGCCATCCGCACCGGTCGCCTGGAGTTCACCGGTCCGCGCATGCTGACCCGCCGGATGCCGTCGGTGCTGCGGTTGACCCCGCTGCCGCCCGTAGCGGCGGGATAGCCGGTAAACGTGATCTGCGCTACTGGGCTGGCGGGTAGGCGGTCCAGTCGTACTCAACTGGCTATCTAGTGGCCTGGGGGAGGGGCCTAGAATCGGGGTGTTCGATTCCGAGCGAGATCCGATAGGCCCAGATGACACAGGAGTTTGCCGTGACCACGTCCGACACCACCACCATCGGCACCGCCCGCGTGAAGCGCGGCATGGCCGAGATGCTGAAGGGCGGTGTGATCATGGATGTCGTCACGCCGGAGCAGGCCAAGATCGCCGAGGACGCGGGCGCCGTCGCCGTCATGGCGCTCGAGCGCGTGCCCGCCGATATCCGCGCCCAGGGCGGCGTCTCCCGCATGAGCGATCCGGACATGATCGACGGCATCATCAACGCCGTCTCCATCCCGGTCATGGCCAAGGCCCGGATCGGCCACTTCGTGGAGGCCCAGATCCTGCAGTCCCTCGGCGTCGACTATATCGACGAGTCCGAGGTGCTGACCCCGGCGGACTACTCCAACCACATCGACAAGTTCGCCTTCACCGTGCCGTTCGTCTGCGGTGCGACCAACCTGGGCGAGGCGCTGCGCCGAATCACCGAGGGCGCGGCCATGATTCGCTCCAAGGGTGAGGCGGGCACCGGTGACGTCTCCAACGCCACCACCCACATGCGCAAGATCCGCGACGAGATCCGCCGCCTGACCTCGCTGCCCGAGGACGAGCTGTACGTCGCCGCCAAGGAGCTCCAGGCCCCCTACGAGCTGGTGCGCGAGGTGGCCCAGACCGGCAAGCTGCCGGTGGTGCTGTTCACCGCCGGTGGTATCGCCACCCCTGCCGACGCCGCCATGATGATGCAGCTCGGGGCCGAGGGCGTGTTCGTCGGTTCCGGCATCTTCAAGTCCGGCAATCCGGAGCAGCGCGCCGCCGCCATCGTCAAGGCCACCACCTTCTACGACGATCCGGACGTGCTCGCCAAGGTGTCGCGTGGCCTGGGTGAGGCCATGGTCGGCATCAACGTGGAGGAGATCCCGCAGCCGCACCGTCTCGCCGAGCGCGGCTGGTAAGCCACCGGCGGTAGCGGGCCGTGCGCTGACGTCAAGGCCGGGAGACAGGAATCCGCCGTCCCGGCTCGACCCGGCCGCGCGCCCGCTACCTGCGCGCATACCCTCCAGCAAACGCGGCAACATTTCGCGGATTATGCTGCGGCAAATTTACGACCTGCTGATTCCTCGCTAGCCTTCGAGCCAGTCACCGGTGAACTGTCGACATGAAGCATCCTGGCAAGGAGTCCGCATGCTGGAGATCGATCAATTCACCTATGGCTGGCTGACGCCGGTCCTCGCCTACGTCATGTCGGTCACCGGCTCGTTGCTGGCGCTGCGCTGCATGGTGCGGGCCCGCGCGCGGGGTGGGCACGGCGGGTGGGTGGCCATCGGGGCCGTCGCCCTCGGCGGCACCGGCATCTGGGTCATGCATTTCATCGCCATGCTCGGATTCTCGGTGCGGGACACCACCATTCGCTACGACGTACCGGTCACGCTGTTCAGCGCCGCCGTCGCCATGGGGGTGGTGTGGGTCGGACTGTCCATCGTGGTGCATCAGCACGCCGAGGCGTTCGCCCTGATCACCGGCGGCGCGATCACCGGGCTCGGGGTGGGGGCCATGCACTACTCGGGCATGTACGCCATGAAGACCGACGCGGTGGTGCGCTACGACCCCTGGATCGTCCTGCTGTCCCTGGTGATCGCCATTGTCGCCGCCACCGCCGCACTGTGGTTCACCCTGCACGTGCGCGGGTTCGGGTCCACGGTCGGCGCGGCCCTCATCATGGGGGTGGCGGTATCCGGAATGCACTACACCGGAATGTTCTCCATGAGCGCGCATGTCGCCGAGCATGTGCACGCGCCGTCGGGCGCGCAGGCGGGTCAACTGCTCGCACCGCTCATCGTGGCCGTCAGCATGGCGACCATGCTGACCCTGCTCCAGGTGGGCATCACCGAGATCGACGAACCCGACCTGAGCCGGATCCGCGGGCAGCGCGCGAGTCGGTTCTGGCCCAGCCGAGACGGAGGTGGCGCGGTGGCCGATCCCGCCGACGACTTCCCCACCCAGTCGTTGCGGTCACGGCACCGCCGCTATTGAGTTCTCCGTTGTCGAGTTCTACGAACTACCGGATGAACTGCTCGACGACGAACTCGACGATGTGGACCCGGACTCCGGCCCGGCGGGGGAGAAGTGGAAGTACATGTTGAGCGCGGCGTCGAGCTCGATGGCGGAGATTCCCGTGATGCCCAGCTCCCGAGCCCAGTCGACGACCAGAAACGCGGGGGCCGTGCCGTTCATGGTGCCGAGCAGGGCGTAGTACTTCGCCGTACCGGCCGGGTAGACGGCCGCGGGCAGGGCGCCGTCCCCGGCGGGGTCGTGGAGGTAGCGCAGGTAGTCGTAGACGGGCTGCGTCGTCCGCGCGTACGCCTGCTGTCTGCGCACGTAGCGCAGCGGCGGCAGGGGGTGCGTGGTGGAGGCGCGGTAGTACTGGAAATAGTAGATGTCCGAGTTGCGCAACGGCTCCCGCGCCGAGCACCGCTGATTCTGCCAGGACAGAATGCGTCCCGCGCTGGGCTGCGGCGTGTTCTCGTAATAGGACGTGCTGTCGGTCGCCGCCCGCCACGTGGTGCGCAACGCCCAGCCCAGCTTGGTGTACGTATCGCTGTGGCCGACCCGCTGGGTGCGATAGGCGGTATCGAAGACGGCGAGTTTGTCGTCCTTGATTCGCTCCTGCTGGGTGGTGTCCGGCGTCGAGAGTGCGTCCGCGGCGGCCCGCATCAGCTTCTCCCGCTTCATCCCCGCCTTTCGGCACTCCTCGTAGGCCGCCGCCCAGGATTTCCAGTGCGTCGTCGCGGCCGTGGCGAAGGCGGATATCGCGTCGTCCGCGTCGAGCGGCGGTGCCTCCGGTACATCGAGACGATCCGTGGCGAGATGGTCTTCGGCGGAGGTCATGCCACTCACCGTCCTTCATGAGTCGTGCGCATGCCGAGCGCCCACCCGTGCTGTCCAGTGTGCGCCGGAACCGCCGCACGAACCGCCGGGTCTGGGGAGGTTGGCACCGGAAGTCAGCCGCGCCGGTCTGCTTCGACCCGGGGCTCGGCCAGCGCGCGCAGTGCCACCGCGGTGGCATCGTCGAGGGGATAGAACAATTCGACGGCCAGTTCGGCGAGTGTCACGTCGGCGGGCGCGCCGAAGGTGACCATGGTGCTGAACAGGCGCAGTTCGCCGTGCGGGGTGCGAATGCGCAGCGGTACCGAGAACGGGCTCGAAGGCAGTGCGGCGCTGTCGGATTCGTCCTCGGGCTGCATCGGGTAGGCGGACACCTCGTCGTAGAGGTCGCGCAGCGCCGGGTCGCCCGTCGCGCGGACCTGCCGCAGCAACCGGTCCAGCAGGTACTCCCGGACCTGTGCGTAGTTCACCATGTAGGCGGTGGACGGGTCGCCGGGATACAGGGCGAGTCGGTACACGTTCAATGGCTCGGCGGCCAGGTGGGCGGGAATCTCGTCCTCGAACAGGCCCATGGTGCGATTGGTGGCGACCACATTCCAATAGCGGTCCACCGCGACGGCCGGATACGGCTCGTGGGCGGTCAGCACGGCCGACAGGGCCGCCCGCGCGGCGGCCATATCCGCGTCCCCGAGATCGCGCTCCCGGTACTCGGGAGCGAAACCGCCCGCCAGCAGCACCGTATTGCGTTCGCGCAGTGGGACGTCCAGTGCCTCGCACAGGGTGAGCACCATGGCCCGACTGGGGCGTGCCCGGCCGGTCTCGATACAGGACAGATGCCGCGCGGAGGAGCCCGCGGCGAGCGCCAGGTCCAGCTGGCTCAGTCGCCGTCGCTGCCGCCACTCCCGCAGTAGCGTGCCGACCGGGGAGTGCTGCGCGGGACGGGTCACGCGACCAGGCTAACCGGGCGCGGATGCGGTCCGCGATGACCTGTGAGGTCATTGAGCGCATGACCCGACCGCTGGCAGCGTGACGGTCATGACGACACCCACCGACGCAACACCCACCGACACCGACACCGTGGCCGCGCGCGCCGCCGTGCTCGACCTCCTGCACGCCCAGATGGACGCCTGGGCGGCCGGGGACGGCACCGCCTTCGCGGGGACGTTCACCGACGACGCCGTGTTCATCTCCGTGCTCGGCGAATACATCTGCGGCCGTGCCGAACTCGCGACCGTCATGCAGCAGGGATTCGACGGTTTCATGCGTGGCACCCGCATGTCGGAGCCCACCACACTCACCATCGACTTCCCCGTCCCCGACCTCGCCGTCATGGTCACCATCACCCCGCGCCCGTCCCCACCCGGCGTGCACGCCGCCGAAGAGTCGATCCAGACCCGAATCGCGGTGCGCGCGAACGGTACATGGCGGTTCGCGCACTTCCACAACACGCACCGGCAGGTGCATCCGGGTTAGGGCATTGCCTATCGCAAAAGTCAACTCTCGAGCGCGGTCGCGAGATCGCCGACCGCGCCGAGGAATACCGCAGGTCGCTCGAAATGAACATTGTGGCCCGAGTCGACCTCGACCAGTGTCGCGGCGGGTAGGTGGCTCAGCGTCCTGGCGACATCCTTGTCATCCATGGCCGCCATGAGCACACCATGCTTGTCGTAGTAGGACTTGCGGTGGCGGAACCAGTAATTGGTGTGGATCAGCACGGCCGGTGCGGTGATCGCGGACAGGCTCGCATCGGTGTCGAATCCGCGGTACCAGGAGTTGTCGTACCAGGCCGCGCCGAATACCGGATCGTAGTCGGCGATACCACGGAAGTAGATGTTCAGAACCGGGGGCAGGAAGAAGACCTCCAGGGGCCGGCCGGGACGGTTGCGGAGGTAGCGGACACAATACCGGGTGATCGGTCCGGCGAGCGGACCGAAGAACGAGAATATGCGACTGCGCTCGACGTAGTAGCGGGTGAAGTCGCGCTCGCTGTCCTGGGTCAGGAATTCGTAGGTCACCCGGGCCATATCTCCGCCGGTGGTCAGCGCCGCCCGGGGCATGATCGACGAGTAGTACGGCGGGTCCTCCAGCACCACGCCGCGCACCAGGTCCGGCCGCTCGGCGGCCAGCCAGGTGGTGAGCAGTCCCCCGGAGGAATGGCCCGAGACGAGCGCGGGTGCGCCGATGATCTCCTCGATGAACCGGGCGATCCGGGCGCCGACACCGGCATTGGTGTACTCGTCGGCGGGCAGTCGCGCCGAACCGCCGTGACCGGGGACATCGATGACGTACACATGGTGGTGCTCGGCGAGTTCCGGCAGCACCCGTTGGTAGTCCTGCCAACGGGAGCCCTGTCCGTGGATCAACAGCAGTGGTCGCCCGGCGGCGGGACCCTCGGCGTAGTTGATTCGGTATCCGTCGATCTCGGCCTGTTTCTCGAGGAATCCCGCATCCCGGACCCGAGCCATCCCGCGCCGGTAGTAGCCCAGGGCCGCATCCGCATTCGACCGTTTCCGCTGCCATCGCACGGCAGCGACTGTATCCGCTCGTTCCGGTGGGTGCTCGGGCGTCAGGGCAGGTGGGCAACCACCGCGAACATGGTCACCGAGCAGTGGTAATCGCCCACCTCGGCGCCGCGGGTGAGGTCGGACAGGAAACGGTCGCGCTGGTCGAGGGTGACGGCACCGGCGGCCACGGCCTGGTCCAGGCCCGCGGTCAGCATGGTGTCGATGAAGGAGCGGTCCCAGACCACGGCATCGGCCCCGATGTCGTCGACGGTCAGGCCCGCCGCGGTGAGCAGTCCGGGCAGGCGGCGGCCGGAATGGCGGTTCGCGGTGTGGGAAAGCCATGACTCCAGCAGTGCCGCAACGACATCCGGATCACCCGGGTGGATGATGGCGGTCGACCAGTCACTGTCGACCAGGGCCACCCGGCCGCCGGGGCGCAGCACCCGGGCGATCTCCGCGGTGGCCCGCTCCGGATGGTCGAGATGCTGGAAGACCCGCTCGCATCGCACGGCATCGAAGCTGTCGTCGGGAAACGGCAGCGCATACCCGCTGCCCTCGACGAACTCCGCCGCGATCCCCGCCGCCGCGGCCCGCGCCCGCGCTTCCGCCAGCATGCCGGGATTCGGATCCACCCCGACGGCCGCGCCGCCGGGCCCCGCCAGCCGCGCCATGGCCAGCACCTCCGACCCGGTCCCCGATCCGATATCCAGGGCCCGATCCCCGGCCGCGATCCGCAGGGCAGCCCTGGTCCACTCCCGTAACCGCCGCACCCCCGGCAGCGCGGCCTGCGCGTCGAGAACCTCCACGAGAAATTCCTGCTGCTCGTCGTCCCCGATCCGATCGGCGTGGAACGACGGCCCGGCGGTGTGCTCGGTCATGATGCCGTTGTACCCGAAGTTCGCCGGGCGAGGGCCGCGAACGCCGCCTTGGGTTCCCAGCGCCGGGCCGAGGTGCGCCGCGCCGGGTCGTGCACCTTCACCACACCGTTGCTGGCCAGGTCCAGGTCGGTGCGGGGATCGTCGCGGTGGGGCAGATGGTATGACGCGAACGTGTACCAGAACGCGATGTCCACACCCTCGGCATCGAAGATGTCGAGCAACTCCAGAAGGTGTGCGGCCTGGCCGGCTTCATCACGCGTGTGGTCGCCGTCGAGTGCCAGGGGATGGGCGGTTTCCGGATCCCACATGACGATATCGCCGCCGCGCGGTCCGGCATCGGGCGCGCCACGGTAAGTGGCACAACCGAATTCGGTGATCGCCAGCGGTGTGGGTCCGGTGGCCGCGGCGCGGATGCGGGCGCGGTAGCCGTCGGCCAGTTCGGCGGAACGGTATCCGGCGTCGGTGGCGACATAGTCGAAAGGTGTCCAATCCACACCTTCGAACGGGAGCGAGCAGTAGGTGAGGGGGCCGGTGAAGGACCGTCGCGCCACCGCCACGGCGCGCATCAGGAATGCGTTGATCCGGGCGGAGAGTTCGGGGAGCAATTCGGCCAGTCGTGGGGTGGATAGCAGGGCGGCGCGCTCGGTGAAGGTGTCACCGGGAAGGAAACCGGGGACGAACAGGCTGAGTTCGGACCCCAGAGCCAGCACCACCCGCGCGCCCTCCGATCGCAGGCTCTCGGCGTAATCGGCGCAGTCGCCGAGGAATTCGAGCAGATCGTCGGCGGCGACCTCATTGGTGAACGGGCAGAGCCAGACCTCCAACCCGGCGTCGGCGGCGCAGCGCGCGGCCAGTCGCAGGCGATGGCGGTCGCCGCCGGTCACACGCACCGCATCGCAACCCAGCTCCTCTCGAATCGCCCGCATATCCTCCCGCACCCCCTCCGGGGTGAAGGGCTCGTGCGTGCAGTGGCCGCGGTGGAAGAAGCCGGTGTCGTAGGTGATGCCGATCGCGCGCATGGTCACTCCGTTCTTTAAGGTACGACACGTACCTTATATTCCGCAGACGGTGTGCCGCAAGGTTGGTTGTTCGGTACGATCCGTACTCAAATGGACAGTACTGAGGTCGAAGAACGCCCCCGGCGGCGGCGCGGAGCGGAACTGGAACAGGCCATCCTGCGAGCGGCCGTCGACGAACTCCTCGCTTCCGGCTACGCGGGCATGACCATGGACGCCGTCGCTACCCGGGCGGGCACCAACAAGAACGCCATCTACCGCCGCTGGCCCAACCGCGCCGCGCTGGGCATCGCCGCCTACCGGCAGCTGGCACTCACCGAAACCCGGATCCCCGATACCGGAAACCTGCGCGACGACGCTCTGGAACTGCTGCGCCGCGCCAACCGGCACCTCGCCTCACCCCTCGGCGATATCCTGCGCAGCCTGCTGTCCCACGCCGCCGACGAGCCGGAACTACTGGCGCAGTTGCGCGAACACGGTGGGGATGCCGGATCGCGGATGTGGCTGACCGTCCTGGAGCGCGCGGTGACGCGCGGCGAGGCGCCACCGGAAGCCCTGCACCCCAGGGTGGCGACGACAGCCGTGGTGCTGCTGCGCAACGAGTTCGTCACCCGGGGCGTCACCACGGTGTCCGAGCAGGTGATCATCGACATCGTCGACGAGATATACCTACCGCTCATCCACGGGCGCGCGAGGCGCGGACCCCGCTGAAACGAAGCGGGGCTCCAGGCGGATGTCCACCGCCGGAGCGCCAAGAGGGAAGGCCACGTGCTGCCGGAGATTCTGCTGCGCGTCGTTCGGGTCGGGCTATCGCAGCCGGAGGGCGGGGCGGGTGGGGTGGTCCCAGGCGACGATGATGTCGGGTTCCTCGTGGTGGCCGCGGTCGTGTTCGTGCAGGGCGGCGATCGTGAACGTGTCCGCTTCGGGGGTGGTGCGGTGGAGGGCGGTGTCGGACATGCGCAGGGCTACCGTCAGATCGAAGGGTAGGTTGCGGCCGAGCAGCATCGGGCCCGCGACGAGCAGGACGGTGTTCGGTGGGGTTTCGCGGGTGGTGGCGCGGGCGGAGCGGTCGGTGCGTTCGTCCCACAGGGCGGGGAGGTAGCGGTGGTGGGTGCGGAGTGGTTGCAGGACTTCGCGATTCAGGGCCGAATAGTCGAACCAGGCGGTGCGGTAGGACAGTTCGTCGGTGCGGCCGAATTCGTAGCGCAGGGAGGCGGGGCGGACGAAGTCGTGCAGGGCGATCACGGCGGCGGTGCGGCCGTGGCCGACGGCCCGGTCGGCGACGGTGCGGGCGAAGCGCACGGGATCGGCGGCGTCGGCCCCGTCCACGGCCACCACGGCGGGTTCGGGGAGGGAGAAGGCGCGGTCGGCGATGCGGTCGGCGAGAGCCTCCGGGGTGAGAGCGGCGAACTCGGGCACCCCACCATCTATACCCGGCACCATTCGCTCGAACGTCGCCGCCAGGTTGTTAGCCTGAGCCGGACAATCCGGAAAGGGACGGTGCATGGCGACGATCGAAGAGGCCCTCGAGATAGAGCACATCGAGCGCGACATCTTCCGCGGCGCGTCCACCAAGACGCAGCTGCCGCGCACATTCGGAGGGCAGGTCGCCGGGCAGGCGCTGGTCGCGGCGGTGCGCACCGTGGAACCGCGCTTCCAGGTGCATTCCCTGCACGGCTACTTCCTGCGCCCCGGCAATCCGGTGGAGCCGACCGTGTACCTGGTCGACCGGATTCGCGACGGACGCTCCTTCTGCACCCGCCGGGTGACCGGCGTGCAGAACGGCGAGGCCATCTTCACCATGTCGGCGTCGTTCCATGTGGGCGACGAGGGGCCGCAGCACCAGGACACCATGCCCGTCGTGCCGCCGCCGCACGACATGCCCGACGCCAAGACCACCATGAGCCCGGAGCGGCTGTGGGCCATGCGCGAATGGGAGCACTGGGATATCCGCACCATCCCGCAGGAGCAGGTATCGCGCCGCGACGGACTGGCCGCCCAGCAGCAGGTGTGGTTCCGCTACCGGCACCCGCTGCCCGACGATCCGCTGTTCCACGTGTGCACGCTGGCCTATATGAGCGATATGACGCTGCTGGGGTCCTCGAAGGTCATCCACCCCGACGAACCCACCCAGAACGCGTCGCTCGATCACGCCATGTGGTTCCTGCGCCCGTTCCGCGCCGACGACTGGCTGCTCTACGACCAGCAGTCGCCCTCCGCCGGGCTGGGCCGGGCGCTGACCGCCGGGCGGATCTGGAATCAGCGCGGCGAGTTGGTGGCGGTCGTGCTGCAGGAGGGGCTCATCCGCACCCTGCGCGAGCCGGGTGCGTCGTTCCCGCCCGGCACCAACTGATCCGCGCCGCCCGTGGGTGTGCCGGGTCACCAGGACCGCGGTCCGTATGCTCGAAGCCGTGAATCCGACCATTGGTGTGCTGGCTCTGCAGGGCGACGTCCGCGAGCATATGCGCGCGCTCGCCGAATGCGGGGCCGAGCCGGTTCCGGTGCGGCGGGCCGCCGAACTCGCCGCGGTGGACGCGCTGGTGCTGCCCGGCGGGGAATCGACCACCATCAGCAAGCTGCTCGAGGTCTTCGACCTGCTGGAGCCGCTGCGGCAGCGGCTGCGCGACGGGATGCCCGCGTACGGCTCCTGTGCGGGCATGATCCTGCTGGCCTCGGAGGTGCTCGACACCCGGCCGGATATGCAGCCGCTGTACGGCATCGATATGACGGTGCGGCGCAACGCTTTCGGCCGTCAGGTGGATAGTTTCGAAACCGATCTCGACTACACCGGACTCGACGACGGCCAGGTGCGCGCGGTGTTCATCCGCGCCCCGTGGGTGGAGAAGATCGGCGACGGGGTCGAGGTGCTGGCGACCGTGCCCTCCGGCCCCGCGGCGGGCCGGATGGTGGCCGTTCGGCAGGGCAATGTCATGGCGACCTCGTTCCATCCGGAGGTCACCGGCGATCTGCGAGTTCACCGGCTGTTCGTCGACACCATGGTGCGCCCACGCGCCGGTGTGTGAACGCGCGATAGTCTCTATCGGGAAAACACGTCCCCTGAAAAGAGGAAGTAGGGAATGAGCGGCCACTCCAAATGGGCCACCACCAAGCACAAGAAGGCTGCCCTCGACGCCAAGCGGGGCAAGCTCTTCGCGAAGCTGATCAAGAACATCGAGGTGGCGGCGCGGACCGGTGGTGGTGACCCGGATGGCAACCCGACGCTCTACGACGCCATCCAGAAGGCCCGCAAGAACTCGGTGCCGCTGGACAATATCGAGCGCGCCCGCAAGCGCGGCGGCGGCGAAGAGGCCGGCGGTGCCGACTGGCAGACCATCATGTACGAGGGCTACGGTCCCAGCGGTGTCGCGGTGCTGGTGGAATGCCTCACCGACAACCGCAACCGCGCCGCGGGCGAGGTCCGCGTGGCGGTGACCCGCAACGGCGGCAATATGGCCGACCCGGGCTCGGTGTCGTACCTGTTCTCCCGCAAGGGCGTCGTGACCCTGGAGAAGAACGGCCTGTCCGAGGACGACGTCCTGATGGCCGTGCTCGACGCCGGTGCCGAAGAGGTCAACGACCTGGGCGAGGAGTTCGAGATCATCTCCGAACCGGGCGACCTGGTGGCGGTCCGCAGCGCCCTGCAGGGCGCGGGCATCGACTACAACTCGGCCGAATCCGGCTTCCAGCCGTCGGTGTCGGTCCCCGCCGACGCCGACCTGGCCAAGAAGGTGTTCAAGCTCGTCGACGCCCTCGAGGACTGCGACGACGTGCAGAACGTGTACACCAATATCGACGTCTCGGACGAGGTGCTGGCGCAACTCGACGCGGAATAGCGCGATACCCGACGACCCCCGGCAGCCACGCTGCCGGGGGTCGTCCGTGTTCCGGGGATATCGGGATCGATCGTCAGGTCCGTGCCACGGTCTGGGTGGCGAGGCGCGGGAGCAGCAGGCCCAGCAGGACCATGCCGACGCCGAGGCCGAAGTGCAGCCAGTCGTCGGCGGTGTTGAGGGGAACGAAGTTGGCGTCGGAGGTCTTGTCGATCACCAGGCCGTAGATCCAGAGGGCCAGGTAGATCACGCCGCCGCCGATCAGGAAGCCGCGTGACATCGATACGGTGCGGGCCGCCAGGACGCCCACGACGCCGAAGAGCAGGTGGACGATATTGTGCAGGATCGACACCTGGAAGACGCCGAGCAGTTCGGCCCCGGACTCGTGGCCCGCGAACTTCATGGTGTCGAAGTCGGTCGTGACGCCTGGAATGAATCCGAGCACGCCTACCAGCAGGAATACCGCGCCGACGGCGGCGGAGGCGAGCTGTACCGGAGTCCATCGTCTGGTGCTGGTGTTGTAGGTCGCCATATCCTCATCGCCTTTCTACGATCCGGCACTCGGAACACCGCGGATCGCGCTGCCCGAAATGCCGGGCCTGTCGGCGACTTACCCTGGGGTGCGGACGACAAACAGCGGCGTGACGCGTCGGTACGTCGTCCACTCGCGCACGACAATGGGCGGGCGTGCCGTCGTGGTTGACTGGAAGGCACGGAACGGGCGGGGAGGAGATGGGATGGCGACCGACCCATATGCCGGGCTTCCGGCGGAGTTCGTGCGAGCGATGCGGGAATCCGAGGAAGCGGAAGCCTCGCCCGCACCTCAGGCGTCGACGACAGCGTCGGCCGAACCGCCGACGACCGAGCCCACCGAGACCACCATGAGTTACGAGGACTGGGAGGCCGAACCCATGCGCGGCAGCATCATCGATCCTCCATGGTGGTAGATCGCGTGCTGTCGTACGATCGGGCCTTGGAATCCGACTGAAGTCCGTGCGCTGCGGGAGGGGGGATGACCAATGTTGGTGCAGGCCGATATCGATCAGCTGAGGACCTTGGCCACAACACTGGCGGGGGTGAAGGTCGCGATCGACGGCATCGATGTCCGATCGTTCGCGGAGTCCGTCGGTGCCGCATTGCCGGGTACGGCGCTCGGTGACACCGCCGACCTGGCGACCGAGAACATCGAACGCGCCTGGTATCGGGTGGCCGAGCGGATCGGGCGGATCGGTTCCGCGATCGACCAGGCCACCGGTGTGTACAACGCCGCCGAGACGGTGTCCGAGGGCGAGTTCGTGGAGCTGATGGCCGGATTCGACTTCCGGGCGGCGGACAACGGCTGATGGCCCAGGAATGGAACCTGACCCGGGCGAACGTCACCGCATGGCGTACCAGCGCGCTGTCGGACCTGGCGGCGACGATCGAGGCGGCGGCGAAGACGTACGGCGAGTTGTCGGGATCGATGCCGAACACTTCGCGAACCTGAACGGCAGTTGGGCGGGTAACGCACATGATGCCGCCTACAACCGAGTCGGCGAGGAGCACCGGGAAAGCCTGAAGGTCGGTGATGAGGTCGACGACGTCGTCACCGCACTGCGGGCCGCCGACACCCGATTGCACAATGAACGCGAGAATCTGCTGAACAAGGTCGCCGACGCCGAAGACCCGGCGGGCGCGGTCGCGGGGGAAACCTATACGGTCAATGATTCCTGGTTGGTCGGAGCGACCAAGCCCGAGGGCGTGACCGATGAGCAGGCCAAGCAGATCCGCGACAACTGCAAGTTCCATCAGGACGCCATACGCACGGCGCTGCTGTCGCTGCGCGATGCCGCCATGGAGGAAGCGCAGAAGATCGTCGCCGCGTCCGGGGAGGCGCGTGATCGCGGCATCTACTTCGGTGACGGAATCAATTCCCCGCTGCCCGAAGGCGGATTGGTCGATGATTCCGAGCTGGGGTACGAGACCGGCCGGGAGGACGGTATCGCCATCGCGGACGGCACCGCGACCGATGCCCAGATGCAGCGCATCGCGGCGCGGCTCGCCGAGACGGGCCTGACCCCGGACCAGCTCGAAGCGCTCGCCATCGGTCAGGAAGTCACCGTCCCGTTGTCGTCCATGGCATATCTGACCGAGTTCTACGCCAGCGCCGGGCGTGACGGGTTGCTCGAGTTCGCAACGCAATTGGAGAGCAACGGTTCTCCGCAGGCGATACAGCTGCGCGAGAACCTCGCCAACGGTCTGATGACGCTGTCGAACGACAAGGTCGTCGTGCGTGACGGTGTGCGGCCCTCGGGAGTGGTGCGCGGTGGATACGATCGGCTGCCCCCTGAGATTCGTGAGCTGGTCGGCACCCGGCCGGGCCTGGACACACCGGACGGCAATACCCGCGAGGTGCCCGACGACTACCGGACCGGCGGGCTGTTCGGCGGGAACAGCGGCGCGAGCCCGGACTATCAACGCGACCTGGGGCGGTTCGCCAGTCTGGTCGATGCGGCCGGGGAAGGCAACGAACCCGGGCAGCGGTTCGGCATGGAGCTGACCCGCCAGGGCGCGCACCTGGCGGGTCTGGCCGACGCCTGGTCCGGCGGTGGCAGTTACGACGGGGCCGGTGAGCAGACGATCCAGAACTTCGTCAGTGCCGGAACCCGCAGCGACGAGGCCAATTACGCACTGCTCACCGGCAACGGCCCGGAGGAGCTGTTCGGCAAGGACACCCCCGGGCAGGCATACGACGGCTACCACCGCGACGATGTGATCGTGCCGCTGCTCCAGCACGGGTGGAGCGACGACGGCGCGGCGCTGTCGGAGATGTTCACCTGGACCAACGAGGACGCGCGCATCACCGACCCCGACAACCCGGCGCAGGTCGAACGCGCGGAGCGGGCCGGTGAAGCGGCGTACGGCCTGGCGCAGCTGCTCTCCACCACCGAGTCGGGAGCGAACGGCACGAACCTGTACGAGAACTGGCTCGATATGCCCGGCCATGACGGGCAGTCGCTCGGGGAGGTGAACCCGGTCGCCACCAAGGCATTGGCCGCCGCGCTCGCCCCGTACACCCTCGATCTTGTCGACGCCAATGACGATCTGAAGAACACCGCCGGATTCGGCCCGCTCGGCGGGCCGGTCGAGGCCACGCGGGTGGTCAGCATCCTGAACAGCGACCCCGAGGCGGCCACCATCATCAACAGCGCCGCGCTGGCCGAAGCTGAACGCATAGACGGCATCTACGCCGACCGCTACGCCAACGGCGAGGAAAACCACCTGCTCGGCACCCAGTCCGGTGATCTGCGCTGGCTGGTCAACGCCGGTATGGAAGCCGAGATCGCCGACCGGCAGCTCAACGCCCAAGACGCCGATACCACCAAACAGCAGAAGTACGCCGCCGCCTACACCGCCGCACAGATCGCGCTCGGTGGATTCGGCCCCGGATATGCGGGTGCGGCGGCGGTAACGGAGTTCTTCAAGAACGACATCATCTCGGTGGACGGGACATTCGTGAATCCGTTCCCGGAGGTCGGGATTCAGAGCGCGGATGGGGAGGAATTCAAGAACTACAACCCGGCCGAGATCGGCGATGCGAACAACCGCATGTACGCCATGATGCAGGGGCTCGTCAACGGTGGGCATATCGACCCCGCGACGGTACCAGAGGTATTCCGCAACGCCGATGGAACACTCAAGACCTACGTGCAATTGAGTGCGGAGACGAACGCGGCAAACAATGATGAGGTTGCGCGCGTGGTGAATGCGGGATATAACGCGTTGCCGAGGATTTTGGAGAATGCCGGTTTGACGAACAAGACCGACTACACCGACGCGGTCACCGAGGCAGCGCTGATCAACGATCGTGAGGTGCTGTACAGAGGCAATAGTAGCAACACTGTGGCCCTCGAGAGCGTGCTGAAGAACGGCGGCGCGAGCTCTGACAGGTACAACCAATGGAGGCACCGGGAATGACGAGAAGTGCGTATCCTCGCGCTGTGTCTATCGTGGTCACGGCGTTCCTGGCAGCTGCCTGCACCGGGAGCGAAACCGATGCGCCGATCGGACCGGGCACACAGGCGTATACACCGCCTGCGGAGGTACTGAATGCCACGGTGATCTGGTCCGCCGACCCCGGAATCGACCTGTTCGACTCGTTTCCCACCCTCACCCGCGCCGCTGAGGAAGCCCTCGAAGTAGCGACGAAAGCAGGGGTGGAGAACTCGTATCCGGGGTTCGACGAGGCTGTAACCGACGACCGGATACGGGATCTCTACTTCCGCGTGACAGCAAGTCGCGGCACCATGATTTACGGAACGCTGTACCGGCACATTCTCGAAATAGTCCCTACAGACACGGGATTCATCTCGTACGTCTGCGAATCGTTCAAAGATTACGCTCGGGAGCGTGACGGCAAGTACAATTCTTCCCGCAGCCGCACCGGTAATCTGCAAACGATAACCTTCATCAGCAATGATCTGGACTACCGTCCGCCGAATACGGACCCGTCGAAGCCCACCGCGACGACGACCGCAGCCCCCCTATCGGTTCCTGCCAGTCCTCCCGTGTGGCAGGCACCGGAGGACAACCTATTTCGCGGGTGGACAGTCAATCTGAATCCGACCGGTGATTCCCACAATGAACGGTGTGCGCCCTGGATAGCGACCATTGATCCCGACGCACCAGTCGAACGCACGACCGTGACAACCGACGAACCGCCGGAAACCTTGCCCGCCTACCCCGGATGGTCCCGGTATCGGCTTTGATCCGGTGTTACGCGTGATCGAAGCCCCCGGCTCGAACGGAATCGGTGAACGCGTCCCAAGCTGGTCCGTCGAACAGCAGGACGGGACTCTCGGTGCCCAAGGTGGAATCTCGCACGCCGACCATGCCGCCGTGCAGGTGCGCGGCCTCGACGCATTCACCGCCGGATGTGCTGTGGCTGGACTTGAACCACTTCGCCTGTGCTGGATCGATCTTCACCCTGCGTTCTCCTTCGCTATCGACAGGATCAGCTGTCTGGTCGCATCCTCGTCCACTGCGGCTCGGCCGATCTCGGCGAACGCGTCGCGGTAGCGCCTCACTTCGGCCTCGCGTTCCAGGTAGAGGTCTCCCGCGTATTCTTCCACGAATACCACTGGCGGTCCCGTCAATCCGGACGCTGAGAGCTTCGGGAACTCCAGCAGCACAAAAGATCCCACGCAGGAGCCGAGGTGCCGTGGGGCGCTGAATGGGACGGCGCGGACCGAAACGTTCGGCAGTTGCGAGACTTCCCAAAGCCTGCGCAGTTGATCCGCCATCACCTCTGGTCCGCCGATCTGGTCGCGGAGGACGGCTTCCCACAGTATGGCGTCGACCGCGAAGCCGCTCTCGTCGAGCCGATTCTGTCTTCTCATGGCTATCTCGATGCGCTTCTCGACCTGTTCGGACGGCATATCGGGGTGCTCCGTCCATTCGATCGAACGGCGGTATTCGGCGGTTTGGAGGAGACCCGGAACGACGGCTGTCTTCCAGATGCTCAGCTTCCGTGCCGATTCCTCCAAGCTCATGTAGTGGTCGAAGCCGACGCGCATTTCATCGACGTACGCGCGCCACCAGCCACCACCGGACTTGCGGGTGGTCCGAACCTCGTAGGCCAGCTCCAACAGCGTCGTCCGTTCGGTCGCGGTTGCCTCGTACGCGTCGCACAGGGCGTTCATGTACAGGTCCGACACCTTTGTCGGTAGTCCGTCCTCCATACGCCCGATGGTCTGGGGCGACACTCCGATCACCCGCCCGGCGGCGGACTGGTTCATGCCGTGGGCCTCGCGCAGGCGCTTGAGTTCGCGTCCCAGCGCGCGGCGGGCGAGTGTGGATCCGGTCAGCATTTCGTTTGCCTCGCTATCGGATTAACCCAATTCTGGAAAGCTCTGCCGTGGAAGCGTGCTGGGTGGAAATGCCGCGCTTTCTCGGCCGAAACGCGTGTCCGGGGGTGCGCAGTCCCGGTGATTCGGAGTGTACTGACGGCATTCGCCGAGGTCAGGGGATTCTCCAGAGCCCTAACGCATTCCAGAGTTCCGAGGAGGTGGCCGACCATGCACGAACTTCCCCGGTGGCGCACAGCGCGGTACCGGATTCCACGCTCACGCCGTCGCGCGCGCATCGAATCATGCAGGACCACAGAGGTTGTCCGGTTTCGGTGTGTCCGGCGAAGGCGCAGGCGAAGCGGCTGCTGATCGAGGCGGGCAAGCTGGTGCCCGCCGATGCCCCGCATGTGGGGAGCTGACGACATGGGCGACAATCCGATCTTTCACCGGGTTCCGGATCATCCGATCCTGAACCTCGAGGTGGCGCAACGCGCGCTGGCGCGACACCGGGACTGCGGCGACGACTGCGCCGCGCGGCGCTACTTCCTCGCCTTGGTGCCCGCGCTGAGCCAAGGACAGCGCCCGGTGGACGGCCGTGACTCCGTCGGCGACTCCGATGGTTCGAGGTGGGCGAGATGATCGGCGCGATCGCGTATCTGGCACTCGGCGCGGCAATGGGCATCCTGGTCGGTTGGCGATTGGCGACCGCGCACCGGGCCGAGCACGCCGTCCGTCGTGGAGCCGGGCGTACCGTCGCGGAGATCCGAGCCCGGCTCGACCGCGAGGCCCGCGGACGGTCGCCGAACCGGTCGCGGCTCATGATCCTTGCCGCGTAGGGGCGGGAGTTCACGCCGGGTAGCGGTGCGGGGGTTCACGCCGGGTGGCGGTGCGGGGGTTCGCGCTGCGTAGCGGTGCGGGAACTGTGGCCGCCAGCCGTGCGGGAATTCCGGCCGCGTAGCGGTGCGGCCGCGTGGAAGAATCGCCCGCATGGTCGATCTGCTGATCGTGCGCGGCGATATCACCGAGCAGGAGGTGGACGCGGTGGTGAACGCGGCCAATTCGTCGCTGCTGGGTGGGGGCGGGGTCGACGGGGCCATTCATCGCAAGGGTGGGCCGGAGATTCTGGCTGAGTGCCGGGCATTGCGGGCGGCCAAGTACGGGCGGGGGCTGCCGCAGGGGCGGGCGGTGGCGACGACGGCGGGAAAGTTGCCCGCGCGGTGGGTGATTCACACCGTGGGGCCGGTGTGGTCGGCGAGTGAGGATCGGTCGGCGGTGCTGGCGTCCTGCTACCGCGAATCGCTGCGGGTCGCGGATGAGCTGGGCGCGGAGTCGGTGGCCTTTCCGGCGGTGTCGACCGGGATATTCCGGTGGCCCATGGACGACGGCGCGCGCATCGCGGTGCAGACCGTGCGCGCGGCCGGAACGTCCGTGCGGGAAGTGCGGTTCGTGTTGTTCAGCGAGGATGCGTATCGGGCGTTCGACGCGGCAGTGAGCGGTGCGGCCTGAGTTCTGAGCGGCGCGGCTTGCGTTGCCGAGCGGTGTGGCTTGCGTTGCCGAGCGGCGTGGCTGAGTCACTGAGCGGCGCGGCCTGAGTAACCGAGCGGCGCGGGCTGAGTTGCCGCGGCCGTGATGGACGCGTGCCCGTGTCGGTCGGCGGGTGGCCCGCGCCGGTCCGTTAGACTCTCGAACAGTTGTTCGTGTGCGGTGAGTGGATGGGGGTGGCGCGTATCCTCGGGCTGGCCGCGCGGCGGCTGTACAGGGACAGGCTGGACCGGCAACGGAAGGCGGTATCCGGGTGATCGCGTCGGTACGCGGTGAGGTGCTCGAGATCGGGCTCGACCATGTGGTGCTGGAGGCCGCGGGGGTCGGGTACCGGCTCAATGCCACCCCCGCCACGCTGGCCACGCTCACCCGCGGGGAGGAGTCGCGGCTCTACACGGCCATGATCGTGCGCGAGGATTCCATGACGCTGTTCGGTTTCGCCGATACCGAGGCGCGCGAACTGTTCGGCCTGTTGCAGACCGTATCCGGCGTGGGACCGAAACTCGCCATGGCGGTGCTGGCCGTGCTGGAACCCGAGGCGCTGCGCAAGGCCCTGGCCGAATCCAATGTCGCCGCGCTCACCCGGGTGCCCGGTATCGGCAAGCGTGGGGCCGAGCGCATGGTGGTGGAACTGCGCGACAAGGTGAATCTCGTTCCGGTGCAATCGGGTCCGCCCGGATCGGGTCCCGCGCCGACGGTCACGCCGGTACGCGAGCAGGTCGTCGAGGCGCTCGTCGGGCTGGGTTTCGGAGTCAAACAGGCCGAACCCGCCGTGGACGCCATTCTGGCCGAGCAGCCCGATCTCGGCACCTCGCATACGCTGCGCGCGGCGCTGAGTGTGCTGGGAAAGAACCGATAGGACGCCCGAATGTTCGACGACTCCGACGAATTCGACGACAGCGACTCTCCGGTCAGCGCGAGCTATCAGCAAACCGACGGTGAGGTCGAGGCCAGCCTGCGCCCGAAAGCGCTGGATGACTTCATCGGTCAGCCCCGGGTGCGTGAGCAGTTGGCCCTGGTGCTGCGCGGCGCGAAACGGCGCGGCGGCACCCCGGATCACGTATTGCTCTCCGGCCCACCGGGTTTGGGTAAGACCTCGATGGCGATGATCATCGCCGGGGAACTGGGCTCGGCACTGCGCATCACCTCCGGCCCGGCCCTGGAACGCGCGGGCGACCTGGCGGCCATGCTCAGCAATCTCGGCGAGGGCGATGTGCTGTTCATCGACGAGATCCACCGCATCGCCCGCCCGGCCGAGGAGATGCTCTACCTCGCCATGGAGGATTTCCGGGTCGACGTGGTGGTCGGCAAAGGTCCGGGGGCGACGTCGATTCCGTTGGATATCGCACCGTTCACCCTGGTCGGCGCGACCACGCGATCGGGTGCGCTCACCGGCCCGCTGCGCGACCGCTTCGGCTTCACCGGCCATATGGATTTCTACGAACCCGAAGAGCTGCAACGGATTCTGCTGCGCTCGGCGCAGATTCTCGGCGTGCGCATCGACACGGATGCCGCCGCCGAGATCGCGGGCCGCTCCCGGGGCACGCCCCGGATCGCCAACCGCCTGCTGCGCCGGGTCCGCGACTACGCCGAGGTCAAGGCCGACGGCCTGGTCACCCGCGAGATCGCCCATGCCGCCCTCGCGGTCTACGACGTGGACGTGCTCGGCCTGGACCGCCTCGACCGGGCGGTGCTCGGCGCGCTGGTCCGCAGCTTCAACGGCGGGCCGGTCGGCGTCTCCACGCTCGCGGTCGCGGTGGGTGAGGAGGCCGCCACCGTGGAGGAGGTCTGCGAACCCTTCCTGGTGCGTGCCGGTCTGGTGGCGCGCACCCCGCGCGGCCGCGTCGCCACCGCCGCCGCCTGGGAGCATCTCGGCCTGGTGCCGCCGCCCGATCTGGTCTTCGGTTCCATCGAGGTGCGCGCCCGCGAAGATCAGCCGACCCTGGACCTCTTCGACTAGTTCGCCACATGGTCGCGCAGACAGACGACCAGCGGGTATGTCGTGCGGACTGTCCAGCCGTGGCGACACCTCATGCGATACTGCGGAGCGGCCGGGGCGCTTAGGATGGACGGCGAGTCCGACTGTGATGGGGGGCGCCGATCTTGAAGGACGGGAAGGCGATTCCTTATCTAGCCGCGCTGTCGGGGCTGGTGGTCGTCACCACTGTCCTCTGGCCGCTGCGCGAACTGATCCGGGACAATCCGGGGACGTCGGCACTCGTCTATGTGCTAGTCGTCCTGTTGGTCGCGCTGCGGTGGGGGCGAACTCCCGCACTGGCGACCTCGGTCGCCGCGATCCTCGTCTGGAATTCGGTATTTCTCTCACCGTATCTGGGGTGGTTCGAAGCCCCGGCATATCTCGATGACTGGATTCTGTTGGCGGTCTTCGTCATTACGGCCGGTACGGTCGGTTCGCTCGCGGCCACCACCAAGCGGCGCGCCGAACAGACCGAGGCCGTGCGGGCCGAAGTGGAGCGGCTCTACACCGAATTGCGGCAGGAGAGCGGCGAACGCCGCCAAGCGGAGGAGGCGCTGCGATCGAGCGAGTCGCGATTGCGTGGTCTGTTCGAGTCCGCTCCCGACAGTGTCGTCGTCCTTGACGCCGCCGGCCGCGTCGTCCAAGCTAATTCGCGCACCGAGCTCATGTTCGGCTATCCGGCCGGGGAACTGGTGGGCCGTTCGGTGGAATCGCTGATCGCCGAGGGGCTTCGTGAGCGGCACCGCGCGCACCGGGACAACTTCACCGATCCTGCCGACGGCCGCTCACCCGACGCCGAGTTCCGCGCCCGCCGCCGGGACGGTTCCGAATTCCCCATCGACGTCGTGCTGAACTCGATGGGAGCCGGTGCCGACGCCCTGACCATCGAGGTGTTCCGGGATATCACCGACCGCAAGCACTCCGACGACCGAATCAGGGCGGCGCTCGAGGAGAAGGCGACCCTGCTCGACGAGATCCACCACCGCGTCAAGAACAATCTCCAGATCATCACCAGCCTGCTCAGCCTGCAAACCCGCCGCCTGACCGATCGCCGGGTGCAGGACGCGTTCACCGCCAGCCAGGACCGCATCCGCTCGATGTCGCTCATTCACGAAAAGCTGTACCAGTCCGAGGGTTCGGCGCAGATCGACGCCGGGGACTACATTCACACCCTGACCGGCAATCTCATTCGTTCCTACGGTCTCGACCAGCAGCGGATCCAGCTCCGCGCGAAGGTCGAGAACGTCCGGCTGGGCGTCGACATCGCGGTACCGTGCGGCCTGCTGGTCAGCGAATTGGTCACCAACGCCCTCAAGCACGCCTTTCCCGGCGATCGCGCCGGAGAGATCCTGGTCGAGCTCTGCCCGCTCGACGGCGGCGTCCTACGCCTACTGGTCAGCGACGACGGCGTGGGCATGCCGCCCGAACTGGACTTCCGCACCACCAAATCCCTTGGGCTGCGCCTGGTTACGGCATTGGCGGCGCAATTGAACGGTGTCGTCCGACGTCTGGACACCACCGGCACGGCGATCGAGGTCAGATTCGCCGTCGACCGCTGATTCCGACGCGGCGCGCCGAACCCACGCTGTCGATGCCGATTGATCCCGCCACCGGCGGGTATCCGCCCGGCGAACACAGGAGGTACTCATGCTCGCCATCGCCGCCGCCGTATCCTTCGGGCTCGCGCTCATCTTCGACCTGGTCGATGCCACCCTCGGGGATACCGTCACCTCGGGCACGCTCGTCATCGTCGGGCTCCTGCTCATCGCACTGCACCTCGCCGGGTACGGCAACGGCAGCCGGTCGGGTCTGGGTGGACGGTCCTGGAGCTGGCGCCGGGCGCGCCGTTGACCGGAGCCGCCACGGCCGTTGACCGAGTCA
Organism: Nocardia otitidiscaviarum NBRC 14405; assembly: GCF_000308635.1. Classification (GTDB taxonomy): domain Bacteria; phylum Actinomycetota; class Actinomycetes; order Mycobacteriales; family Mycobacteriaceae; genus Nocardia; species Nocardia otitidiscaviarum. The sequence continues at coordinate 19,175 of NZ_BAGD01000084.1, read as the reverse complement.
TCGTGTCTCACTAAAGTGAGTGGGACATCAAGTCCCACTCACTTCACCCGGTGAGGAAGCCGCCATGGCCGAGGCTGTCGATTCGAGATTGCATCCACCGCCCTGGACGCCGACCTTCATCCGATGGCACGGCACGCCGGTGCGCTGGCGTGAGTCCATCCGTCTGGCGCTCGGCATCCTGCCGCGGGTGCGCGACCACACCGTGCTCGACTACGTCACCCGGCTGCCGGGCGAGGACGACGTCATGGTGGCGCGGGTGCCGTTCAAGAAGTTCGTCATCGTGCGCAGTCCGGAACTGGCGCGACACGTGCTGGTGACCAATCAGAACAACTACACCAAGAGCCCCGAATACGACATGCTCGCCGTGGCCTTCGGGCGCGGACTGGTCACGGATCTGAACGACGCTCGCTGGCAACGGAATCGGCGTCTGGTGCAGCCGATCTTCGGTAAGCGCAATGTGGACGGGTTCGCACCGCTCATGGTGGCGGCGGCCCAGGACGCCGTCGCGCGCATCCGTGAACTGTCCGCATCCGGCGACACCGTGGATGTGAACGCCGAGATGAATCGGCTCACCCTGGATGTCACCTCGCGCACGATGTTCGGCACCGACATCACCGGCCCCATGTCCGAGGTGGTGCTGGCCCGGCTGCTGCGCTTCTTCGGGCGCGGGTTCATGACCAATGCCAGCCATCCGCTGCACAATGTCGCCACCTGGCTGCACCGGCGCACCGGCCGCGCGGGCGAGGCCGCCAACTCCCGCTGGCCCATGCGGGCGATGCGGGCCGCGGGCTGGGTGGTCGAGCCGCGCGCCATGCGGGATCTGCGCCACGCCGAACGCGTGGTCGACGGCCTGATCGCCGATCACCGCGCCGGTCGCATCGACCGCAAGGACAACCTGCTCGCCCTGCTCATGGACGCCACCGATCCCGAAACCGGCTACCGGTACAGCGATCAGGAGATCCACGACGAACTCATGACCTTCATCGGCGCCGGAATGGAGACCACCGCGACGGCGCTGGCGTGGGTGTGGCAGCTGCTCGCGGAGAATCCGCGGGCCCGCGACCGCCTCTACGACGAGGTGCGCACGGTCCTCGGCGATCGGCCCGCCACCGCCGCCGACCTGGACCGGCTGCCCTGGACCCAGGCCGTCGTCGCCGAGACCATGCGCCTGCTGCCGCCGGTCATCGGCCTCGCCCGCACCGCCAAGCAGGCCGATGTGCTGGGCGGCTACCCCATTCGGCCCGGCACCACGGTGGCGATCATCCTGCACGGCGTCCACCATCACGCGCGGGTGTGGGAGCGGCCCGAGGAGTTCGATCCCGGTCGCTACCTGCCGGAAAACCTGCAGCGCCAGCAGAAACGGGCCTCCATCCCGTTCGGTGCGGGCAAGCGCATGTGCGTCGCCTCGGGGTTCGCGAGTATGGAGGCCGCGCTCGTGGTCGCCACCTTCGCCCAGCACCTGCGGTTCGACGCGGTCTCGGATCAGCGTGTGCGCCGCCAGATCTCGTTCACCGGCGGCCCCGACGGGCCGCTGCCCATGCGGCCGCGCTTCCTCGACGACGCTCGGCCGCTCGGCACCGCCGTGGAGTCCACCGGGTGAAACCGCCGCCCGATCCGCGCCACCATCGTCGCCGCGGCGGACACCGGCGCTGGCAGGAGCACAATACGGAGCGGCAGCACGCCATTCTGGCGGCCGCGGTCGACCTCATCGAGGAACAGGATGCGGGACAGGAGGTTTCGGTACGGGAGATCGCGGAGCGGGCCGGGGTGGCGCGCTCGGTGGTCTACCGGCAGTTCGAGAACCGCGACGACCTCGACGCCCGTATCCGCGCGTTCATCCTGCGCCGATTCGTCGCGGAGTTCGAATCCGGACTGGTGCTCGATCCCGGAAAGTCCGCCGACGACGTCATTCTCACGGTCATGCGCTCGGTGGTGCGCTGGGCGAGGGAGCATCCCCGGTTGTACCGGTTCGGGCAGAGCGGGCCGGTGCACGGTCATGACGGCGCGGAGACCAGCCTGAGCATCGCGCGGAATCGGATCGCCGAAATCCTCTGGCAGCGCTTCTCGTCGTGGGCAGCGGTGCTGAGTATCGAGGTCGAGTCGTTCCGGCCGCTCGTATACGGCGTGGTCGGCCTCGTCCAGGGCGTGGTGACGCACGGGGTCGACAACCCCGACGATCCCGCCTTCGCCGATCCGGAGGCCATCGCCCGCCTGCTCACCTCGTCGGTCTGGCACCTGTTCGCCGGGCACGCGGCCGACCTCGGATACCGCTTCGACCGGACCGACAACCTGGCGGCGGTGCTCGGCGAACTGTTCGCCGACGCCGCGCGGACACCCGCGGCGATGCCCGGCCAGCGGCAGCGCCCGACCGACGAGAGCGCTCGACCGGTGGCGGAGCCCGACTAGCGGCTGTGCCCACCACTGGCAGCACGCGACGAGCGGGAGCACCCCGACCGACGAGGGCATCCGACCAGTGGGAGCGCCCGGCCGAGGAGCGCACCCTGGCCAACGGGAGCACCCTGGCCAACGAGAGTGCCCCGACCGACGAGAGCGCTCGACCGGTGAGAACACCCGAATAGCCGTGCCCTCCAGGGGCTTCGGGTCAGCGCTGTCGGTCGAGTTGGCGGACGACCAAGTCGAGGAAGGCGTCCACCTCCTCGCGGTGGTAGGCGGGGTAGCCGTGGGCGGCGGTGTGGAACTCGGTGTGGCGCACCTCGTCCGCGGTGAGTCGACTGGGGCCGTCGTGGGCCAGGGTGGCCGCGAGGCGGTCCAGGAACGCGCCCACCTCCGCGGCCGCGTAGCCGGGTAGGCCGTACGGGGGAGCGGAGAACTGGATGCGCAGCACGTCGTCGTGGGTGAGGGCCGGTGCGACGTTCGCGGTGGGCACTCGGCGGCGGCCCCGGCGGAGGTATTCCAGCTCGATGCACACGTGGTCGAGGAAGTCGTCGACCTGTTCCTGATCGTAGCCGCGGTGCCCGAACGGCGGTGCGCCGAACTGGACCTGGCGGATATCGGCGGCCGTGAGGTGGTCGCGGCCGAGGATGGTATCGGCTATGCGCGCGCAGAAGGCATCCACCTCGGCCGGGTTGTAGCCGTGGTGGCGGGCTTTGCCGAATCGCTTGCGGCGGACTTCCTCGGGAGTCACGCGGGTCATTGTGCACGGCGGGCCGGAGCCGGTCGCGAGCGAGGTCCGATCAGGTGGGATGGCCTGCCTCGCAGCGTGATTCCGCACGGTGATGGTCGGATCTATCGGTCTTTCGGGGCGGCGCGGTCCATTCCGGACGGCTGAGTCTTTCCGGACGGCTCAGTCTTTCCGGACGGCTCAGTCTTTTCGGACGCCGTCGATGAGCAGGCGGCGGATCGCCTGGGTCATCTCCGACATATCGGTCTCCTCGCCGTCGCGGGTATCGCGCAGCCCGTGCAGGATGGCGGCCAGAATCATGCCGGTCACGGCGCGGGCGGTATTGCGGGTGTCCAGATCCTCGCGCAGATAGCCCAGCTCCACGCCGTGCTCCAGATATCCGGCGGTGAGCATATCGGCGGTGTCGAGCAGCCCGTAGAGCCGCATGGTCAGTTCGGAGTCGATACCGGTGGCCTGGAACAGCAGCAGCTGCGCCACCCGGCGGTCCTCCAGGAAGATGCGGTTCAGCGCCGCCCCGATGCGCTCGGTCTGCTCCCGGTACTCCTGCAGGCTGGTGGGAGCGTCCGGGGCGTTCTCGGTGCCCAGCGCCTCCACGATGCGGGTGGCCAGATCGTCGATGACGTGATCGATGATGTCGCGCTTGTTGGCGAAGTAGCGGTAGAAGGTGCCGTGGCCGATGCCCAGCTCGGCGGCGATATCGGCGATGCCGGTGGCGTGATAGCCCCGCTCGGCGAAACAGGCGAACGCGGTGTCGATGATCTCCTGCCGGAGTTCGGCCTTACGGCGTTCGATTCTCGAGGATGGCTTCGTCACGCCCCCGATGATACGGTGTTCACAAACGGAATGAGATGTCATTCCGTGATACGTGAATCATTTTCAATGGGAGGTTCGGCGTGGCACCTCAGTACGACGCCATCGTGGTCGGCGCGGGCTTCGGCGGAATGGGCGCGGGCATCGAATTGGATCGGCTCGGGCTGAGCGACTTCGTGATCCTGGAGCGGGAGAACGATCTCGGCGGCACCTGGCACGTCAACCGCTACCCGGGACTGGCCGTGGATATCGCCTCGGTGACCTACTCGTACTCCTTCGAACCCAACCCGCACTGGTCGCGGCTGTTCGCGCCGGGCGCGGAGCTGAAGAAGTACGCCGAGCACGTCGCCGACAAGTACGACCTGCGCCGCCGCATGCGCTTCGACACGGTGGTCGGGGGCGCGCGCTGGGACGGCGAACAGCAGCACTGGGTGGTGTCGATCGAGAACGGCGAAACCCTCACCGCGCGTTACCTGCTCGCCGCCACCGGATTCCTGTCCCAGCCCTACACCCCGCCGTTCCCGGGTATCGACAGCTTCGCGGGCAAGATCATCCACACCACGGCGTGGGAGGACGACTACGACCTCACCGGCCGCAAGGCAGCCATCATCGGCACCGGCGCGACCGCCGTACAGCTCATTCCCGAACTGGCCAAGCGGGTTTCGGCGCTCACCGTCTTCCAGCGCACTCCGATCTGGGTGGTGCCCAAGGTCGACGCCCCCATTCCCGCGCCGGTGCGGCAGCTGTTCGAGCGCTTCCCGGTGACCCAGCAGGGTGCGCGCCTGGTGAACACCACCATGTTGGAAGCGCTCATGGTGGTCGGTGTGCTGCACTTCAAGCAGGCCAAGCCGCTGAACAAGGCCGCCGCCGCCCTCGCCAAGGCACATCTGCGGGCGCAGGTGCGCGACAAGGAAACCCGCGCGAAGCTGACCCCCGACTACGACTTCGGCTGCAAGCGGCCCACCTTCTCCAATCACTACTTCAAGACCTTCAACGAACCGCATGTGCGGCTGGAGACGAACTCCATCGACCACATCGAACCCGACGGCATCGTCACCGCGGACGGGCACAAGACCGAGATCGACACCCTGGTGCTGGCCACCGGATTCAATCTGTGGGACGTGAACTTCCCGGCCATCGAGATCATCGGCCGCGACGGGGTGAACCTCGGAAAGTACTGGCGCGACAACCGCTTCCAGGCCTACGAGGGCATCTCGATCCCGAAGTTCCCCAACTTCGTCTCGCTCAACAGCCCGTACTCCTACAGCGGCCTGTCGTACTTCACCACCATCGAGGCGCAGATGAAGCATATGGGCCGCCTGTTCGGTGAGATGTTCCGCCGCGGCGCCCAGGTCTTCGAGGTCACCGAGGCGGCCAACGCCGCCTTCCTGGAGTCCGTCACCGACAAGCTGGGCTCCTCGGTGTTCTACGGCGGCCAGTGCTCGACCGCCCGCAGCTACTACTTCAACCAGCACGGCGAAGCGGCGCTGCTGCGCCCCAACAGCACGTTGACCACCCACCGCCACGCGGTGAGCTTCCCGCTGGACGACTACACCTACGAGCGGATCCCCGCCTAAAGGTGGTGCCGATGTGGCAGTGGCTCCGACAGCTGGCAGACTGTGGGGGATACGCACCCATCCGACCATGACTAGGGGCTGACTTCGAGAATGGACCTTCTGCTTCCGCTGCTGTTGGTTGCCTTGCTCGTCCCGATGTTCCTCGGCGTTCGTCGCCAGAAGCGTGAGATGGCCAAGGTCACCGAGATGCAGGACTCCCTGAAGGTCGGCGATCGGGTCACCACCACTTCGGGTCTGTACGGCACCGTCGTCGATCTCGACGACCTCACCGTCGATCTGGAGATCGCCGAGGACGTCGTCACGACCTGGCTACGGCAGTCGATTCGCGAGGTTCGCGCGGACGAGGTGGAGGCCACCGAATCCAGCGAGCTCACCGAGGCCGCGACCGTCGAGGAGACCCCGACGCAGACCGCCGAGCGCATCGAGTCGACGCCGTCCGACGAGACCACCCGGCTGACCAAGGACTGATCGCCCCGAGCCCCGCTGCCCGCCCGCCAGGGGTGGGCAGCGGGGCCGAGGTGTGTCCGCCCACCCCCGCAACTCTTCCCGCCTAGGAGATACGAACCGTGCCACCTTCCCAGGGATCGGCGCATCCATGGCGCCTGCTCGGCGTCTGGGCCGCGCTGGTGGCCGTGATCTACCTGCTGATCTTCTTCACCGGAGACAAGGCCGCCACCCCGAAACTGGGTATCGACCTGCAGGGTGGTACCCGGGTCACGCTGACCCCGCGCACCCCCGACGGCGGCAAGCCCAGCCAGGACAGCCTGCGTCAGGCGCAGAGCATCATCGAGCAGCGCGTCAACGGTCTCGGCGTCTCCGGGTCCGAGGTCGTCATCGACGGTGACAATCTGGTCATCACGGTGCCGGGTGACAGCGGCTCCCAGGCGAAGACCCTCGCCACCACCGCCAAGCTGTACGTGCGCCCGGTGGTCGGCCAGCCGATTCCGGCGCAGCAGCAAGGTCAGCAGCCTCCGGGCGAGCAGGCCCCGCCGCAGGACACGCCCGCACCGGGTGAGACCCCGGCGACCGACGCCCCCGCCGACACCCCGGTGTCGCCGGACGCGCCCGTGACCACCGACGCGCCCGCGCCGGACGGCGCGGAGGCGCCCGCCCCGCAGAACCGGGTGTTCCCGGCGCAGGCCCCGACCGACGAGCCGACGCCGACGGAGGAGCCCGCGCCGACGCAGGAACCCGCGCCGACCACCGAGCCCGCCCCCACTCCGGAGCCGAGCGGCACCCCGCAGGACGTGCAGCAGGAGATCGCCGCCGCGAAGGCCCTGCGGCAGAGCACCGATCCGCAGACCCAGCAGCTGGCCATGCTGTCCATGGACTGCAGCAAGCCGGACCCGCTGGCCGGTAACGACGATCCGAACCTGCCGCTGGTCACGTGCAGCACCGACGGCCAGTACGTGTACACGCTCGGCCCGAGCCGCCTGGACGGCCAGGAGATCAAGGACGCCTCCGCGGTACTGGATCCGCAGCAGTCGCGCTGGGTGGTGAACGTCGAGTTCAAGTCCGGCGGCGCCGACACCTGGGGCAAGCTGACCAACGAGTTCTACCAGCAGCAGTTGGCCTTCACCCTCGATACGCAGGTCGTGAGCGCCCCGGTCGTGCAGGCCGCCAACCAGTTCGGCGGCAGCACCCAGATCTCCGGCAACTTCACCGGCGAAACCTCCAAGGAGCTGGCCAACCAGCTGAAGTACGGTTCGCTGCCGCTGTCGTTCACCACCTCCGAGGCCGAATCCGTCTCGGCCACGCTGGGCCTGTACTCGCTCAAGGCCAGTCTGATCGCGGGCGCGATCGGCATGGTGCTGGTGCTGCTGTACTGCCTGCTCGTCTATCGACTGCTCGGTCTGCTGGCGGGGTTCTCGCTGCTCATGGCCGGTGCGGCCGTCTACGGTCTGATCGTGCTGCTGGGCCGGTGGATCGGCTTCACCCTCGATCTGGCCGGTATCGCCGGTCTGATCATCGGTATCGGTCTGACCGCCGACTCCTTCGTGGTGTTCTTCGAACGCATCAAGGACGAGATGCGCGAGGGCCGCACCTTCCGCTCGGCGGTGCCGCGCGGCTGGCAGCGCGCCCAGCGCACCAACCTCTCCGGTAAGACGGTCAGCCTCATCGCCTCCGTCGTGCTGTACATCCTGGCCGCCGGTCAGGTGAAGGGCTTCGCGTTCACCCTCGGTGTCACCACCGTGCTGGACGTGATCGTGCTGTACCTGGTGACCGCGCCGCTGATGATGATGGCGTCCAAGTCACCGTTCTGGGCCAAGCCCTCGGTCAACGGTCTCGGCGTGGTGTCGCAGATCGCCCGCGAGCGCAAGGCCGCCGCTGCCGCCGTCGCGGCCAGGGAGGCGTGAGGATGAGCAACTCGGTGATGGACTCCGACATCGACTACGTGGAACCGACCGACGCGCCGCGTCACGGATTCTTCGAACGGCTCTACACCGGCACCGGCGGATTCGAGATCGTCGGCCGCCGGAAGTTCTTCTACGCGCTGAGCGCCACCTTCGTGCTCATCTCGCTGCTGAGCATCGCGGTGCGCGGCTTCACCCTCGGCATCGACTTCGCCGGTGGTTCACGCATCCAGCTGCCCGCCGAGGGCACCAGCGTGGAGCAGGTGGAGCAGGTGTACCGCGATACGCTCGGCCACGATCCGGTGACCGTGCAGCGGGTGGGCTCCGGGGAGACCGCCACCATCCAGCTGCGGTCCGACACGCTGGACGCCGCCGACTCCGCGCAGTTGCAGAACGCGCTGTTCGAGGCGTTCCAGCCCAAGGACACCTCGGGCAATCCCAGTCCGGCGGCCATCAGCATCGCCGAGATCAGTGAGACCTGGGGTGGTCAGGTCACCCGGCAGGCGGTGATCGCGCTGCTGGTGTTCGTGGCCCTGACCATGATCTATATCGCGATCCGCTTCGAACGCGATATGTCCGTCGCGGCCATCACCTCGCTGTTCTTCAACCTCATCGTGACCGCGGGCATCTACTCGCTGGTCGGTTTCGAGGTGACCCCGGCGGCGGTGATCGGTCTGCTCACCATTCTGGGCTTCGTGCTCTACGACAATGTCGTCGTCTTCGACAAGGTCGAGGAGAACACCCGCGGTGTGCTGCACCTGACCCGGCGCACCTATGCCGAACAGGCCAACCTGGCGGCCAACCAGACGCTGATGCGCTCGATCTCCACCACCGTCATAGGCATCCTGCCGATCATCGGCCTGCTGGTGATCGCGGTGTGGATGCTCGGCGTCGGCACCCTCAAGGATCTCGCGCTGGTGCAGTTGGTCGGCATGATCGTCGGCACCTACTCGTCGATCTTCTTCGCGGTGCCGCTGTTGGTGAGCATCAAGGAACGCTTCGGGCCGGTGGCCGCGCACACCAGGAAGGTGCTCGCCAAGCGCTCCGGCGCGACGACCACCCGGGTGGGTTCCGCCGCCGCCCAGCGCGCGGGCTCGGCCAGCCGCCCCGTCGCGGCGCGCGAAGCATCGGCCCCGCGCTCGCGGACGTCGGAGGGACCGCGCCCCGGCGCCCGGCCGAGCGGAAAACGACACAAGCGACGGCACTGAGCGCAGGGGGTAACTGGAGTGCGACGGCGCGAAACCGAAGCGGCGGAACACGAGAGGGACACGGGCGCACACCGGCTTCCCGGGCCGGTGCCGCCCCAGGCGGATACCGCTGCCCGCGCGACCGAGTTCCCAACGCACGCTACGGAATCCGGCGCGTGCGGCACCGTTGTGGGAGCACCGGAACATGCGGAGCGCGCGGCCGATACCGCCGTGTGCGGCACTGCTGCCGGGGCGGTGCCTCCCGCGCCCGATACCGCCACCAGTGCAGCCGAACCTGGTGCGTGTGAGATCGGTGCGCGTGCATCCGAGCCGGGCACGTGGGCATCCGAGTCCGCAGCGTGCGAGACGGAATCCGCCGGGCGCACCGCGGCCGGAGGCGTGGAACAGGCGGTGCGCCCGACCGACACCGGGGCAACTCTGACCGGCGGGCGCGCGTGGCGGGTCGGACGTCCGGCGCGGGCGCGGCGGTCGGTGCGCGGTGCGGCCGTGGTGGCCGCGGGCGCGGTGGCGGCCGGGGCGCTGGTGGGCTGCGCCGGGAAGAACCAGGTGCCGTCCATCGGTTACGGCGTCGACGCGGTGGTGGCCTCGTACAACGGCGGTTCCACCCTGGGGGCCAACAGTGGTACGGCGGCGGTGTTCTCGCGCGTACTGACCGGCTTCTTCTACACCGGTCCGGACGGGCAGCAGGTCGCCGACACCGATACCGGCACCGCCAAGGAGGTGCCGGGGGAGACGCAGACCATCCAGTACCGGCTCAATCCGGACGGCGTCTGGTCCGACGGCACCCCGACCTCCTGCGACGATCTGGTGCTGGCCTGGTCGGCGCGGGGCGGCCGCTTCACGAAACCCGGTCCGGGCGGGCCGGTTCCGCTCTTCGATGCCGCCAGCACGCTCGGCTACTCCGATATCGAGCGGGTGGAATGCCAGCCCGGCTCCAAGGACGCCACCGTGACCTTCCGGCCGGGTCGCACCTACGCCGACTGGAAGACGCTGTTCAGCGCCGGTGAACTCATGCCCGCCCACGTGGCGGCGCAGGCGGCGAACGTGCCGAACGCGGCCACCGCCCTGCTCTCCGGGGATACCGCGGCGGCCGAGCGGATCGCCGAGTTCTGGAATACCGGTTGGATCCTCACCCCCGGGGAGATCGACGCCACCCTGCTCCCGTCGTCGGGGCCGTATCGGATCGAATCGTTCACCGCCGACGACGGCCTGGTCCTGGTGAAGAACGAGAAGTGGTGGGGCAATGCGGCCAAGACACCGCGCATCGTGGTGTGGCCCAAGAACTTCGACCTGAAGTCCAAGGTCGCCGACAAGGAGGTCGGTGTACTCGACGTCGGTGCCGGCTCGCTGGGTGACGCGGACCTGAGTGGCTTCACGGTGGGGAACATGCCCAGTCGCGGCGCCGAACAGCTGGTGCTGTCGACCGGCGGTGTCCTCACCTCTCCGGAGGCGCGGCGCGCGCTGGCGCTGTGTACCCCGCGCCAGGAGCTCTACAACCAGCTCGGCCATCCGGATTTCGAGGTGGATTCGGGGCTGGGTGCCGGACCGCTGGATTCGCGCATCCTGCAACAGGATTCGCTGTACTACTCGGCGGTGACCGGCGCGGCGGACCGGTACGAGAATCCCGATGTCGCCGCGGCGAAGAAGGCCCTGGGCGCGGCGAACCTCCAGAATCCGACCATTCGCGTCGGTTACTCGGCGCCCGACGAGCGGCGCGCGCGGACCATCCAGCTCATCGCCGAGTCGTGCAAGGCCGCCGGCATCACGGTGGTTGACGCCTCGACACCGGACTTCACGGCGGCCCAGCTGCGCGAGGGCGCGGTGGACGCCGTACTGGCCGGAACCGCCGCCGCACCGGGACCGGCCGGGTCGCTGCCGGGCGTGGCCGCCGTCGCGGCGCTGCATAGCGGCCAGGGCCTCGATTTCGGGGGTTTCGTCAACCCCCGCTACGATGCCATCGCGGATCAGCTTGCGGCGGAGCGAAACTCGACGGTAGTGCTGAATCTGTTGACCGAGCAGGAGAACCTGCTGTGGAACGAGATGCCGTCGATTCCGCTGTTCGCCACACCGCGCACCATCGCCTTCGGTGACGGTATGGAGAACGGAATCGCCAACCCCACCCGGGCCGGTGCGGGCTGGAACATGGACCGCTGGGTACTGAAGCGGTGAGGCTGCGGCGTGGTGACGAGGAGTGGGTGTAGATGAGCAAGCACGAACTGGTGGAGACGCCCGAGCGGGTCGGTGAGCGGGCGGCGCGGGCCGAGGCGGCGGTGCAGCGGCTGACCCGCTGGCACGACGATTTCCCGACCCCGGGTGTGCGGTTCGCGGATCTGACGCCGGTATTCGCCGATGCCGAGGGCTACCGGGCGGTCCTGGACTGTCTGGCCGCGTGCGCGCCGGACGCCGATCTGGTGGCGGGCGTGGACGCGCGCGGCTTCCTGCTGGGTGCGGGTGTGGCGGCGCTGCTGGGTACCGGCGTGATCGCGGTGCGCAAGGCGGGCAAGCTGCCGCCGCCGGTGTTCTCCCGCGAGTACTCGCTCGAATACGGTTCCGCCGCACTGGAGATTCCCGCCGACGGCGTGGAACTGCGGGGGCGCAAGGTGCTGCTGCTCGATGACGTGCTCGCCACCGGTGGTACGCTCGCGGCCGCCGCGGACATCTTCACCGAGGCCGGGGCGCAGGTGGTCGCCGCCGCGGTGGTCCTCGAACTGGGCTTCCTCGGCGGGCGGGATCGTCAGGGCGACTATCCGCTGACCTCCGTGGTCAAGCTCTGACGATCGGAAATCGGTGTCACCTGGTGCCGGAGACCAGCCGGGCCAGGATGCCGGTGACGACGAGCCAGAAGACGGCGGCCAGTCCGTAGTCCAGCACGATGTCGAGATTGGCGTTCCCGGTCTCGAACAGTCCCGGGAAGAACAGCGCCAGCGGTTCGGCCAGGTTCTCGATGAATCGGTAGAACGGATTGGACTGGTCGGCATCGAACACCCGCAGCAGGATGTAGATGCCCTCGATCAGTGCGAAGACCGCACCGACCGTACTGATGATCCGAGCGGCGGTGCTCTCGCGGTAGTACGTGTACGGCATACGTTCGAAATTCCCCGCTCGCGCCGGTCGAAACAGCCCCTGACAGGCATCGAGACCGAAACGTTCTGATCAGTCGGCCGCACCGGGCGGGCAGTTCAGAGCCGGGCCACCAGCCGGGCCAGAAAACTGGTGACGACCAGCCAGAAGATGGCGGCCAGACCATAGTTCAACACCACGTCGAGTTTGGTGCTGTCGGTGCGGAAGAGGCCGGGGAAGAACAATGCCAGGGGGTTCGCCCAGGACTCGACGAAGGTGTAGAGCTTGTTGGCCGGATCGGCCTCGAAGACGAACAGCAGGATGTAGGCGGCCTCGACGACCGCGAAGAGTGTTCCGACGCCGCCGATGATGCGGGCGGTGCCCTCATTGGTGCGATACGAAGCGGCCATAGCGCAGGATATTCCCGCCACGCCGAGCCACAGAACCGGCCGCGTGCGTGTCGCTATCGATTCGCCGCCACGTCGTGAGCTGGGTCTCGAAATAACCCCTTGCACGGTCGGGTTGGCCTGGATAACTTGGAAACGTCTCATTGCCGCACGATCGGAGTTATGCACGTTGATCTTCTGAGGTAGCGCCCCGGTGGCCCGCATTCGCGCGCCGCGTTCTCTTTCGCCTACCTCGAGGAGTGTGCATGTCCAGTACGTTTGTCGTTTCCATTTCCGATCTCACCTTCACCTGGCCCGACGGCACACCGGTATTCGACGGCCTCGATGCCGCCCTCGGACCGGGGCATATCGGTCTGGTCGGGAGCAACGGCGCGGGCAAGTCCACGCTGCTGCGCCTGATCGCCGGAGAATTGCGGCCCCAGCGTGGCTCGATCACCCCGCCCGAACGGCTCGGGTATCTGCGGCAGGATCTCGGCCTGTCCGCCGGACAGCGGGTGGACGAGGTGCTCGGCATCGCACCGATCCGGAATGCGCTGCACCGCATCGAATCCGGTGCCGGCACCGACGCCGATTTCGAGCTGATCGGTACCCGCTGGGATGTCGAGGAGCAGGCCGTGGCATTGCTGGGCAAACTCGGATTGCACTATGTCGCCGGGGATGTCGGGCAGTTGGACCGCCGTCTCGACACCCTTTCCGGCGGGGAGACGGTGCTGCTCGGCCTGGTCGCCGAGCTGCTGCGTGAACCCGAGGTGCTGGTGCTCGACGAGCCCACCAACAACCTGGACCAGGTTGCGCGCCAACGCCTCTACGAGGTGATCGGGCAGTTCGCGGGCACGGTGCTCACGGTCAGCCACGACCGCGAACTGCTGGAGCGCGTGGACGGCATCGCCGAACTGCGCCACGGCGAGATCCGGTGTTTCGGCGGGAATTTCAGCGAGTACGAGCAGATTGTGGCGGCCGAGCAGGCGGCGGCCCGGGCGGCCGTCCGCGACGCCCGCGGCGATGTGCGCAAGCAGGCGCGGGAACTGGTCGAGGCGCGGATCAAACTCGACCGCCGCCTGCGCTACGGCCAGAAGATGTGGGATACCAAGCGGGAACCCAAGATCGTGATGGCCGAACGCAAACGCCAGGCCCAGGTGTCGGCGGGCAAGTTGCGCAACAACCACATCGGCAAGCTCGAGGAGGCGAAGGATCAGCTCACTCAGGCACAGGAGCTGCTGCGCGACGACCGGGAGATCCGCGTCGACCTGCCCGCCACCCTGCTCTACCCCGGACAGGATGTCATCGACCTGGAGGAGGTGACCCTCGCCAACGGCCCGGTGGTGACCCTGAAGGTCTCCGGACCGGAGCGGATCGCCCTCACCGGCCGCAACGGTTCCGGCAAAACCACGCTCCTGCACCGCATCCGGGACGAATCGCCGAAGGTGCCCTGGCGCATGCTGCCGCAGCGCCTCGATATCTTCGACGAGTCGAAGACGGTGTTCGAGAATGTGGCCGCCGCCGCGCCGCACGCGTCCGCGGAACGGATTCGAGCCCAACTGGCCCGCTTCCTGTTCCGGGGAACGGACGCCGATGTGGCCGCCGAGGCACTGTCGGGTGGGGAGCGGCTGCGGGCGGCGCTGGCCATGCTGCTGCTGGCCGAACCCGCGCCGAAGCTGCTGCTGCTCGACGAGCCCACCAACAACCTGGACCTGCCCAGCCTGCGGCATCTCACCGAGGCCCTCGCCGCGTTCCAGGGTGCGCTCATCGTGGTCAGCCACGATCCGCGCTTTCTCGACGAGATCGGGGTCACCCGCCGCATGGAGCTGTCGGCACACGGATTGGCCGAAATCCCGTCCGAGTAGCGAGGTTTGGCCGGGTGCCGCGGCCCCGGGGCGAGGGGCGGCGTCGGGTGCGGAGCAATCCGTACGCAACGCCGCCCCGAACACGGTAGAAAGGGGGGTGATCACGTCGGTATGGGCACGTCCGGACGGGCGGTAGTCACCGTCGGCGACCCCGAGACGAAACCCGGACTAAAGTTGGTGGTCCGGGTGGTTGCACGGTCCGATATGGTGTTCCGATCGCGGCCGGGAGAGGTGGTGTGGCATGACTCAGCATTTGGAACAGGCGAATGCCGGGCAATCGAACAATGACGCATCGGCCACCCCGCCCACCCCTAATTCCATGCCCCAGCGCCAGGGCGATCCGACATCACAGCGCCAGGGCGATCCGGCGGCTCAGCGCCAGGGTGATCCGGCGGCTCAGCGCCAGGGCGGTGCGACGTCACAGCGCCCAAGCCTCCCCGTGGCGCAACGGCAGGGCGGCGCGCCCGCCGCGGTGCCGACCTCCGCCTCCCGGCGCGTGCGCGCCCGCCTGGCCCGCCGCATGACCGGCCAGCGCGGTATCGCCGCCGTCAAGCCGGTGCTCGAACCCCTCGCGACCGTCCATCGCGAGCTGTATCCGAAGGCCAACCTGCAGCTGTTGCAGCGGGCCTTCGACGTGGCCGACGAGAAGCACGCGCATCAGTTCCGCAAATCCGGCGATCCGTACATCACCCATCCGCTGGCGGTGGCCAATATCCTGGCCGAGCTGGGCATGGACACCACCACGCTGGTGGCCGCACTGCTGCACGACACCGTCGAGGACACCGGCTACTCGCTCGACGAGCTGACCAATGAATTCGGTCAGGAGGTCGCGCACCTGGTCGACGGCGTCACCAAGCTGGACAAGGTGAACCTGGGCGCGGCCGCCGAGGCCGAGACCATTCGCAAGATGATCATCGCCATGGCCCGCGACCCGCGCGTGCTGGTGATCAAGGTGGCCGACCGGCTGCACAATATGCGCACCATGCGGTTCCTGCCGCCGGAGAAGCAGGCCAAGAAGGCCCGCGAAACCCTCGAGGTCATCGCGCCGCTGGCGCACCGGCTCGGTATGGCGACGGTCAAATGGGAGCTGGAGGATCTTGCCTTCGCGATCCTGCACCCCAAGAAATACGACGAGATCGTGCGCCTGGTCGCCGACCGCGCGCCCTCCCGCGACACCTACCTGGCCAAGGTGCGCGCCGAGATCGTCAACACCCTCGCCGCCAGCCGGATCAATGCCATCGTCGAGGGCCGCCCCAAGCACTACTGGTCGATCTACCAGAAAATGATCGTCAAGGGTAAGGACTTCGACGACATCCACGACCTGGTCGGCATCCGCATCCTCTGCGACGAGGTGCGCGACTGCTATGCCGCGGTCGGCGTGGTGCACTCGCTGTGGCAGCCCATGGCGGGCCGGTTCAAGGACTACATCGCCCAGCCGCGCTACGGCGTCTACCAGTCGCTGCACACCACCGTGGTCGGTCCGGACGGCAAACCCCTGGAGGTGCAGATCCGCACCCAGGACATGCACCGGACCGCCGAGTTCGGCATCGCCGCGCACTGGCGGTACAAGGAAACCAAGGGCAAACACTCCAATGATTCGACCGAGGTCGATGACATGGCGTGGATGCGGCAGCTGCTGGACTGGCAGCGGGAGGCCGCCGATCCGGCCGAGTTCCTGGAGTCGCTGCGCTTCGATCTGAAATCGCCCGAGATCTTCGTGTTCACCCCCAAGGGCGATGTGATCACGCTGCCGCAGAAGTCCACCCCGGTGGATTTCGCCTACGCCGTGCACACCGAGGTCGGCCACCGCTGTATCGGAGCGCGCGTGAACGGCCGCCTGGTCGCGCTGGAACGGCAGCTGGAGAACGGTGAGGTCGTCGAGATCTTCACCTCCAAGGCGCAGAACGCCGGACCCAGCCGCGACTGGCAGAACTTCGTGGTCTCCCCGCGCGCCAAGGCGAAGATCCGGCAGTGGTTCGCCAAGGAGCGCCGCGAAGAGGCCCTCGAGGCGGGCAAGGAGGCCATCAGCAAGGAGGTCCGGCGTTCGGGCCTGCCGTTGCAGCGCCTGATGAGCGCCGACGCCATGTCGGCGCTGGCTCACGAACTGCACTACCCGGATATCTCGGCGCTCTACGCAGCGGTCGGCGAGAGCCAGGTGTCGGCGCACCATGTGGTGCAGCGGCTCATGGCACAGCTCGGCGGCGTCGGCGATGTGGAGAACGAACTCGCCGAACGGTCCACGCCCTCCACGGTTCCGGCGCGCCAGCGTGGCACCGGTGACGCGGGTGTGGAGATTCCGGGCGCGTCCGGCACCGTGGCCAAGCTGGCCAAGTGCTGCACCCCGGTGCCGGGTGACGAGATCATGGGGTTCGTGACCCGCGGCGGTGCGGTGTCGGTACACCGCACCGACTGCACCAATGCCGACTCGCTGCGCAGCGAGCCGGAACGCATCATCGAGGTGAAATGGGCACCGTCCCCGTCCTCGGTCTTCCTGGTCGCCATCCAGATCGAGGCCCTGGATCGCACCCGGCTGCTCTCCGACGTCACCAAGGTGCTCGCCGACGAGAAGGTCAATATCCTCTCCGCCTCGGTCATGACCTCCGGTGACCGGGTGGCCATCTCCAAGTTCACCTTCGAGATGGGTGACCCCAAACATCTCGGCCACCTGCTCAACGTGGTCCGCAATGTGGAGGGCGTCTACGACGTCTACCGCGTGACCTCCGCGGCCTGACCTCCCCGAGGTTCCCGGGGGCGGCGCCACGCCCGAGGTCATGGAGCTCCTGGACGGGGAGTGCCGGATCACCCTCGCGGGGGCGAGCGAGGCCGTCACCTACCGGGGTGGGCAGTCCTTCGACGTGCCCGCGAACAGCTCCTTCCAGATCGAGGTGCTCTCGCCGGTGCACTACGTCTGCCACTACGGCTGACCGTCAACGCACCCCCGGCCGGTGCGGGACGGGACACATTGTCCGCCCCGAGCGGCCGGGGTGAGCTATAGTTCTGGAGTCGAGTACTGATCTTGTACTCCTTTCCGTCGTGGATGTCTTTCTTTCGTGCACCGCTGCGGTCACCCCAGATGCTCGAAAGGCACCCCGAATACCCATGACGACTCGTTCATCGAGCCCTGCCACCACCTTCGCCGCGCTCGGCCTGCGCACCGACCTGATCGACGCGCTGTCCGCGAACGGGATCACCGCGCCCTTCCCGATTCAGGCGGCCACGCTGCCCGACACCCTCGCCGGTCGCGACGTGCTGGCGCGCGGTAAGACCGGCAGCGGTAAAACCCTCGCCTTCTCCATTCCGATGGTGCACCGGCTCGCCGGTGTGGCGGTCACGCCCGCGCGTCCGGCCGGGCTGATCCTGGCCCCCACGCGGGAGCTGGCGACCCAGATCGCCGCGACCCTGGAACCCATGGCCACCGCGTGCGGGCTGCGGGTGACGACGATCTTCGGTGGCGTCCCGCAGAATCGGCAGGCGCGCGCGCTGAAGACCGCGCAGATCGTGGTGGCCTGCCCCGGCCGCCTCGAGGACCTCATGAAGCAGGGCCTGGTCTCGCTGGACGCGGTGCGCATCACCGTGCTCGACGAGGCCGACCATATGGCCGATCTCGGCTTCCTACCCGGCGTGACCCGTATTCTCGCGGCCACTCCGGATACCGGTCAGCGGCTGCTGTTCTCCGCCACCCTGGACAACGGCGTGAACAAACTGGTTAAACGCTTCCTGCGAAATCCGCTGTCGCACAGCGTGGATGAGGCGCATTCGCCGGTTCCGGCCATGACCCACCATATCTTCGAGGTCACCGACGCCGGCGCCAAACGCGATCTGGTGCAGGTGCTGGCCTCCGGCACCGGCCGCCGCATCCTGTTCATGCGCACCAAACACCACGCCCGCCGCTTGGCCAAACAGCTGACGGCCGTTGGCATTCCCGCCACCGATCTGCACGGCAACCTCTCCCAGGCGGTGCGCGACCGCAACCTCGCCGCCTTCGCCGCGGGTACCGCCCGCGTGCTGGTCGCCACCGATATCGCCGCCCGCGGTGTGCACGTGGACGACGTGGAACTGGTCGTCCACGTGGACCCGCCCGCCGAACACAAGGCGTACCTGCATCGTTCCGGCCGCACCGCCCGCGCGGGCAGCTCCGGCGATGTGGTGACCGTGGTCCTGCCCGAGCAGCGCCGCGACGTCGCCGCCCTGCTCCGCAAGGCGGCCATCACCGCCACCCCGCAACGGGTGACCGGGAATTCGGCCGAGGTGACCACCCTGGTCGGCCCCATCGCTCCGCTGGTGACCGCCCGCCCCGAGCCCGCCGCGACATCGCCGGAACGCGATCGGCGTCCCGCCGCCCGCAAGGCCACGGTGTCCGATGCCCGCCGCGCCCACTCCGGCCGCACCCGCGGCACGGGCGAATCCCCCGGTCGCGGCCGCCACATCGGTACCGGAACGGCCACCCGCACGGCCGATTCGCGCGGCAGTGGCTCCCAGGCTCCGGCCCGTCCACCGCGCACGCGTCACGCCGACCGGTCGGCTACGCGCGCTGCCGAGTCGGCCCGTACCGGCTCGGAGACACCGGCTCGCGGTGGCCGACCGCGTCATGCCGACCGGACCACCGCCGATGCGAGCGGTACTCGGTCGCAAGCTCCGAGGCGCGCCGCTCGGCTGGAGGTGACGCGTCACGCCGACCGCGTCGCTGAGTCGAGCACACGGTCACAGGCTTCGGCTCGCCCGCAGCGTACGCGCACCGGTGGTCAGCCCGCGGCCCGCCAGACCGGCCGCCGC
>NZ_BAGD01000085.1 GCF_000308635.1 Nocardia otitidiscaviarum NBRC 14405 | reverse complement strand
CAGGTCGCGGTCGTCGGTCCAGGGGACCTCGATGCCGGTGCGGCGGACGACGAGGACGTGGTCGACGCTGGTCGCGCCGCCGTCGGTGGCGAGGGCTTCGTCGACGGCGGCTTTGAGCGGGGCGGCGGTGCCGCGTCGCCACTGCCCGTCGGTGGTGATGACGAGGCGGGCTTGCGCATCGTCGACCCGCTGCCGCAGCGCACTCGGCGAGAATCCCGCGAAGACCACGGAGTGGGTCAGTCCGAGTCGGGCGCAGGCCAGCATGGACACGATGGCCTCGGGCACCATCGGCATGTAGATGGCCACCCGATCCCCGGCCCGCAGCCCGAGCCCGGCCAGTGTGTTCGCGGCCCTGGACACCTCGGCCAGCAGCTCGCCGTAGGTGATGTCGCGGGAGTCGCCGGGCTCGCCCTCCCAATGGATGGCGATCTGATCGCCGTGTCCGGAGTGCACGTGCCGGTCCACGCAGTTGTAGGCGACGTTCAGCTTGCCGTCGGCGAACCACTTCGCGAACGGCGCGTCATCCCAATCCAGTACGCGGTCGAACGGCTGATCCCAGTGCAGTCGCCGCGCCTGCTCCGCCCAGAAGCCGAGCCGATCGGCGTCGGCCCGCTCGTAGAGCGAGGCGTCGGCATTGGCTGCCCCGGCGAACTCGGCGCTGGGCGGGTAGACCTCGGAATGGGTGACACTGCTGGACAATTCGATACTCCTTGACATGACGAGAGAGCGAGCCCGGGGACGGGCGGTCAGTGCACGACGGCCTTCTCGGCGCCGACACCGGTGAGTGAGCGCACCTCCATTTCGGCTGCCTTGACCGGATCCTCCTTGTCGCGGCCCACGAAGGTGCCGACGATGCCGAGCGCGAAGGCGAGCGGGATCGACACGATGCCCGGGTTGGACAGCGGGAACCAGTCGAAGCTCATCGACGGCAGCATGGCCGACTTGGAGCCGGAGACGGCGGGGGAGAACACGATCAGCACGATGGTGGAGAGCAGGCCGCCGTACATGCTCCACAGCGCGCCGGTGGTGTTGAAGCGCTTCCAGAACAGCGAGTACAGGATGGTCGGCAGATTCGCCGAGGCCGCCACCGCGAAGGCCAGCGCCACCAGGAAGGCGATGTTCTGACCGTTGGCGAGAATGCCGAGCCCGATGGCGAGCAGACCGATGATCACCGCCGTGATCCGCGATACCCGAACCTGTTTCGTCTCATCGACATTGCCGCGCTTGATGACACCGGCGTAGATGTCGTGGGCGAACGACGCGGACGCGGTGATGGTCAGGCCCGCGACCACCGCCAGAATGGTGGCGAAGGCGACCGCGGAGATGATGCCCAACAGCAGCACACCGCCGAGTTCGAAGGCGAGTAGCGGAGCCGCCGAGTTCTGACCGCCCGCGGCGCCCAGGATCCGGTCCGGGCCGACGATCGCCGCCGCGCCATAGCCGAGCACCAGGGTGAACAGGTAGAACGCGCCGATCAGGGCGATAGCCCAGACCACCGAGCGCCGCGCCTCCTTGGCGGTCGGCACCGTGTAGAAGCGCATCAGCACATGCGGCAGACCGGCGGTGCCCAGCACCAGCGCCAGACCCAGCGACAGGAAGTTCAGCTTGGACAGCTCGCTGCCGCCGTACTGCGCGCCCGGGGCGAGCACATCGCGCGCCGCCACACCCGCATTGGTGGATTCGGAGACGGTGCGCTGCGCGGAACCCAGGATCTCGGAGAGGTTGAAGCCGAACTTGGCGAACACCAGCACGGTCATGAACGCCGCACCGCTGATCAGCAGCACCGCCTTGATGATCTGCACCCAGGTGGTGCCCTTCATGCCGCCGACCAGCACGTACACGATCATGAGAATGCCGACCACGGCGATCACCAGGGCCTGGCCCGCCTCGGAGGTGACATCCAGCAGCAGCGCCACCAGGCCACCCGCACCGGCCATCTGCGCCAGCAGGTAGAACAGCGACACGGTCAGGGTGGTCAGCGCCGCGGCGGTGCGTACCGGCCCCTGCTTGAGCCGGAAGCTCAGCACGTCGGCCATGGTGAATTTTCCGGTGTTCCTGAGCATTTCGGCCACCAGCAGCAGGGCGACCAGCCACGCCACCAGGAATCCGATGGAGTAGAGGAAGCCGTCGTAGCCGTAGACGGCGATGGCGCCCGCGATACCGAGGAAGCTGGCCGCCGACAGGTAGTCACCGGCGATGGCGATGCCGTTCTGCGGGCCGGAGAAGCCGCGGCCGCCGGTGAAATAGTCGGCGGCGCTGGCATTGTTGCGGCTGGCGCGGATCACCACGACCATGGTCACGGCCACGAACAGGCCGAAGATCGCGATATTGGCGGCCGGATTGCCGACCGTCGTGGCGGCGAGATAGCTGGTCACGCCGGGCCTCCCTCGAGTTCGTTGCGGATGGCGGCGGCGCGCGGGTCGAGTTCGCGGTTGGCGAACCGCACGTACAGGCCGGTGATCAGGAAGGTCGACACGAACTGGCCGAGGCCGAGCAGCAGACCGAGATTGACATTGCCGAACACCTCGGTGGCCATGAAGTCGTGTGCGTACGCGCCCAGCAGCACGTACATCAGGTACCAGGCGAGGAACAGCGCCGTCATGGGAAAGACATAGCGCCGCAGTCGAGTTCGCAGCTCCTGGAACTCGGGGCTGGCCTGGGCGGCGACGAAGTCCTCGGCGGTGGGTACGCGGCCGGGCCGCGTGCCGTCGTCGAGATCGGTACTGCTCATGGGAGAGTCCTAGCGTGTGATGTGGCTTACTTCGCCAGAACCGTAACGAGCGGTTGGGGGCTGGAACACGGTGTGGCCTGGGTCACTCGGTGAACCCGCGCGATCGTGCGGTGAGCGGTCGCTGCGTCGCGACGAACGGTCGCCGCCGCAGGCCGCTCAGCGATGCGCGGCGATCATGCGGAGTGCAGGCCGCGCTCGCGGTCCGCGCCCATGCCGAGGCGTTCGGGAGCGTGCATGCGGACGAAGATGCGGGCCACCTCGCGCGCCGACTGGCCGCGAGTCAGCCTGCTGCCCAGCATCATCGTGAGGAAGGCGAGCGGAACGCTCACGGCCGCCGGATATCCCAGGATGGCGGCGGGCCAGCCGTTCGCCGCGGTGTCGCTGATCCCGCCCAGCACCGAGACCGCGGTCGCGCCGCCCGCGGTGAGCCCGCCGAGGACCAGTCCGGCCGCCGCGCCCGTCGCGGTGAGTCCGCGCCACCAGATGCCCAGCACCAGCAGCGGGCACAGCGTCGACGCGGCCAGGGAGAAGGCCAGGCCCACGGTGCGGGAGACGTCGAGGGTCGCGACACCGAACGACAGGCCCAGCGGCACCGCGCCGCCGATGAGCGCGGCCACCCGGAAATCCCGGATGCGCCCGCGCAGCACATCGGTGCTGAGCACGCCCGCGATACTCACCAGCAGCCCGGACGACGTCGACAGGAAGGCCGCCACCGCGCCGGCGGCGGCCAAGGCGGCCAACAGCTTTCCGGGCAGTCCGGACAGCACCGCGCCGGGCAGCAGCAGCACCGCCGCGTCGGAGGTGCCGGTGAGCAGCAGTTGCGGCACGTACAGCCGCGCCAGCGCGCCGAGCAGCACCGGGAACAGATAGAACACGCCGACCAGGGCGATGACGGCGAGCGCGGTGGCGCGGGCGGCGCGACCGTCGGGATTGGTGTAGAAGCGCACCAGCACGTGCGGTAATCCCATGGCCCCCAGAAACAGCGCGATGATCAGCGAGTACACCGCGTAGAGCGGATGCGGCCCGCCGAAGCCGCCGCCCGCCCGCACCCAGTCCGCGCCGTCGGCGGGTGCGCCGACCACGACCGGCACGGTGTCGCCGGGCTCGAGCACGACCGTGGTGTCCGCGCCGAGGGTGTGTTCACCCGGGGTGAGGGTGACGAGGCCGTGCACGGCGCGCCCGTCCAGGGTGCCCTGGATCGAGGTCACCTGCGGTGCGTCGGTGGGCATGCGCACGGTGACCGCCGTGGTGACGTCCACGGTGGTGCGCTGGCTGACCGTGGGCGGTGCGGGCGTGCCGAATTCGCGGTGGTCGCCGAGGAAGTGCACCAGCAGGACCAGCGCGGGCAGGGCTACCGCGGTGAGTTTGAGCCAGTACTGGAACGCCTGGACGAAGGTGATCGAGCGCATCCCGCCCGCGGTCACATTGGCGATGACGATCACGCCGACCGCGGCCGCGCCCACCCATCCCGGCACGCCGAGCAGGATGCGCAGCGTCAGTCCCGCGCCCTGGAATTGGGGAATCAGATAGAGCGCGCACACCAGCACCACGATCAGCGCCGCCAACCGTCGCAGGCGCAGCGAGCCGAGCCGGAACTCGGCGAAGTCGGGCACCGTGTAGGAGCCGGAGCGGCGCAGCGGCGCGGCCACGAACAGCAGCAGACCCAGATATCCGGCGGTGAATCCCACCGGATACCACAGCGCGTCGGCCCCGAATTTGGCGATCAGGCCCGCGACGCCGAGAAACGATGCGGCGGACAGGTATTCGCCGGATACCGCGGCGGCGTTGAGTCGCGACCCCACCCCGCGCGAGGCGACCAGGAAGTCGGAGGTGGTGCGGGCCAGACGGACGCCGAGCGCGCCGATGGCGACCGTGGCGACCGCCACCAGCACCAGTGCGGCGAGGGTGAGCCCGGAGGCCGGGGCGGTGTCCACCCTCAGTCCTCGGCCAGTTCGGCGAAGTCCTGATCATTGCGATCGGCCAGCCGCAGATACACCCGGCCCGCCGCGTACAGCAGCGGAGTGGACAGCACACCCAGCAGCAGCCACGGCAGCCGGATGCCCAGCACCACCGTCGAACCCACGCCGAGGGCGAACAGCACGGGCAGCGCGCCCAGCACCGCGACCACGACCAGGCCCGTCCGCACCGCGAGGCCGAACTGCGCCCGAATCAGCCCGTCGATCATGGCCGCACCGATCTCGGTCTGCTCGGCCACCTCCACCCGCGTCCGCACCATGCGTGCCCCGCGCCGCTGCGCCAGCACCACCCGCTGCCGCACCGGTCGCTGCGGGCCGGTCATCGGGCGGGCTTTCGCGGGCGGATGAGTCGTTGCTTGAGATCGCGCACCTGGCGGCGGCTCACCGGCAGCTCCACGGCCGGGGCGGAACCCTCCGCGCGCAGGCACACCACGGTGCCGGTGCCGACCGTGCGCAGGCCGGTCACCATGCGCAGCGCGATCAGATATGAGCGGTGAATCCGTACGAAACCGGCTTCCCGCCAGCGTGCTTCGAGTTCCGAGAGCGGAATCCGGATCAGATGCGACCCGCTGGCGGTGTGCAGCCGCGCGTAGTCGCCCTCGGCCTCCACCCAGCTCACGGTGGATCGCTCCACCAGCCGGGTGACCCCGCCGAGTTCGACCGGCAGTACCTCGTCCGGATCGGTTCGAGTGGGCCGATCCGCCCGCGCGGCCGCGATACGCCGCACCGCCTCGCCGAGCCGAGCCTCCCGCAGCGGTTTGAGCAGGTAGTCCGTCGCCCCGATATCGAACGCGGCCACCGCGCGGTCGTCGTGCGCGGTCACGAACACCACCGCGGGCGGGTCGGCGAAGGCCGACAGGATGCCCGCCAACTCCATCCCGTCCAGTCCGGGCATATTGATGTCGAGGAAGACCGCGTCCACCGGATGCGCGCGCAGCAGCCGCAACGCCGTGGTGGCATCGCCCGCCCGATGGATCTCGCCCACATCCGGCTGGGCGCGCAGCAGATAGACCAGCTCATCCAGGGCCGGTTGCTCATCGTCGACGGCCAGCACGCGTAGCGCGCCCGGTCCGCTGTCGCTGGTCGGGGTCACAATCGGGTCATCGTAGGCCACCGACCGGACATCACGGGCGAAGCTCACGAATCCGCCCGCACCGGGCGGGGGTCAGTCCCGAGCCAGCACCGCGTCGGGCCTGTCCACCGGTGGTTCGACCGCGGCGAGATAGCGGTAGGCGTAATCGTCGCGGTCGAAGCGGGTGGCCCTGCGGTAGGTCTTCCACAGCGACCAGGGCCGGATGTAGGGGGATCTGCCCTGGGAGTTGACGAAGTAGCTGTTGGAGCCCGCGCAGCGGTTCTCCAGGTAGTAGGCCAGATTGCGGCCACTGCGCAGCATGTCCCGATGGAACCGCTCCTGTGCCTCGGCGCGCACCTCGACCGCCGTGGCGCCCCGGCGACGGGTCTCGTCGATGACCGCGGCGATATGGCGCATGGAATTCTCCACGAAGTAGTGGAAGGCGGTGCCGGTCCAGGAGTAGGGCCCGATCATGATGAACCGGTTCGGGATTCCGGCGACCGACGTGCTGTAGTACGCCTTGAGTTCCTCGGTGTTGTAGAAGACGCCCAGGTCGAAGCCGTCCCGGCCGATGACGGTGCCGGGCCGGTAGCTCTCCGGATCGGAGAACACCTCGTAACCGGTCGCCAGCACCAGGGCGTCGATCTCCCGCTCGACCCCGTCGACGGTGCGGATGGCGGCGGGCTCGACGGCCGCGATGCCGCTGGTGATGAGCTCGACATTCGGCCGGTTCAGGGTGGGGAGGTAGTCGCCGCCCAGACCGCCGCGAATGCAGACGATGCCGAACCCGGGTCGCAGCTGTCGGCGGATCGTCTTGTCCTTCACCTTGATTCGCACCCACCCCGCGTAGGCGCGACGTCCGGCGAAGTCGACCAGGCGAGCGCCGAGTCGCCACAGCGGCGCGGGCGTGAATACCGCCACGCGCAACAGGGAGTCGATGACGACCTGCGCGATGCCGTTGGCCACGGCGGAGCCGCCGGGCAGCGCGAGGACGCGTTGCATCCACGGACGCAGCACGAAATCCGGCTTGGGCAGATAGACCTGGGGTGTGCGCTGGTAGATGTCGAGTCGTTCCACCAGTGGTGCCAGTCGCGGGGCGATCTGCATGGTGCTCGCGCCCACGCCGATGACGGCCACGCGCTTGCCGGTGAAGTCGTAGTCGTTGTTCCAGTCCGACGGGTGCATCCACACGCCGGTGTAGTTGTCCAGCCCGGGGATGTTCGGGTTCTTCTTCGGATTGATGTACGCGCCCACGGCGCTGATCACGAAGCGTGCCGTGATCACCTCGCCGGACGCCAGGGACAGTCGCCACAGCAGGTTGGCGTCGTCCCATTCCTCGCGGACGATCTCGGTGCCGAACCGCATGCGGCGGGGCAGATCGTGATCGGCGGCGACCTGCTCCAGGTATTCGAGGATCTGGTCGCGTTTGGCGAACAGCCGGTCCCAGTCGGGTTTGCGGGCGAAGGAGAACTGGTAGGTGGTGCTCGGGATATCGCAGCCCGCGTCGGGATAGTCGTGGGTGTACCAGGTGCCGCCGAGACCACCGACCCGATCGACGATGAGGAAGTCGTCGATCCCGATCTCCCGTAGCTTCACTCCGGCGCAGATGCCGCCGATGCCCGCGCCGATGACGACGACTTCGTACTGTGGTTGCTCGGTACTCATCTCGTGACACCCTTCGCGATCTCGTGAACTCGGCGTTCGAACAGCGGCCCCACCCCCGCGACGCGATAGGCCAGTCGCCACAGCGGCGGGAACCAGGTCGCGAAGCGCAGCGGCAGCCGGGGCGTGACCGCCACGGTCCAGGCCACCGCGGTGCGGTCGCCGCCGAGATCCTCGAAGGTCATGTCCTCGGCGTACTGGCGCACCAGCAGGTACTGCATCCAGGTGCCGCTCACCACGCCGAAGGTGATGCGGCGTTGCGGCTCGTAGCGCCAGAAGCGTTCGCGCTCGACCCACAGCACGCGCAGCGGGTCGAATACCGAACCCATCTCACGTATCACGCCGACGCCGCGGGCCGGTGAGTCGTAGCGCACGCCGGTGCGGGGGATCGGCAGCCAACTCCAGGCGCGGTCGTCGTCGAACGCGGTCCACACCGCCCGCAGCGGTGCGTCGATGATGCGATCGACGGTGAAAACCAGTGCGGCGGTGTCGAAGACGGAATCGTCGACCGGTTCCGCCGCCGGGTACTGGGTGTGCAATCTCGTGGTGACAGGCATAGGTCTCTTCCTGGTCAGGGATGGGTGGGCAGCGCCTCGGCGGTGGGCCGCGCCGCGTCGTCGGTGTCCGGGGTGAGGTCCCGTCGAGCGGTGTAGCGGTAGTGGTCGAGCGGGAAATGCCGGTTGCTCCAGTACATTCCGAGTTGCGTGGTGGCCCGGAACGCCGGTCCGTCGCCCTGGTAGTTGATGTAGTAGGTGCGCGACTCCGCGCAACCTTGCTGGAACAGATAGGTGTTGCGGTTGCGGGCGTACATGCGCGCGAAGTACTCGTCGTGGGGTTCGCGGCGGATCTCCGCCCGGGTCGCGCCGCGGTGCAGGGCCTCGGCGATGACCCGTGCGCTGTGCGCGGAGGTGGCCTCGATCAGGGGAATGACCGAACCGGGCGCGTAGCCGTAGGGGCCGAAGATGTGGAACATATTCGGATAGCCGGGGACCGAGACTCCCTCATACGCCTGGTACTTGTGGGAATCCCAGAACTCGCCCAATTCCGTTCCGCCGCGGCCGTACACCGGATACGGCGGGGTGGCCCCGCGGTCCATGACCCGAAATCCGGTGGCGGTAACCACCAGATCGAACCCCCGATGCGTGCCGTCGGCGGTGACGATCCCGGTCTCGTCGAAACGCTCGATCGGGGTGGTGACGAGATCGACGTGCGGCCGGGTGAAGGTCCTGAGGTAGCTGTTCGAGATCGAGGGTCGTTTGCAGCCGAGCCGATAGGTCGGGGTGAGGGAACGCCGCAGCGCGCGGTCGCGGATCTGCGTGAACAGATACGCCTTCAGGAACGCCTCCCCGGCCCCCAGGACGGCGGAGGTCGCGCGGGGATGGCCGGAGAGCGCGAACCCGATGCCGAGGAAGGCGTTGACGGCCACGTTCCCGACCAGCCGCACCGCCTGCTGCGCGGGCGGGAAGTCGAGCACCCGATTGCTCACCGCCCCCATCGGGAAATCGGGTTTGGGTGCGACCCAGATGGCGGTGCGCTGGAATACCGTCAGCCGCTCGACCCGCGCCGCCAACTCGGGTATCACCTGGAGTGCGGTCGCGCCGGTGCCGATCACGGCGACCCGCTTACCGCGGTAGTCGTAGGAGTGATCCCAGCGGGCGGTATGCATGAGTGTGCCCGCGTATTCGTCGATCCCCGCGATCTCCGGCGGTTTCGGCTGCTCCAGCACGCCGACGGCGCTGATCAGGAATCGGGCGGTGATCTCGTCACCGTCCGTGGTCGTCACCCGCCACAGGTCGGCGGCCTCGTCGAAGCGGGCGGCGGTGGCCCCGCAGTTCAACCGGAGTTTGTTCCGCAACCCCTGCCGGTCCACCACTTCCTCGGCGTAGCGCTGTATCTCGTGACCGGGGGCGAAGAATCGCGACCAGCGGGAGCGCTGCTGAAAGGAGAAGTTGTAGATCGGGGACGGAACATCCACGGCGACACCGGGATAGGTGTTGGCGTTCCAGGTGCCGCCGACCGTCGGCCACTTGTCGATGATGAGGAAGTTCTCGATGCCGCGGCGACGCAGCGCGGTACCGGCCCCGATACCGCCGAAACCCGCGCCGACCACGAGCACGTCGTAGCTGGGAGTGGTGCTGGAGTGCATACGTTCTCGCTTGTCGTAGTTCGCGGTCACGCCGCGGTGGTCCGGTCGACGTCGCCTGCGACCGCGCCGGAATCGAGCGCCCGCCGCACGAAGTCGGCGAGGTCGGCGATGGCGGCGCGAGCGTCGGGCAGCACATCCGCGCCCGCGTGGAAGACATGGATGGCGTTGTTCCAGATCTGCAGGGTGTGCGGCACCCCGGCCTCGGCGCAGCGCCGAGCCAGCGCCTCCGCATCCGGCAGCAGCACTTCGCTGTCGCTGACCTGGATGAGAGTCGGTGGCATTCCGGCGAAGTCGTGATTGACCGGCGACCACATCGGATCGAGGACGCCGTCGCGGGCGAAACCGATCAGGGCCGGAACCGTGAGCGACCGCGCCGACAGCAGCGCGTCGCGCCGGTCGTTCGGGTGGTCGCGCCGGATCGCCGGATCGAGGTCGGCGAACGGGGCGATGGCCGCGATCGCCGCCGGGAGCGCGATGCCCCGCGCCCGAGCGGCGAGCGCGGCCGCGAAGGCCAGCCCGCCCCCGGCCGAATCACCGGCGAAGACGACACGCTCCGCCGGAATGCCGCGATCGAGCAGATAGCGGTAGGCCGTCACGGCATCCTCGACCGAATCGGTCAGGTGTGCCACGGGCAGCTGCCGATAGTCGACATTGAGCAGCGCGGTGCCCGCGGTGCGGGCGATGCGGGCGGCCAGCCGCCGATGACTGTGCAGCCCGCCGGTCAGAAATCCGCCGCCGTGGAAGTAGAGGATCACTCCCGCTGCGGGCTCGCCGGGTCCGGGATGGTCTCGGTGCCAGAGCCATTCGGCGCGGAAGCCCGCGAAGCGCACCGGTGCGCGCCGGGTCCCGCGCGCCGCCCGCAGCGGGTACGCCGCCAGGTCGGCGGCATTGGCGATCCGGAACGCCGGATCGCCACGCAGCGGTGTGCGCTCGGCGAGGACACTCAGCGCGTCGACGGCGGGTCGCAGGGTGGCGCGCAGCAGCGCGTGCGCGATGCGCAGCCGGAGGCTTGCGCGGCTGCGGAACTCGACCTCGACCCGGCCGGGCGTCCGGACGGTGGCAGGCACCGGCGCGGTCATGCCGACACCGCCGCCGGTGCGCATGTGCCGTAGCGGTAGTCGTCGAGCGGAAAGCGCCGGTTGCCGCGCCGTGCGGCGAAGAATCCCGACGGCCGCACATAGGTGGTGTCGCCCTGCGAATTCCGGTAGTAGGTCGGCACATGCCCGTTGAGTTCGGCGAGGTAGTAGCGCAGCGGCGCGCCCCGGCGGTGGATGGTGCGGTGATAGGCGTCGGCGACCTCCTTGCGCACCTCACACCAGACCGCGTCGCGGCGGCGGGTCTCGGTGATGGCGCGGACCGCGTGATCGGCGGTCATCTCCACGAAGGCGTGCCAGCCCGAGCCCGTCCACGAGTACGGGCCGACGAGCGTCCAACGGTTGGGCAGACCGGGCACCGACACGCTCTGGTATGCCTGCAATCCCTGCTCGGCATAGAACTTCGCCAGATCGAATCCGTTGCGGCCCAACACGGTTCCGGGGCGGTAGGTCTCCGGGTCGGAGAACACCTCGTACCCGGTCGCCATGATCAGCGCGTCGAACCGGTGCAGGCTGCCGTCGGCGGTGCGCACGCCGGTGGTGGTGATCTTCTCGATCGGATCGGTCACCAGCGCGACATTGTCCCGGTTGTAGGTCCGCAGGTAGCTGTTGGACAGCGTCGGCCGCTTGGCGAGCAGACCGAAATTCGGGGTCAGCCGGTCCCTGGTGGCGGTCTCGGTGATCACGCGCGCCAGGTAGCGGCGATACAGGGCCTGGCAGGTGGCGTCGAAGCGATCCATGGTCGGTCGCGACACCGCGCCCGGCATGCCGACGACGGTGCGCAAGACGAGATCGACCGCCACCAGCGCGGTCCCGTGCAGCAGCGGCTGCACCCCCGGGACCGCCAGTACCCGGTGCAGCGGGGCCGGAATCGGGAAATCGGGCTTGGGCAGCGCCCACACCGGAGTGCGCTGGAAGACGGTCAGCCGCCCGACCTCGGGGGCGATCGACGGAATGATCTGCACCGCACTGGCTCCGGTGCCGATGATGCCGACTCGCTTGCCGGACAGGTCGTAGTCGTGATCCCAACTGCTCGGGCGCAGCACCTTCCCCCGGAACGACCGCGCCCCCGCGATGCCGACATCGGCCTTGGGACGGACGAAGGCGCCCACCGCGCTGATGACGAAACGCGCCGTGACCGTGGAGCCGTCCGCGAGGTGCAGCACCCAGTACCCGGCCGCGTCGTCCCATTCCTCGCGCTGTACCTCCGCGCCGAACCGGACCCGCTCGTGGACGCCGAACCGGTGGGCGACCTCGACGTGGTAGCGCTTGACCTCATCGCCCGGCGGGAACACCCGGCTCCAGGTGGCCTTGCGGGCGAACGAGTACTGGTAGGCCAGCGCCGGAATATCCACTCCCAGACCGGGATAGTGGTTCTCGTGCCAGCTGCCGCCGACCTCGTCCGCGCGTTCGAGCACCACGAAGTCGTCGATGCCCGCGCGGCGCAGTTTGACCCCGGCCGCTATCCCACCGGGACCCGCACCGATCACCGCGACCTCGTACTGCGGCTGTGCTGTGTCGTTCATGGTTGTCTCACTTCGCAATTCGATCGAGCAGCGGCCGCAGGCGGAGCAGCAGCGCATCGGCGACCTCCAGGGACCCGACGCCGCCGATGCCCCGCATGAGGGCGGGGGACAGGCGCAGCCCCGCGTAGGCGAGCCAGGCCTCGACGTTCACCGGCACCACCGCGCGATTCCGGTGCACCGCGGTGTCGATGACGCGGGCGACCTTCTCCGGGCCCGCGAAGGCCAGACCCTGAACCCGACCGGCCTCCGCACGCCAGGCGGCCTGCCGTTCCGCATCGAGTCCGGCGCGTTCACCGTGGGCGACGAGATCGGTGCGGATCGCGCCCGGACAGATCGCGGTGACGCCGATTCCCTTGGGGCGCAACTCGACCCGCAGGCATTGGCTCGCCATCAGCGCCGCGGCCTTGGCGGTCGCGTAGGCGGGGACGTACCGGGCGGGCAGGAAGGCCGCCGCCGAGGACAGATTGACGATATGTCCCCGGATCCCGGCGTCGATCATCTGCCGCGCGAACACCCGCGATCCGTAGATCACGCTCATCAGGTCCACGTCGACGGTGCGCTGCCACTGTGCGGCGCTCATCTCGGTGAAGCCGCCGGTATCCATGATCCCGGCGTTGTTGACCAGCAGCCGCGCCGGTCCGTATTCGCCGCGCACCCATGCGGCGCAGTCATCCCACTGCGATTCGCTCGACACGTCCAGCCGGTAGGGACGCGCGCTCCCGCCCGCGGCGGTGATCTCCTCGGCCACCGCGCCCGCGCTGGCCTCGTCGATATCGGCCACCACCACGCGGTAGCCCCTGGACGCGAAGCGGCGCGCGGTCTCCCGGCCGATACCCGCGCCCGCGCCGGTCACCACGGCGGTGCTCATCGGGCCGCTCCCAGCACCCGATCGGAGAGGTGAACGACCCTCTCCGCCAACGGCATCCGGACCAGTTGCGCCAGGCCGCGCAGCAGCCCCGGCGACAACCGCGACAGATACCACCCCGCCCAGCCCTCGATGCCCACCGGAACGGTCGACAGGTTCCACCGCACGGCGCGCTCGACGGCCGCCGCGACGCGATCCGGTGAGCGGCCCAGCAGATGTTGTCCGCGGGCGAGTTTCGCCGCCCACTCGGCGGTGCGGAGGTCGTCGGCTCCGGCGCGGGTGCCGTTGGCGGACAAGCCGGTGTCGATCAGCCCGGGACAGACGGCGCTCACCCGGATGCCGCGTCCGGCGAATTCGGTGCGCAACGCCTGGGTGCCCATCCAGGCGCCCGCCTTGGCGGTGACGTAGGAGGGGGCCAGGGAGTTCGGCAGGAACGCGCCGACCGAGCACACGTTCACGATCGCACCGCGCACACCCGCGTCCACCATCTGCTGGACGAACACCCGGGAACCCCACAGCGGTCCCATCATGTTGACCGCGATCATGCGCCGCCAGTCGTCGCCGGTCTGCTCCAGGAAGCCGCCGGAGATCAGGATTCCCGCATTGTTGACGACCAGTTCGGGCACGCCGTGGTCCTGGCGCACCCGGACGGCGAACAGCTCCCAGGCGTCGGCGTCGGCGATATCCAGGTAGCGGAACTCCGCCCGGCCGCCCGCCGCCCGCACCAACCCGACCGTTTCGTTGCCGCCGTGCCGATCGATATCGGCGACGATCACGGTCATTCCACGTTTCGCGAGCCGCAGCGCGGTCGCCCGGCCGATACCGCTCGCGGCCCCGGTCACGACTGCCGGTGTCATAGTTCGTTCACCCGTCGTTCGATCATGACGCGACTCCTTTGTCGTCACTCCGTCGAAGATCCACAAGAGCGCCACCACCTGGTGGTAATTAGCGGATGTGGATGTCATCAAAATAAACTGTCCCAGACGATCACGCAAGGGGGTCGGGTGCAGCGGTATGCGGGGCTGCGGTCGGTGGGGCGGCGCATACGATGTGCTGGATGACCGAATCAGCCAAGCGTGGACGGGGTCCCGGGCGTCCGCGCGACGAGCGGAACGCCGAGCGCCGCCGCCGCGAACTCATCGCCGCCGCCTACCGCGTATTCACCACCAAGGGGTACGCCGCGGCCTCCGCGGCGGATATCGCCGCCGAGATCGGCGTCGGCTACGGCACCTTCTACCGCTACTTCGACAGCAAGCGCGCGATCCTCGACGACGTCGTCGACTACGGTCTGGATCGCATCCTCACCGAGATCGCCGGTGATGTGTTCGAACCCGCCCTGGACCGCGACGAGATCACCCTCGAACAACTCGTCGCGACCTGGACCACCGCCGTCGAGCGCATGTGCCGGATCGCCGAATCCGATCCGGCGCTCATGCAGGCGCTGCTGTTCGAACTGCCCGGTATCGACGAGGAACTCAACACCCGGATCATCGGGCTCGGCGGGATACTGGCCGCCACGGTCGGGCGATTCCTGGCCCGCGCCGTCGACGCCGGGGTGTTCCGCGACGACGTGGACACCACCGAGGTCGCCTGGATGCTCATGGCACTGACCATCCCGCCGGTGATGCGCACCCTGCAGGGGGAGGGGGAGCCGAGTCGGCGCGCGTACACCGACACCGTGCGCGCGGTACTGGCCCCGGGTCTGTGGACGGCCCACCCCGCACCGCATTAGTCGACGTCGACGTCTGCTAATCTCGGGCCACTGGCCGAGGGAAGAGGTCGTGAGATGACCGAGCCGATACCCACCTCGCGGCTCGTGCGCGGAGCGAAACTGGGAAAGCTGGTGGCGGACCAGGCTTTTCGCGGTGCGGGCGTCACCCTGGCGACCATGCGCGACACCGAGGAGCAGCGCCTCGCCCGGACCGAACGCGCGCTGGCGGATGCCGCCGAGGACATCGTCACCGTGCTGGGCAGCATGAAGGGGCTGGCCATGAAGGCCGGACAGCTGCTGTCGATGTTCGATCCGCTGGCCGCGCTCGACGCCGCCACCGTCCCGTCGCACCAGCGCGAGCGGTTTCGGCGTCGGCTCGCCGCACTCTACGATCAAGCGCCCCAGCTGCCCTTCGCCCGCATGCGCGCGGTGATCGAGCGCGACCACGGGTGTCCGATCGGCGAGCTCTTCTCGGATTTCGACGAGCAACCCATCGGCGCGGCCTCGATCGGACAGGTCTACCGGGCCCGGCTCCGGGACGGCCGCGCCGTCGCGGTGAAGGTGCAGTACCCGGGTGTCGACGTGGCCATCCGCGCCGACCTGAAGAATCTCGCGCTCGTCATGCGCATGATGCGCACGGTGGCCCCGGCGCTGGCCGAGCATGCCATGTTCCGCGAGCTCACCACGCACTTCGCCGAGGAGACCGACTACCGCGCGGAGGCCGAACACCATCGGATGGTCGGCGAGATGTACCGCGGCCATCCGTTCATCCGGATTCCGGAGGTGGTCACCGAGCTGTGCACCGGGCGGGTGTTGGTCACCGAACTGGTCGAGGGGCTGGGATTCGACGAGATCTGCGCGCTGCCCGCCGCCGACCGAGATCGCGTCGGGGAGGTCCTGTTCCGCTTCTACGTGGGGACCATGGCCCGCGAGCACCGGTTCACCGGTGACCCGCACCCGGGCAATATCCTGCTCGCCCCGGACGGCGCGGTGGTATTCCTCGATTTCGGGCTGTTCAAGCATATGAACGACGCCGCGGTGGAATTCGAGCTGTCCTGCGTGCGCGCGGCCGTGGAGTACCGCGCCGCGGATCTACGCGAGCTGCTGGTGGATTACGGTGTGCTGGAGCCGGATTCGGCGGCCACCGCCGAACAGTGCCTACGTCTGCTGCATGAGGTGTCCGGCTGGCTGTTCACCGACGCCGAGATCCGGGTCGGCGCGGACGCGGTGTCGAAGGCCCTGCTGGCCCTGGTCGACCCGCGTCGCGGCTATTTCGAGCACTGGCGACGCGAGTACGCGCCCGCCGAACACGCGTTCGCCCGCCGCGTCGAGTACGGCACCCTCGCGTTGCTGGGTAAGCTGCGTGCCAGCGGCAACTGGCACCGCATCGGCCGGGAATGGTGCTACGGCGACACGCCGCGGACGGAACTCGGTGTGCTGGAGCACGATTGGCTGACCGACCGGACACGGTGACGGCGTCACGCGCGGATGCCCGCGCGGAACTTCGGCACCCGCATGCTCACCTTGGTGCCCGCGCCCGGCGCGGTCTCCACGACCAGGCCGTAGTCGTTGCCGAAGGCGGCGCGCAGCCGGTCGTCCACATTGGCCAGGCCGACGTGCGCGGCCTCGGAACCGGCGGTGCGGGAACCGGATTCGACGGCGTCCAGAGCACCGGAGCGCAGTAACTCCGGGTCCATGCCGACACCGTCGTCCTCCACGCTGATCACACAGTCGGTGCCCTCGTCGAGGGCCACGATGCTGACCGTGCCGCCGCCGGGCCGCGGCGCGAGACCGTGCCGGACGGCATTCTCGACCAGGGGTTGCAGGGCCAGGAAGGGCAGGACCACCCCGAGCACCTCGGGGGCGATCCGGAGGCGTACCTGGAGGGCGTCGCCGAAGCGGGCGCGTTCGAGGGCGAGATAGCGGTCGATATTGCTCAACTCGTCCGACAGCACCGTGAATTCGCCCGCCGCCCGGAAGGAATAGCGGGTGAAGTCGGCGAAGTCGAGAATGAGTTCGCGGGCGCGGGCGGGGTCGGTGCGCACGAACGAGGCGATGGTGTTGAGCGCGTTGTAGATGAAGTGCGGGCTGATCTGGGCGCGCAGGGCCCGGACCTCGGCGCGGTCGAGGCGGGCGCGGGAGGCGTCCAGTTCGGCCAACTCCAGCTGTCCGCACACATAGCGGGCCACCTCGGCGAGCGCGCCGAGCATACCGGGCTCGGGTTGTACGGTGGTGACGACGCCGAGCACCCCGACCGGGCCGGTGCTGTCGATCAGCAGCGGCTGCGCGATGAGGATGCGGCGCGGATAGGCCCCGTTCTCGGGTCCGGCATCCAGCACCCGGCGTTCCCCGTCCACCGCGCGCCGGGCCGCCTCGGTGAACCGGTCGGCGAGGTCGGCGTGCCCGCCGTCCCACGCCAGCAGTTGCCCCTCCGGATCGGCGATACCGAGCCCGTCGGCCGCGGTGAGGGTGCGCAGGTGCGGCGCGGCCTCGCTGGCCGACTCCTCGGTGAGGCCCCGCCGCAGCGCGTTCGCGGCCAGGGAGGCGGTGTGCAGGGTGCTGTGCACCGCGCGTTCGGCGGAGGTGGTCACGGTGCGGCGGGTGCGCGGCCACGCCGCGATGGCCGCGGCGATCAGTACGCCAGCGACCAGCACCGCCACCGCCGTCGCCGTCACCGGACACGCCTCGGGTCACCCATGCAGGGATTATGACCGTTCGCTAGTGGCGCTCATGCCGCAGCCAGGCGATATCGCGCAGGATTTCCGACACGGTGACGGTGTCCAGGTCGCCGAAGGTGATGCCGCCGGAGGTCGAGCGGGTCGGATGCAGCCGCACCTCGATGGACTGTTCCGGCGAACCGTTCAGATCCCAGGTCGGCAGGCCCGGGTCGCAGCTCAGGTGGAGGACACGGCCGTGCGGCAGCGGTTTCTCGAAGCTGTCGATGTAGCCGCCGTCGCCGGTCTCCGGGGGCAGCCAGCCGCGTGACGCCAGCCCCAGCAGGCGCGGCCCCTCGACCGTCGCACCCGCGTCGCCGAGCACGTCGCGGTCGCGGAGGTCCGTGGGCAGCGTGTGGGTCTCCCGGTCGAGCTGGGGGAAGGGTTGCAGGAGTTCGTAGTCGGCGAAGATCTCCCGCCAGGACGTGAGCTCACCCGGAAACCGGAGCGGATGGGCGACGCCCAGCACCGCATCGTCGGTGAGGGTGACCCCGTCGTCGGCGCTGTCGGCGAAGCCGCGATCCTCGGCGATACGGAAGGTGGTCGTCAGCGCATCACCCTCGTAGACGCCCCAGACCAAGCGGCGGGTCACCTGCCAGCGCAGGGGATGGCCGATGAACAGGGTGCGCAGTTCGTCGACGGTGAAGCGGCGCTGGACCACCATGGCCCGCTCCAGGCGGCGGATCTGATCGGTGGCGATCGTCCGCGCGTTCTTCTTGAGCGCGCGAAAATCCTTGTGGGCCTGTGCTGCTCGCTCCGGGTCGTCGTGTACTCCGGGCTTGGGCAGCGAGCGGACCTGGGTGCCGTCGGCGGTGGCGACGGTCGGGCGCAGCTGTTCGTCGAAGCCGACCACGAACCGTCGCGGTCCGAAATCCAGGACGGCGGTGCCGTCCGCGCGCAGCCCCAGATCCGGCACCAGGCGATCGGCCAGTTGATCGGCGGTGAGCCCGAGCCGCTCCGCCACCGCCTCGATGCGCTCCTTCGCGCCCTCGCGCACGCGAGTGGTCTTGACCTTCTCGCCGATATGCCGCAATGCCAGCAGCGCGGCATCGGAACCGATGGCGACGAAGGCGTCCAGCGCCGACACCGAGCGCGGATCGGAACGATGGGCGCGGACGTGGTGGAGCAGCGCGGCCACCGTGTCGTCATCGCCGAAGGAGCCGAGGGCGTCGTACACCCAGCTGTGCCGGGTGGGCGCACCCGCCCGCTGCCACTGCGAGAACAGTTCCCATGCCAGGTCGGCCAGCGATGCCGGATCGCAGTGCCGATACACCTGTGCCACACCGGCATACGGCTCGAACGGGTCGGCCAGCATGAGCATGACGAGCAGATTCTCCACCGCGGCGGCGGGGAGGGTCGCGCCGTCGGCGGTGCGCACCGAAGGAAGTGCGGCCGTATTGATCCAGGCCGGAACCGCCGGGAGTCGGGCGGGCAGCAGAGTGAGGGGATCGGCCGCCAGCAGCGCCGCTACCGCCGCCGTGGCCTTGTCGCCGTATTCCGCTGCGGCGGCGTGTATGTCGCCGTCGTGGCCGTGTGCCGCCAGTAGTCGCAGGACCCGGGTGGCGAGGCGGCGGTCCTTCGCCGCCGACCCGACAGCGCGAGGGATCAGCACGCGGGCGACGTGGTGGGCATGGCGGCGGAGATAGCGCAGTGCCCCGGGGCGTAGCGTGCGCCGGTCCAGGCGGGTGATCGCGAGGTCGATCAGTTCCGTGCCCGCGTAGGGAACGATCGCGTCCTCCATATCGCGGGGGTACTCGCGCGCCGCGGCCACGACCATCGGGTAGGCGGCGGTTTCGAACGCCGCGATGGCGGCCTTGACCTGTTTCGACGGTCCGTAGAGCCAGCGCAGCCGGGAGGCGGCCAGTATCGGCAGGGCGCGCTCGGGGCCCGCGAGCACCAGCGCGCCCAGAACCTGCTCGGTGAGCGTGCCGTCGGTGCGGCGCTCGAGGGTCTTGTCGAGATCCGCGTAGTCGTCGGGCCGTACCAGGTTCCGCCATTCCTCGCGTTCGCCCGGCAGCCATGCACAGTACGGTTCGGTGGGCGCCGCGAGTTCCGGCACCACCGCGGCGGCCTTGCCGCGTTTGCGGTTCTGCCAGGGCGGATTCCGCAGTATGCCCGGTATCCCGATCTCGTCGGTGGTGGGTTGAGAAGCCATCCGGCCCAGTTCGCTGGTGATGAGTTCGGCTGTGGCGGTGGGAAGTTCGGGTCTCAGCCGCCGCGCCAGCTCGGGGTGGCCGTGAATGTGCTCACGCAGGATGTCGCCGTGGGCGCCGGGATCGAGCAGGCGCAGGGCCCGCATCGGGAAGCGTGCGGCCGCGCCGCGGACGGCGGCGAGCGCGGGCGGACGGAAAATGCGGGCGGCCAGCGCCGCGAACGCGGCATCCGTGGGTATCACGCCGAGCGCGTCCGCGATCGGAACGCGCAGCGCCTGCGTGGTATCCGGGTGGTCGAACCAGTGCGTCAGCATCTCCACGACTTCGAACCCAACCCCGTCGACCACGGTGATCGCCATCCCGGGCGTATCGATGGCCAACCCCTCGGTGCCGTACCAATATCCGGTGAACAGCGAATTCAAGCGCCGCAACTGCGCCACCGACCAGGCCGCGTCGACGAGCAGCCGCGCATCTCCCTTGGACCCGGCCGCCACCGCCTCCTCGATATCCGCCGCCACCCACTCCCGCCGCGACGGCAACAACACCGACGTGAGCACGCGCGCCCACCGCGACGTCCCTCGATACCGCTCCAGCACGGCGACCGCCGCCGCCAACTCCTCCTCCGAACACCCTGCGAGGCGGTTGCGCAAGGCCCCCGACACCGCCCGCATCTCCCGCACCTCGCCCCGTGCGTCCCACTGCGGCGGACGCACCCACGACGGCTCGGTGACCGCCCGCATCAACACCTCGGCCGTGAACCCCAACCCCCGCACCGCACTCCAGGAGTCGAGCAGCGCACACACATCCGTCACCGCCCGCCGCCGCTCCCCACCGCTCAGGTGATACAGCAGCTCCACCCGCCTACGCAGCAACGCCGCAGCGGATTCCACCCCCAGCACCCCCGCCTCCCCCGGTACCGCACCCACGCCCACCGCACCCCGGGGCGCCCGCAACAACCCATCCCGTCGAAACAACAGCTGCTTCAACTGCTTTGCCGTCGGCTCGAAAACCGACTCGCCACCCACCCGGCCCGTGGCCGTCGAACGGTGTGCGGTTACGGCCATCGATTCCCCTGTCAGCGCGCTCGGCGGTTCGTCGACGACTGTAGTCACCGGTACCGACGCCGGCTGCTACCGGCGTTCCTCGAGTTCGGCCATGATCAGTCGCCGAGTCGATTCGCCGTAGACGGCCTGCTCGGACAACTGCGTGAACATTCTTCCGTAGAGGGCGATTTCGCGCGGTTGGGTGACCGACAGTTCTGCGGTGATCGTCTCAACGTGGACGAGGCGATTGTCGAACATGATGAAGCCGTTCGTGGCGGGAGCCTGGTACGTGGCGCGTTCGGGCAGAATACCGAGCACTACTCGGGGCAGTGACATCGCGGTGAGCACCGCCGTGCCCGCGCAGCAGCGGGCGGCCCGGTATCTCGAGGATCTGGACGCGGGCCGGGAGGAGGACACCACCCTGGCCCGCCCCGACTGGCGGGCCGCCCGTCAGCGTGCAACAGCGTTCGGCGCGTCGCGGCTGATGTCGCGCATCAGAACGCCGGTTCCCGTCTGAATCACATTGCAGCGCAAGTACGATAGGACGACGGTGGGTTGCGGGCGCCCACCCTCACGGAAATGCTTCAGAAGGAGCGCCACGATGAGGGCCGGTTATCAGCATGAGCTCGCATTGCCCGAGGACATCGGATTCGATGTCACCTGGACCCCCGACGCCGCGGTCCATCAGCCGACTGTCGACGCCTACGTCAATGGTCTGGCCAAACCGGGCTGGTACACCGATCCCAACCACCTACGCGCGTCGCGGGATACCCGGATCTGGATGCTGTCTCACCGCGAGTTCCGTCCCGTGGCCGATCCGTGGAACCCGCAACGCCAGCTGCGAATCTTCCTGTGCGAGAGCTGCCGTAACGGTGTGTCGGAGAGCGGCGTGGAACTGGGCCACATTCGGAGGTGGCGCGACCATCTGAAGTACGCGGCGGTCGCGACCCCGGCCGAGGCAAAAGCGGCGTACAACGATCTCGGCAATCTGCGCCTCGAGTGCCGTTCCTGCAACGCCAGCCACGACTGGGAGTAGGCCCGTTTCGGCCTACTGCGTGCGAGTGTCGGTTTCGGCTCGGCCGGATGGGTACGGCTATCGATGATCCGGCGGTCGCCGGGCAGTCGATCGGATGGCGCCATGACCGAACCACGTTCCGCTCAATCGGGAGGTGGCGGCGCCGATCAGGAGCGCCAGGACTGGGCCGAAGGGCTGGTCGCACGCTTGGACGGCCCGATGAGCGCCCTCGGGGTGGTGTTCCTGTTCGTCGTGCTGGGGCAGACGCTGGCGCGGTCACCGGTTCTGATCACCGTCTTGGCGGTCTTGGCGTGGGGGCTGTGGCTGATCTTCGCCGGAGAGTTCCTGCTGCGGCTCTACGTGGCCCCGCGGCGCGGTCGCTTCCTGCGAAAACACTGACGGACGCGCGCCACGACCCGGCCGCTCCCGACATGGTGGGGGAGTTCACTCCGGACACCCGGGTTTCGGGTCGGGCAGTACGGGCATCCAGCCTGCATGAACGGAAACCAGGACCCGGCCGACGAAATGGGCCCCGGCGACACGCTGAGTTCGACGGAGAGCCTGGACCCTGATGACGTACGCAACGCCGACGACGACACCGTGGTCGCACCACCGGAGGATTGGCGCGCCGCGGACAAGTACGGCATGACCGAGCGGGAACAGCGCATCGGCGAACCCCACGCCGCCCGCCTCGACGCCGAGGAACCGGACGTCAGCGCGGACCGGCGCAACCCCGACGCGGGCCCGCCCACGGAGGAATTCTCCCCGCTGGACACATCCGCCGTCGTCACCGACGAGAACGCCGAGGACACCGATCCCCGCCCTACCCGCCAGCATCGCGGGCAGGTCGACGACACCCCGGAAGACGGGGAGTCCTACTTCCCGATCGTGGAGTAGCGGACCCGACTCCTGTCCGAGGTTCGATCCGAGTCGTGAACCCGCGGGCGACCGGAGCAGCGGTGGCCCGATGACATCGTGATCACCGGCGGTGGGGGATCGGCGCGGCCACCAGTGCAACGTGCTGCCCACGGGTCGCATGTACTTCGCTGCCGCCGTGGCGCATTCGCCGTGGAAGCTGTAACTACCTCTGGCCGGGCCGGTGGGTGTCGGCTGGGGCGGCGATGGTCCTCGGTGACTGCGGGTCACCACATCCGGTACTGTCGAGCTACCCCGCGATCCACTGTTGGAAGGGTGCTTTTGTCGAGGTGGTCCCACGTCCGGGGCGAGGTCCTCCAGCGAGTGAGTGCCGTCATCGCCCTTGTGGCAGGTGTCCGCCGCCGACCGCTGGTGGAATCGGCCGAGCACCTACGAGCTACGACGAATGACTGTGAACGCGGCGACGCAGTCGGCGGAAGAGCAGCCGCTGCACTCGATTTCGGTGATATGCGGCACGGCCATGATGAACCGACCGGGACCGGCGGCGCACCGGATCCGGCAGATCGTGCTATGCGTGACGACGCCCTCGATG
This sequence comes from Nocardia otitidiscaviarum NBRC 14405, assembly GCF_000308635.1. Classification (GTDB taxonomy): domain Bacteria; phylum Actinomycetota; class Actinomycetes; order Mycobacteriales; family Mycobacteriaceae; genus Nocardia; species Nocardia otitidiscaviarum. Next base: position 109,273 of record NZ_BAGD01000085.1, on the reverse strand, counting down.
TTCGTCGACTGACCGCCGAGGATTGGAAATGCCAGCGAGAAGTAACTTTTCGTTCCATCGCGGACGCACCGTGGGCGTTCAAGACCACTCTCGAGCAGGCGGCGGCGCGGACGGAGCAGGAGTGGCGGGCGCTGGTCGAGTCGGCGATGAGCAGGTTTGTCGCGACGCGGGATGGCAAGCCGGTCGGCAGTATCGGCACGGTTGCCGATCCCGGGCGATCCGACACGTTGGAGATTGTCGCTGTGTGGGTTGCCGCCGAGGCCCGTGGAAGCGGGACAAGTGACCGGCTGCTGCACGCTCAGCTGCAGTGGGTGCACGACAATGGTTACCGTCGAGCGGTGCTGTGGGCTCGGCAGGACAACGCTCCGATGCGACAGTTGGCCGAGCGGCACGGCTTCGCTCCCACCGGTCGTACCAGAGACAGCCCGGGCGGCAACGCCATTCCGACAGTGGAGATGAGCCGGGACCTGTCCTGACGGCCGAGCGGACCTGAGCCGCTGCGCCGCCGCGCGGCCACCTTCGCCAGCACGATCGCCACATGCGGAGCGACCGCAAGCGCCGCCGCGAACGGTGACAGCACCGGAGTCAGGAGCATTCCCGGTGCCGATGGCTCGTGGGTACTCGGATTCCCGAATCCGTAGTTACGAGCCCGTAGTTACGTTACCGTATCAAACGTCGGAAGCGAGCGGGCAGGACAAGGGGAACCGTCGATGAGTGCGAACTGTGTGGTGGTGGGGGCCGGGCCGGTGGGGTTGGTCGGGGCGCTGGCGTTGGCGCGGCGGGGTGTGGCGGTGACGGTGGTGGAGGCCGAGGGGATGGGGCGGATGCGGCCGGGGAGTCGGGCTATCGGGTTGTTCGCGCCGACCGTGCGTCGGTTCGATGCCGTGCTGCCGGGGCTGGGGGAAGCTGTTGCGGCGGCGGGGATTCGGGTTCGGGGTTATGACGCGTACTACGGGGAGCGTCGGGTGTTCGGGTACCGCTCCCGGCGCGGCGTGCTGGGGCGGGTGATGCCCAGCGAACTGCTGGGTGTCAGTCTGCCGCAGACGGTTACCGAGAACCACCTGTACGAGGCGTGCGTGGCGCACGGCGTGCGGTTTCGGTGGGCGTCGCCGCTGATGCGGTTGTCCAGCAATCCGGACGGAGTCGAGATCGAGCTCGAAACCGGGGACACCCTTTCTGCCGCATACGTTATCGGGGCCGATGGGGCGCGCTCGCGGGTACGGGACGAGATCGGCGCGACCCTGCGGGGTACGCCGGACGACACCCGATTCGTCATCGTCGACGTCGCCGACCATCCGGACGGCACGACACCGCACATGCCGGGCTTCTTCCAGTACAACTGTCCCCGCCTGGGTGGACGCAATGTCATGCATATGCCGTTCCAGGGCGGGATGCGCATCGATCTGCAATGCCTGCCCGGCGACGACGCCGACTACTGGTCCGGTCTCGACGGCATCCGGCGGTGGACGGCCGAGATCGTCGACCCCTGGTACGGGGAACACGTGACCTGGGTGTCGAGCTACCGCTTCCACCAATCGGTCGCCGACACCTACACCGACCCGCACCGGCGGGTCCTGCTGGCCGGGGAAGCCGCGCATCTGTTCGCGCCGTGGGGTGGAAGAGGGCTCAACTCAGGGGTTTTCGACGCCACCGATGCCGCCACCGCCATCGCGCATGCCCTCCGCACCCCCGATCCGCACCGCGCCCGCCGCGCGATCGAACGAGTCGCCTGCCACCGGCGCGCCTGGGGCATCCGCAATCGGGACCTGTCGTCGCGCGCCCTGCGGATCATGCGCGCCGCCGAGCCCACCACCCTGCGCGTCCGTGATCGGGCGGCCCGGCTCGCGCCCGTATGCTGGCCCGCCGGAGCCTGGTTGGCCAACGCGCCGCTGCAAATGGCGCCGCCACCGGTCGGGTTGCGCGGCCTGTACTGAGCACCGCATACGGTGAACCGTATGCCCGCTCCCCTCGAGTCGCCGCGGAAACGTCAACCGCGCATGGACCTGGAAGTCCGTCGCGTCCAGGTCCTGGACGCCGCCCTGCGGCTGGTTGTCCGCGACGGCTACGCGGCCGCCACCATGGAGGCGATCGCCCGTGAGGCGAAACTCGCCAAACCTCGTGTCTACGCCGCCTATCCGGGCCGCGGCCCGCTCCTGCTGGCACTGCTGGAACGCGAACAGCGACGCACCATCGACACCCTCGCGACAGCCATGCCCCCCTTCGACGACGACAGCGACTTCGAAACCATCCTCACCTCTGCCGCCACCAACCTGCTGCACGCCGTCGTCGAACATCCGGAATCCGCCCTCCTGCTGACCGCCCCCGCCGACGACGCCCCCGCCGAAGTCCGCGAACACGCCGCCCGCGCCCGCGCATTCGCCCGCGACAACCTGCGCGCCCTCATCGAATGGGCCCGCCCCCGCCGCCCCGACCTCAGCCGCCTGGACCCCGAACTGCTGTCCATCGCACTGCTGGCGGTCGGCGAACAACTCGTCCGTCTGGCCGTCACCGACCCCGACCGCTACCCCCCGACTCACCTTGCCGACTTCGTCACCACCGCCGTCGACCATCTCAGCCGCCCGTCCGGGACCTGATCGCGCTGCCGTCAGCCGCGGGAAGTCCACGCCAGCAACTCGTCCACCGGCCAGGTATTGACGATGTGCTCGGTGGGGATGTCGTTGTCGGCGGCGCGTTGGGCGCCGTAGCCGAGGAAATCGAGTTGGCCGGGGGCGTGGGCGTCGGTGTCGATGGAGAAGTGGCAGCCCAGGTCGCGAGCGAGGCGGAGCAGGCGGGTCGGTGGATCGCGGCGTTCTGGGCGGGAGTTGATCTCGACGGCGGTGCCGTGGTCGCGGCAGGCGGTGAAGACCGCTTCGGCGTCGAAGGTGGATTCGGGGCGGCGGCCGCGAGAGCCTTCGACCAGGCGGCCGGTGCAGTGGCCGAGCACATCGACGCGGTGGTTCGAGACGGCGCGAATCATCCGCCTGGTCATGGCGGCGGATTCCATTCTGAGCTTGGAGTGGACGCTGGCCACGACGATATCGAGGCGATCGAGTAGAGCCGGGTCCTGATCGAGGGAGCCGTTGTCCAGAATGTCCACTTCGATGCCGGTGAGAATGCGCATGGGGGCGAACCGTTCACGCAACTCGTCGATGACGTCGAGCTGTTCGCGCAGCCGCTGCGCCGACAGGCCGTTGGCGACGGTCAGGCGCGGCGAATGATCGGTGAGCGCGCAGTACTCGTGACCCAGGGTGCGGGCGGTGTCCATCATCTCCGCTATGGGCGCCGAACCGTCGGACCAGTTCGAGTGCAGGTGCAGATCACCCCGCAGTGCCGCGCGCACCGCACCGCCGCCCAGATCCTGTGCCGCCGAGCGTAATTCGATCAGTGCGTCGGGTTCGCGACCGGACCACGCCTGGGCGATGACCGCGGCCGTCTTCGGCCCGATACCGGGCAGCGACTGCCAGGCGTTGGTGCGGCCCAGCACCTCGCGCTGGGCCGTGTCCAGCCGTTCGACGATATCGGCGGCCCTGCGGTAGGCCATGACCCGTCGGGTGTCCTCGCGGGCGCGGTCCTTCCAGTACGCGATCTGGCGTAGAGCCTCGACGGGGTCCATGCCTCCAGTGTGCCCGGGGGTGTCACGCGGGGTCGGTCAGTCCGGTCGCGGTGAGCGTGAGGTGCCGGGTCAGTACGGCGGCGGCGGTATCGGCGTCGCGCGACAGCGCCGCCTCCTCCAGGCGGCGGTGTTCCGCGGCTCCGTCCCGATCGGGGTTGCGGTGTGCCGACCAGCGGCGGGCCAGCTCGCTGGCGGTCCACAGGCGGTCGAAGGTCTCCAGGAGCACGGGGTTGCCGCACCCCTCCAGCAGGGTGCGGTGGAACCGGCGGTGCGCCTCGGACCAGGCTTCGGTGTAGTACGCGCCCTCCCCCGGAGCGAAGGCCGGGGTGCGGGCCAGCCGGTGGTGGGCGGCGCGCACCCGGGCCTCCCAGTCGACGTCACCGCGCTCGATGGACAGCCGCAGCAGTACCGGTTCGACGGTGCGTCGCGCTTCCGCGATCTCCTGCCAGCGGCGATCGGAGTACTCCGGGACGGCGAAGCCGCGGTTGGGCAGCCGGTCGGCCAGACCCTCGCCGACCAGGCGCACCAGCGCTTCACGGACGACAGCCAGACTCACGCCCTGGTCCCGCGCGAGATCCTGCGGTTTGAGGGCGGTGCCGGGAGCGTGGTCGCCGCGCATGCGAACGCCCCAATCGAAACGCCCTCCACGGCAGATGCCGTCGAACGGATCGAGGTCTCGAGGCTCATCCCCGCGCCCGCCGCCGCCATCTTCTCGGTGCTGACCGACCCGAAGGGGCACGTCGATATCGACGCATCGGGAACGCTCATCGACGCCGAGGGTGCGACGGTCGAGCGGACCGGCGACCGGTTCGTCGTCCATATGGATCGAGAGGCGTTGGGCGATCTTCCGCTGGGGCGATACGACGTCGAAGTCGTCATCACCGAACTGGTTCCGGATACCGAGATCGCGTGGACCGTGGAGGCCCACATCAAGCCGCACGCCCGCCACATCTACGGCTACCGGCTGGAACCGGTCGCGGACGGCACCCGCGTCACCTCGTATTACGACTGGTCGGAGGTCGACGAGCACTGGCGGCGGCGCGTCGACTTCCCGGTGGTTCCCGCATCGGCGCTCAAGGCGACGCTCGGAATTCTCGAGCGCACCGTCCGGCGGCGCGCCGCCTGAACCGATCAGTCCGCGCGCAGCAGCGGTTGGGTCGAGCAGCGGAATGACCGCATCAGCGGGAGGTCAGTGGTCGCCCTGGGTCGCGGCCTCGCCGAACTCGATACTGTCCCAGCCGCGCGACGGCTGGGACAGACCGTCGGACAGCCGGACGCGAGTGGGCCGCACAGCGATACGCTCAGCGCCGCTCGGGATGGAGGGCGGGCTCGAGTAGTCGTTGGCGGGCCAGTCGCTCACCGAGTTCGGGCATGGCGCCGGGGGGATTGCCGGTCAGATCGTCGAGACTCCACCGGAGTACCAGCTCCACCCGCTGTCGTGACACGCTGCCCGCGAGTTCGGCGGACAGCCGCTCGACCGTCTGGTCGTACACCGCCGGGTCGATGGTTCGCGTCGGCCCGGGCGTTCCAGTAGTGGGAATCACAGGTACAGGCTGCTGGGTGATCGACCGCCATGGCAGAGCCGAAAGACCCTTTCTGAGATGGCCTTCACACCGAACGAGGCGGCTCGGCGCGTCGTGGCACGGCTGCGCGGACGACGCTAACCTCGGTTTCGGGACAATCGCGACGCTCTTCGTCTGGGACGGTGGGCGGGGCGTTGCTCGTCTCACCCGTGTCAGCGCTGACTCGCGTGTGAAAGGTATTGGCAAACAACTACATTGGAGTTCGATCGGCTATGGTTTCGCACACCGCACCCGCAATGAGACCGCACCGGCGGGCCGAGATGGTTCCGGTCGGCACGAGCGCATGGCATGACGGATCGCTGTGGTGGGATGCGAAATCCGTGCTGGTGACGCGTCCGGTCGCACCGGGAAGCATCGCCACCGCACCACATCTGGTGCTCCCCGCCGAACAGGGGCGACTGGCCTTCGTCCTCTCCTCCTACGGGGAGGAAGCGCAGCAGCTCGCCTACGACGGCCGGGTCGTGATCCAGATCGGCGACTGGCGCGGCCGCCCCGCACTGGGATCCCGCCAGCACTACGGGACCGCGCACATCGTCAACGATCCCCGGGTGACCGAACGGGTACACGAGGGGATGCGCATCAAATACGGTGCGCGGACCGCGCTGGCGCGCATGGCGCATCGGTTCGCGCACGGAGCGGTGCCCTACGGTGACCTGGTCGCCATTGTCGAACTGCATCCGCAGGGTCCGCTGATGATCTCGCGCTGAGTCGTTCGCCTCGGTCAGGTGGTGAGCTGTTCCAGCTCCCGCAACACCTCCGACACCGTGACCTGATCCAGGTCGGCGAAGGAGTGCTCGGTCCGGTTCCGATGCCCCCACGCGGATTCCTGCCCGCTGGCGGTGATGTGCACGCTGATCGTCTGGTCGCCCAGTTCCAGGGCCATACCGGCCACGAAGCCGGGATCCAGATCGAGGACCACGGACCGATCGTCGCCGAGCGGCCGGAAGATCTCGCCCGAGATACCGGCGTCCATGGGCGTACCGCGCTCCCAGCCGAGGCGGGTCAAGCCGAGCACCTTGCCCGCCGGAACGACCGTGCCGTCGAAGCGGGCGAAGGCGGCGTCCCGGTCGGTGGGCAGGTGGATCTCCCGTTGCAGCTGTGGAAACGGCTGCAGTGTCTCGTAATCGGCGAAGACCTCCGCCCATGCGGCGCGGGTGTCCCCGAGATGCAGCGGATGGGCGATGCCGACCAGCATGTCATCGGGCAGGGTGACTGCATCGTCGTCGACGTCGGCGAGGCTGCGATCCTCGGCCACCCGGAAGGAACCGGTCGGCGAGCCGTCGGCGTCGAAGGTGGCCCACACCAGGCGGCGGGTGGGATGCCACAGCAGTGGATGCTCCACGAACAGCCGCCGATGGATCGCGGCGGTCCAGCGCCGGTTGCGGACCATCGCGCGCTCCATGCGGAGCAGCTGTTCGGCGGCAACGGATTTCACATCCTTCTTCAGGTTCGTGAACCGTGTGTAGGCTGCCGGTGCGAGTTCCGGATCGTCCTTCACACCCGGTTTGGGCAATGCCTTGCGGGGTGTCCCGGCCACGTCGCGAACCATCGGGCGTAGCTGCTCGTCGAAGCCGACGAGGAAGGCGCGCGGTCCGTAGTCCAGCCGTAGCGTCCCGTCCTCGGCCAATCCGAAGCTCGGTACCAGTCGATCGGCCAGTTCCTCCGCCGACATTCCCGCCTCCTCGGCGAGCTGGCGGATCTTCTCCCGCGCTGTGGCCTTGATGCCCTTGAACTTGACCTTCTCGGCAATGCTGTTGAGTTGCATGAGCGCGACGTCGCTGCCGATGGCGGTCAAGACGTCCAGCGCGGCCACCGCGCGCGCGTGTGCGTTCTCGCCGGGCCAGGCGCGGATCAGCGGCGTGAGGGCGCGGGCGGTGTCGTCGGTGCCGAGCAGGCCCAGGGCGTGCAGGACCCAGTTCTCGTCGGCGGAGTACCCGGTGAAGCCCCATAGTTCGAACAGCGCCCAGCAGAACTCGGCCAGCGAATCCCGCTCGGCGAGCTCGAGCAGCCGGGCGACGCCCGCGTAGTCGCCGGTGGGGCCGCTCATCGCCAACATGGTGCATACCGCCGCCACGGCATCGGGCGGTAGGGCGCGCGGTCCGTCGGGCCTGGTCAGGACCTCGCGGCGCAGCACGATGGGCGGGAGTGCCGCCGGCGCGAGCCAGGTGGGCAGTGTCGGAACGGTTTTCGGCAGGATGTCGAGCGGATCGGTGGACAATGCCGCCACCAGGGCCTCCGCCGCCGACCCGCCGAGCGTGTGCGCCGCCGTGACCAGTGCCTCCCGGTGGTCGCGGCCGTCCAGGGCGCGTAGCGCCTTCCATGCCAGGGTGCGCTGTCTGCCCGGTTTGCCGAAGGCGGCGGTGAGGAGTTCCGGTGCCGCCGTGGGCAGGTGACGCTCGAACCAGGACAGGGCCACGGCGCGATTGCGCCGCGAGTCGAGCTGACGGGACATCAATTCCGTGACCGGGGTCCCCGTGGCCGGGAGCAGGACCGAGATCGTCGTGGCCGCGTTGTGTCGCACGGCGTCGACGATCGTCGCGAGGGCGGCATCGCCACAGCGGCCCAGGATGCGGCGGAGCGGGTCGACGGCGTCCCACAGCTCGGTCGGCTCGATCAGATCCAGGTTCGCCAGTGCCAGCGGCGGGGGCGCGGTGGCGATCAGTCGCAGCGTCCACCAGGAGCCGTGCCATTTCCGATCGCGGACGCGCTGGAACTCGTCCTCCCAGTCGCGGTCCGGATCCGTCTGCTCCACAAAGATGTTCGACCAACCATCCTGCTCGCCGGGAAGCCACGACAGAGCGAGCGGCCGTGGTGATCCGAGACCGGGCAGCACGGTCGGCGGCGCGGGCGTGACGCCGCGTTTCCACGGCGGCACGCGCAGCAACTCCGGCAGTTCATCGCGCGGAACGCACTCCACGGCTGGTTGCGGCGCGTGCGTCCCCGCGTTCAGGTCGGGGTACACGCGGGTCAGCAGATCACGCAGCCCGACGGTGAACGGCTCGTCGGGCAGGTCGGCGAGCACGCGCGCGGCCCGTCGGGGGAAGCGGTACATCGCCTCGATGGCGGCCGCGCGAACCCCGGGCCGGTCGGTGCGGTGCAGCAGCGCGAGGAGCGCGGCATCGGTGGGCAACTGCGCGAGCAGCTCCGCGATACCGCGCTGATCATCGGCGGACAAACCGTACACATCCAGCAGCTGGGTCAGATACGGCGCCGCGTCGGGGCCGACCTCGATCACCGCGCGCAGGATGTCGGCCCTGCCGGTGAGCCGCCACAGATATCCGGGGGTGTCCAGGAGCGCGAGCTGTTCGGTCGATGTCACGGTCGCGGCGAGCATGGTCTCGGCGCTATCAGGGTGGGACGCGCAGCGCGCCGGTGCCAGATCGCGGTTCACCCAATCCTGTTCGGTGGGTGCGAGATACGAGGTCGCGGTGTGCACGGCCAGCGCCCGCGATTCGGCGCGCACCCGCCCCAGGCCCGCCACCGCCGCGTGGTACTCGGTGTCGCTCAGCGCCGCGAGATGCGTACGCAGCCGGGGGAGTAGCGTCGCGGCCGGTTCGTCGAACACGTGCGGGCGTTCCGGGCGGCGCGCGACACACCGGGTGAGATCGGCGCCGATATGGCCGACGGACAGTCCGGCCAGCAGCGCACCCGCCGCCGCTGCTGTGCCCGCCCCGTGCGCGGCCACCCATGCGTCGACCAGTCGACCGGTCAGATTGGGCTTGGGGCGCGTGGCATCGGCCACCCGTGCGGCGAGCGCGCCCGCGACCGCGATACCCAGCGGTGTGGCGTCCCCGGGATGTTCGATCGCATGCGCGGCCGCTTCGGCGAGGTCGCGGTATCCGCCTCGGGACGTCAGTTCGATCGCGAGGCGAACACGCTTGTCGTCCAGCCATTTCCGATACAGTCCGAGCGCCTTGGGGTCCGTTCGCACGGCCCGCACGGGACCTCGCCCGCGGAACGGCGTGGCATGCGTCGGGCACCACCCAGCGGTCCTCGTCAGCGCGGCGCAGGTGTGTCATATTCCCCTCCGTAGTCCCGGCGGCACGGCCGATGGGGTGGTCGGCGTCCGATCGCGACGACTGTAAACGCGGAGTCCGACATATCGGTGGGAGCGCGCTGTGGCTTCTCCGGTTGGACCGGTCGAATGCTCTGTGGGAGAGGGTATTTCGAAGCGAATCGGCGGTCGGCTACGACAGCGCCCCGCACGGTGCTCCGTGCGGGGCGCGGTGCCGAGTCGCCTCGACTCAGACGCTGACGCCGACGCGCAGCGCGTGCGGCTCGATGGCGCCGCGGACGATCGCCCGCTCGTCGATGGTTTCCGCCCGGTACGGCAGCCGCGACAGGGCAGTGGTCATCTTGGCGACCGGGTCGGCGATCGCCTTCGGGGTGCCGAAGATGAAGGTCCACTCGTGCTCGTCGCTGACGTAGGGCACGACGGTGTCGAACAGGCTGTGGAAGCGGGTCCACGAGCGCTTCAGGGTTTCGTTGCGCCACATGGTCTGACAGCCCGCCTGCGCGGCCAGCACGCCGCCCTCGGACAGCAGTGCCTTACAGCGGAGCAGGAATTCGTCCTCGTAGAGGCGGTTGTGCTGGGCGTCCTCGACCCGCTCGTCGGGAAGGTCGATGACGATCATGTCGTAGCGCACGCCCGCGGCCTCGGCCTGGGCCAGGAAGTCCCAGCCGTCGGCGTAGTGCATCTTGATCGGGCCGGTCTGCGCGACCGCCGCGGCCAGATCCGCCTGCGTGTAGCCGTAGGGGAGGTGCTCGGCGCACAGCTCGACCTCGAGCTGGTCGATATCGACGTGGTCGACGAGCGACGCGCCCGCGGCCACCGACATCTGCGAGGCCACGCCCTCACCGGACCCGATGATCAGCACCCTGTCCAGCTTCTCGGCCAGCGCGTACCCCGGGACCAGCATGGCCTCGTGGTAGGTGAGCTGCGAGAACTCGGTGGACTGGCGGTCGTCGTCGGAGAACAGGCTGATGCCCTGCTCGGTCTTGGCGATCACCATGTGCTGGTACGGGGTGTTCGTGTCCACGATCACCTCGGACATGTTCCACACCCGGGTCAGGCCCTCGCCGACCGGCTCGTGGATGCGGCGCGAGGTGTGGCCGCGCTGGATGACCTCCATGTTGACCGATCCGGGCGACAGCTCCTCCTTCAGCAGCTCGACCGCCTTGGTGGCACCGGAACCGATACTGCCGCAGGTGAATACGTCGACGAAGATGTCCCCGGACTCCGGATACGTGTGGATGGAGGCGTGCGACTCCGAGAGCAGGGCGAGAATGGTGACCCCCTGCGGCTCGAACTGCTTGTGCACCACATCGCAAATGGTCACCCCCGCGGCGACCAACGATTTTCGGAGCGCACTCTCGAGTCGTTCGAGGTCGTCGCACAGCTGCGGGTCGACACCACCGAACTCGGCCAGCACATGCCAGCCGGTGAATTCTGCCGTCATAAGCGAACTCACTCTCGCTCAGCGCCGATGACATGAACAGTCAAAGGCGGAAAACCGTTGAAGGACACCGACGAATAGCTCGCCGTATAAGCGCCGGTATCGAGGATCCGAACGGGATCACCGGCTCGCAACGTGGTCGGAAGGAGGACACGCGTGCGTTGATAGAGTACATCGTCGCCATCGCAGGTCGGTCCGGCGACCACCGCCTCGTCCATCGGGTCATCGTCCCGATCGGTTTCGAAACGGTAGGCGATGTACTCGTTCTCGGTCTCGGCCATACCGTTGTAGCGGCCGATATCGAGGTATATCCAGCGCCGCCCGTCCGGCGCCTGGCGAACATTCACCACCTCGGCGTGAATCACACCGGTATTGCCCACCAGGGCGCGACCGGGCTCCACCACCAGTTCGGTGTGTTCCGGGAAATGGGTCGCGAACGCCTCGGCGATCACCGCACCCAGCTCGGACAGCTCCGGTGCGGCATCGGCGTACGAAATCGGCAGTCCACCACCGACATTCACCGACGGAACCGGAATGTCCTTGACGGCCAACGCTTCCGCGATGGCGCCAGCCTGCTCGATGCCGATGCGCCAGGCGATCGGATCGGTCTGCTGCGAGCCCACGTGGAAGTACGGGCCAGCCACCCGCAATCCCAGGTCACGCGCCCGCACCAGCAGCCGCTTGGCCTCACCGGGATCGCAGCCGAACTTGGTGCCGAACGGCGTCTGCGACTGCGGAGCGGAGGACAGGAACCGGCACTCCACCTCCGCGCCGGGGGCGTGCTCGGCGATGCGAGCCAGATCGTCCTCGGTGTCGAAGGCGTAGCGGCGCACCCCGGCCGCGCGAGCGGCGGCGATGTGGGCGGCTTTCTTGATCGGATTCCCATAACACATGACGGCCGGATCGACACCCTGCGCGATGCAGAGTTCGATCTCACCGATACTGGCGACGTCGAACTCGGCGCCCTCGTCGTTCAGGAGCCGGATGATCTCCGGCACGGGACTCGCCTTGACGGCGAAGCGAATTCGTGCCGCGGGTAGAGCGGCTCGCAGTGCTTGGTAGTTCGCACGGACCCGGTGCAGGTCGATGACCAGACGGGGGGATTCGAGCAGGTTTCGGTTGGTCAATCTAAGGGAACTCTTTTCGATCGGGCGCTGTGGCGGGATGTGGGCAACAGTGCGCGACGATACACGCGATCAGCCTGGAAAAACGAACCGGCCAGCGGTCGTCTTCGTCACCGTACCGCCGGGACGGTTGAACAAACCGGACCGGGCATCTTACGGAACTATGAAGAAATCGGGGCGCGAACGTGGCGGCGGTCAGCCCGCCACCACCGTGACCTCGTCGAATACCACTTCACCGGCGGCATCCGACTCCGCCAGATCGACCACCGCCGCCACGGCCCATCCGTGGTCACCGGACGGATCGTCCAGCACCTGACGCACATGCCAGAAACCCGGCCGCTGCTCGATCTGGAACAGCTTCGGTCCGCGCGCGTTCGGCCCGATACCGATCTCGCCGTATTCGTCGTAGTAGGGCGCGAGTTCGCCTTCCCAGTCCAGGCCGTCGCCCAACGCGTCGAGAGCGTCCCAGCGGCGCAGCGCGGCCATCTCCACCCGCCGGAACATGGCATTGCGCACGAGCACCCGGAAGGACCGCTCGTTCGCGGAGATCGGCCGGGGCGCCTCCGCGCCGAACGCCACCTCCTCGGTATCGCTCTCCGCGCCCGGATTGGTGAGCTGCTCCCATTCGTCGAGCAGGCTGGAGTCGACCTGGCGCACCAGCTCGCCCAGCCACTCGGTGATGTCGTCGAGCTCCTCGGTGCGGGCCTGCTCGGGCACCGTGCGGCGGAGCGCCCGGTAGGCGTCGGCGAGATAGCGCAGCACCACCCCCTCGGAGCGCGCCAGCTCGTAGGTGGACACCAGTTCGGCGAAGGTCATGGAGCGTTCGATCATCTCCCGCACCACGGACTTCGGCGACGGCTCGAACTCCGACACCCACGGGTGGCCGCCCTTGTAGGTCTCGAAGGCGGGCTCGATCAGGTCGGCGAGCGGTTTGGGCCAGGTCACCTCCTCGAGCAGCTCCATGCGCTCCTCGTACTCGATGCCGTCGGCCTTCATCTCCGCCACCGCCGCACCGCGGGCCTTGTGCTGCTGGGCCATGAGCAGCTGGCGCGGATCCTCCAGGGTCGCCTCGATGAGCGAGATGACATCGAGGGTGTAGGTGGGGGAGTCTTTGTCGAGCAGCTCCAGCGCGGCCAGCGCGAACGGCGACAGTGGCTGATCGAGGGCGAAATCGCGTTGCAGGTCCACGGTGAGCCGGGCGCGGCGGCCGAACTCGTCGGGTGTGTCGAGCTGCTGCACCACGCCCGCGTCCCGCAGCGCGCGGTAGAGCCGGATGGCGCGCAGGATGTGCCGCCGCTGCGCCGGACGCGGCTCGTGGTTCCGCTCCAGCAGATGCCGCATGGCGTCGAAGCAGTTGCCCTTGCGGGCGATCACGTTCAACAGCATGGAATTGGTGACATTGAAACGCGACACCATCGGTTCCGGGGTGGCCCCGACCAGCCGGTCGAAGGTGTCCTCCGACCAGGACACGAAACCCTCCGGCGGTTTGCGCTTCTGGACCTTCTTGAGCTTCTTGGGATCGTCACCGGCCTTGGCGATGAGGCGGGCGTTCTCCACCTCGTGCTCGGGCGCCTGCACCACCACGGTGCCCATGGTGTCGTAGCCGGCCCGGCCCGCGCGGCCCGCGATCTGATGGAACTCGCGGGCATTGAGGCGGCGGGTGCGCACACCGTCGTACTTGGTGAGACCGGTCAGCAGCACGGTGCGAATCGGCACATTGATGCCGACGCCCAGGGTGTCGGTGCCGCAGACCACCTTCAGCAGGCCGTCCTGGGCCAACTTCTCCACCAGCCGCCGGTACTTGGGCAGCATGCCCGCGTGATGGACGCCGATACCGTGGCGGATGAAGCGCGACAGCGATTTGCCGAAGCCGGTGGCGAAGCGGAAATCACCCAGGGCCGCGGCGATGGCCTCCTTCTCCGCCTTGCTGGCGAAGTTCACGCTCATCAGGGCCTGCGCCCGTTCGATCGCCGCCGCCTGGGTGAAGTGCACGACGTACACCGGGGCGAGGCTGGTGGTCACCAGATCCTCGAGAGTTTCGGTGATCGGGGTGCGCACATAGGAAAAGCTCAGCGGCACCGGGCGTTCCGAACCGGAGACGACGGCGGTGTCACGGCCGGTACGGTCTTTCAGATCCCTGGCGAAGAAGTCGACCTCGCCCAGCGTGGCCGACATGAGCAGGAACTGCACCCCCGGCAGTTCGATCAGCGGCACCTGCCACGCCCACCCGCGATCCGGATCGGCGTAGTAGTGGAATTCGTCCATGACGACCTGACCCACCGGGGCGTCCGCGCCCTCGCGCAATGCCAGATTGGCCAGGATCTCCGCCGTCGCGCAGATGATCGGAGCATCCGGATTCACCGCCGCGTCACCGGTCACCATGCCGACCCGGTCCGCCCCGAACACCTCGCACAGCGCGAAGAACTTCTCGCTGACCAGGGCCTTGATCGGAGCGGTGTAGTAGCTGCGCTGGCCGCGGTTGAGCGCGGCGAAGTGCGCGCCCAGCGCCACCATCGACTTACCCGAGCCGGTCGGGGTCGCCAGAATCACATTCGAGCCGGTGAACAGCTCGAGCAGCGCCTCCTCCTGCGCCGGATACAGCGTCAGGCCCTGCTCGAGGGTCCAGTCGACGAAGGTCTCATACAGCCACTCGGCATCGACGTCGGGTACGGCACGGTCGGGGACGAGTTCGGATAGCTGCACGCCCACCTACGTTACTGGTGTGGTCAGGACCGCCGGTCGCCGCCGTCGTTCGCGTCGCCGTCGCCGAAACCGGACTGTTCGGCGAGGAAGCGTTCGAATTCCGCGCCCAGTTCCTCGCCGGTGGGCAGGTCGCTCTCGCTGGCCAGCAGGCTGGACTGGCGTTCCTGGGCGGTGACGAAGCTGTCGTACTGGCGTTCCAGGGCCGCCACCACGGTCTCCACCTCGGAATTGCCCGCGATGTGCTCGTTGACCTGCTCCCGCACCCGGGCCGCCTGCTCGGTGAGCGCCGCCAGGGGCAGTTCCAGCCCGGCGTTCTCGGCGACGCTCTCCAGCAGCGTCTGCGCGGCCTCCGGATAGGCGGTCTGGGTCAGATAGTGCGGGACGTGCACGGAGAAGCCGACCGATTCGTGGCCGTGCTGGGCCATGCGGTACTCCAGCAGCGAGGAGGCGCTGCCCGGCACCTGCAACTCACCCGGCCAGCGCTGGTGATCGCCGATGAGGTCGCGGTCGCTGGCGTGCGCGGTCATCCCGAGCGGTCGGGTGTGCGGGATCGCCATGGGTATCGCGCTCAGACCGATGGTGCGGCGCACACCCAGCTGCTCGGCCAGCAGCCGCACGGCGGTCACGAACTTCTCCCACCGCAGATCCGGCTCCAAACCGGCCAGCAGCAGGAACGGTGTGCCCTGAGTGTCCTTGAGCGCCCACAGGTTCAGCTCCGGCTCGGTGTAGTCGGAGAAGTGGTCGGTCTTGAACATCATGAGCGGGCGGCGCGAGCGGTAGTCGAGGAGTTCGTCCATATCGAACGAGGCGACCAACTCCGCCTCCAGGCTCTCCCGCAGATGCGTGGTGGCCAGGCGGACGGCGTGACCGGCGTCGGTGAAACCCTCCAGCCCGTGCACCAGCACCGGACCCGCGCCGTCAGCGGAGGACAACTGCGGCGCGGGGAACTCCAACTCGTACATGCTCGACTCGTAGTCCATCGCTTCATCCCTTCTGCATGGTCTCCAGCGGTCCGGTCCGGCGGAACTCGGCGGCGCGTGCCGCGGTTCATTCGCCTGACGGGCGATACTGGGACCACCACCATTGTCCCTCATGCCCTCGCGTGCCCGCGCCCCGTGGGTGCGAGCCCGCATCTGGTGTGCAACACGCCCGACGGTGGAACGCATTCCCACACCGCTCGCGGTCACACCTGTTTCCGGCGTGGCATCCCGGATGAACAGCGGAAATTCGGCATAGTGGACGGGTGATCGTGCCGGATTCGCCGTGCCCGCGGCAGCCTCCAGTGTCCGTGGTGCGGCGCCGCCGCACATCGACCGTACGGCGGATATCCGCACTGCTGGGTGTCGCGGCCCTGGGCTGTGCGCTCACCGCCTGCGGAACCACGGTCTCCGGGCACCCCCGGTCCTCGTCCGGACCGAACTCGACGGCCGCGGCATCGGAACTGGCACGGCTGCTGCCGAATCCATCGCAGTTCCCCGAGCCGTACGCGGCGGTGGAACTGCCGCCGGACACCGCCGAGCAGGCCGCGCACGATCTCGACGGAATTCTGCCGGGCGCGCGGGTCGATCCGGAGGACTGTGCGCCGGTGCCGCCGGTGTCCGTACCCGCGGTCTCGGTCGGCACCGACGATGCCACCCGCGCCACCCTCACGGTGGAACTGGTGCGCACCGATCACGCCCTGGCCACCCTGCAACGGCAGCTCGAACGCTGCGGCACCGTGCGTGCCACGCAGAACGGCACGACGGCCACCGTCACCACCGAACTGCTGCCGCCGCCACCGCTGGATGCCGACGAGACGGTGGCGCTGCGGCGCACCGTCCGGTCGGAGGCGGGCGATCCGGAGACCACCCGCAACATGCGCACCCTGCTCGGTCAGGTCGGCGATGTGCGAATCACCGTGACCTACATGACCTTCGGTGACGACAGTGTCGACGGCGAGGCCCTCGACTCGCTGTTCACCACCGCGGTGAGCAAGGTGCGCAGGGGCTGACTGGTCAGCAGGCCGAGCCGCTCGCCGAGCCGCTGCCCGCGGAACCCGAACCGGCGGAACCGCTTCCGGCCGAGCCGGTGTCGGCGGATCCGGAGGCCGAACCGGTGCCCGCGGACCCGGAGGTCGAACCGGTGGGGAACCAGCCGCAGCCGGAGGCGTGCTGGGTGACGGTGTAGACGATGGTCGACGTGTTCTGCGCCTGTCGCGCGCCCACCGTGTACGTGCCCGAGACTTCCGGCCGCCACTGCAGCGTGGCGGTGATCAGGCCGGAGCTGGTGCGCTGCGGAGTGGCGGTGCCGACGGCGGTGTTGTTGATCAGGAAGTCCACCGCCTCGAACTGGGTCACGGTCACCTGGATGAGGCAGCCCGCCGCGACCGAGCACGGCCGCTCGTCGATACCGGTGATGCTGATGTCCTCGATATCCGCGGACGCGGAGCCCGCCAGGACGACCGGTGCGGTCAGGGCGAACAGCGCGGCGGTCGCGCCCAGCCCCGTACGTGTTCTCGTCATGTGATCACTCTTCTGGCGAATCAGCCCGCCGAACCGGACGGGAGCAGGCCCCCGAAGGATCCGGTGCCGCCCGGGCTCTGGATGTCGTAGGTGATGACGCCCGAGGAGACGCCCTGCTTGGCGACGATGTGGTAGCTGCCGGATTCGCTGGGATTCCAGACCACTTCGGCCGAACCGCGGTTGGGGTCCCACTGATCCTGCACCGGCCAGGCGTAGCCCACGAGGGTGCCGTTCACGGTGACGGCGACCTCGTCGAGACGGTTCTCGCCGACGGTCCGAATGCGGATGACGCAGCCACCCGACGTGCCGCAGGTCTCACCGGATACGCGGGCGTCGACGCGGATGTTCTCGGTATCCGCCGACGCCGTGGGGGCCAGCAGCACCGGCGCGGCGGCGCTCGCCACGGCGACCGCGAGACCGCCGAAAGTACTTCTCTTCATTGCTGATGCGTTCTTCCTTCCGACACCGAGCCGATGGTGTCGAGGCGGACTGTAACAGCGCGACGGCGGCGGTTCGGGCAAAATGAAACGCTACGCATTCAGATTTTTCGCCGGGTGGGTCACCGATCGCCCATCACGCGACCTGCCGGAATCGGACGGTAGCAGGGGGCACCGACGAAAAGCCCTCGGCGCGAGCCGATTCGCACCCATTCCGCACAGCCGCGGCGACTACTCACAGACTTGTCCGCCGCCCAGGTCGGCACTCCGGCGCGGTCGGCGCCATCGCGCACCGTGAGGACATGACGAATTCCACCGAACCCCTGCCCGCACCGCCACCGGGTGACGCCCCGCGTTACCGGTACTGCGAACCCGCGCGCATCCCGCGCCACCGCGGCCGCCGCACCTGCTCGGGCGGGAACACCTTCCCACCAGACGACTTCGGCACCGAACGCTGGCTGCCACCACCGCCGGATCCGCTGGCGGACGACGACCCGCCGCCGGTCGAGGGCGGCGAAACACCCGACACCCGTGCGGCGTACACCGAGCCACCCGGGCGCGGTGCGGACTCCGCGGTAGGCGCCACGGCATCGGCAGGGCCTGCGCGGTCGCCGGAGCATGCGGTGTCGCGGGAGCAGATGGAGTCGCCGGAGCGGTCGGTGTCGCGGGAGCAGGCGGTGTCGCCGGAGCAGGCGGAGTCGCGGGAGCGGTCGGTGTCGCCGGAGCAGGTGGAGTCGCCGGAGCGGTCGGTATCGCCGGAGCATGCGGAGTCGTTGGGGCGGTCGGTGTCGCCGGAGCAGGCGGAGTCGCGGGAGCAGGCGGAGTCGCCGGAGCAGGGGGTGTCGCCGGAGCAAACGGTGTCACCTGGCCGGGCGGCGTCACCCGGGATTGCGCTGTCGGCCGAGCGTGCTGGGTCTGTCGAGCGCGCCGCTTCTGCCGACCGTGCTAGGACTGTCGACAGCGCTGGGTCTACCAAGCGCGCCGCGTCTGTCGAGAGCGCTGGGGCTGTCGACAGCGTCGCGCCGATCGGGAGCGTGGTGTCTGCCGCGAGCGCTCAGTCTGCGGAGTACGCAGTACCTGTCGACGACGTGGTGACCGCCGAGAGGGCCGTCCGGGTCGACAGGGCGGCGACGGACGCGGATGCCGCGTCGTTCGGGAATGCCGCTGTGCCGCAGCAGCATCTGCGCGAGCCGGGGGAGTTCATCGCGGCGGTGCCCGCCATGCTCGGATTCGTGCCCGCGCGGTCGCTGGTGCTGGCGGTGCTGCGGGCGGAGGAGGGGCGGTCGGATTCCGCGGCGGTGGATGTGGTGGTGCGGGTGGACACCGACGTGACGGGACGGGCGGCGGTGCGGGCCATGATGGACCAACTCGCCGATATCTGCGTGCGGCAGCGGGCCGTCGCGGCGCTGGCCCTGATCGTGGACGACCGCGCCACCGTGCCGGATGCACGCCACCGGGGAGTGCGCGCACGACGGCACCGGGAACTGACCGACCTGCTCGCCGCTCGGCTCGCGGCCGCCGATGTCATGCTGACCGGCGCCTGGGCCGTCGCCGGATTCGACGCCGGGCGGCCGTGGTGGAGCGTGCTGGACCCGGCGAACACCGGCGCGCAACGGGCTCCGGCCGACTCGCCGGTGACCTTCCGGCAGGTCCTCGACGGTCGCCCGCTGCGCGGATCGCGAGCCGAACTGGCCGCTGTGGTGGCGGTCGACGCCGACGCCCGCGCCGCGGTCGCGGCGGTGCTGGAGTCGGTGGTCACCGCGGCGCAGGCCCGGCTGGCCGCGGCCGTGCGACGCGGCGAAGCGGAGGTCTACACGCGCGCCGCGCTGCGCAAGGTGCTGTGGCAGCTCGCGAACGTCGAATCCGGAGCGCGGCTGCATCCCGCCGAACTCGCGGAACTGGCGGTGGCCCTGCGGAATCCGGTGGTGCGGGATGTCATGTTCGCGCTCGCCCCGGGTGATCACGCCGCGGCAGCGGAGGCGCTGTGGATCCACCTCACCCGCGTTCTACCCGACCCGGACCGAGCCGAGGCGGCCGCACTGCTCGGCTACTGCGCCTATGTGCGCGGCGACGGTCCGCTGGCCGGAGTCGCACTGGACGCGGCCCTGGCCTCCGACCCGGACCACACCATGGCCCGCCTGCTGGAGACGGCGCTGCGGAACGGTCTGCGCCCGGCCCAACTGCGCCGCATCGCCGAGACCGGCCGCGAAGCCGCCGCGATCCTCGGCGTCGACCTCGGCCCGGAGCTGTCGTGACCGCCCCGGCCGGTCCACTCCCGCACACCGGTCACCCGGTCGACGCCGGGAGAAGCACGCCGAAACCCGGTCCGCGCCCGGCAAGGCCGAGTCCGGGGCTGGGCCGAATGAGTCCGGGGCGACCGGGACTAGGGCGAGTGAGTCCGGGACGACCGGGGCTGCGCGAACGTGTCCGGGGCGGACGGGACCGGGGCGGACGGGACCGGGGCGGACGGGACTGCGGCCGATGGGACTGGGGTGGACGGGGTTGGCGAAGGAGCGGGTCAGCGGCGGGCGCTGTGCGCCCGGTCGCCGAGTGTCTGCAGGAACGACCAGGCATCGGCCACGATGGTGTCCAGTTCGGTGTGTCGCGGACGCCAGCCGAGTTCGGTGACGGCCCGCTCGCTGGAGGCGATGAGCACCGCCGGATCGCCCGCGCGCCGAGGGGCGTCGATCGCGCGGATGGGCAGGCCGGTGACGCGTTCGCAGGCCGAAATCACCTCGCGCACCGAGAAACCGGTACCGCTGCCGAGATTGAAGATGCGGTGCGCACCGGGGCGCGACTGCGCCAGGGCCAGCAGATGCGCCTGGGCGAGATCGCGGATGTGGATGTAGTCGCGCACCGCGGTGCCGTCGGCGGTGGGGTAGTCGGTGCCGAAGACCGAGATGGACTCGCGGTGGCCCAGCGCCGTCTGCAGGACGAGGGGAATGAGATGGGTTTCCACGACGCGGTTCTCACCCAGGCCCGCGTACGCGCCCGCCACATTGAAGTAGCGCAGGCTGGTCGCCGCCAGACCGTGCGCAGCCGCGTAGGAGGTGATGGCGTAGTCGATGGACAGCTTCGACGCCCCGTAGGGGTTCGTCGGCCGGGTCGGCGCGTCCTCCACGATCGGCACCTGTTCCGGCTCGCCGTACACGGCGGCGGTGGAGGAGAACACCAGGCGCGGCGTACCGGCGGCCCGCATGGCCTCCAGCAGGGCGAGGGTCTTCACCACATTGCCGTGCCAGTACTTCTCCGGCTGCTGCACCGATTCCCCGACCAGCGACTGCGCCGCGAAATGCAACACGCCGTCGAAGTTCTCGGCGGCGACGAGCTCCACGCCCACCGTGGCGATATCGCCCTCCACGAACTTGGCGCCGGTGGGCACCCCGTCGGCATTGCCGGTCGAGACATCGTCCACCACGACCACCTCGTGGCCGTCCTCGAGCAGCACCTGCGCGCAGACGCCGCCGACGTAGCCCGCACCGCCCGTGACCAGAAGTTTCACGCCTCAGACCAACTTCACCTGGACGGCGTGGGCCATCTCGTCGGAGAGTTCGAAACCGGCGTGGCCCGGCACCAGAATGACCACCGCGCCCGGCTTGGTCTCGACGTTCACGCGGGCGTCGGGCACCACGCCCGCCTCCCGCAGCTGGTTGATGATCTCCGGATCGGTCTGGATGTGCTCGGAGAGCCGTCGCACCACCACCGCCGCGGACTGCCCGGAGGGCAGGTCCGAGAGCCGGACCAGCTTCTCCTCGGCATTCGAGGTGCCGGTGACGCCCAGCTCGTCCAGGCCCGGGATCGGGTTGCCGTACGGCGAGGTCGTGGGGTGGTTGAGCACCTCGACCAGGCGGCGCTCCACCTCCTCGCTCATCACGTGCTCCCAGCGACACGCCTCGGCGTGCACGTTCTGCCAGTCCAGGCCGATGATGTCGACCAGCAGCCGCTCGGCCAGCCGGTGCTTGCGCATCACCGCGACCGCCATGGCCCGGCCCTTCTCCGTCAATTCGAGATGGCGATCACCCGCGACGGTCAGCAGTCCGTCGCGTTCCATACGCGCCACCGTCTGACTGACCGTGGGCCCGCTCTGCTCGAGGCGCTCGGCGATGCGCGCACGCAAGGGCGTGACGCCCTCCTCCTCGAGGTCGTAGATGGTACGGAGGTACATCTCCGTGGTGTCGACCAGATCCTTCACCTGTTTAACCCCTTCGTCGTGCACGAATTCTACCCATGCGCGGCGGCTGCACCGGGCGACAGCTTATTTCGCGAACGCACTGTCAACACCCAGGGCGCGCTGCGTGTTCCCTGCGGGTTCGGTGCTGCGCGGTGTCCAGAGCCTACGAAGCGCCGTGACGCATTAGCGTGGCAGGTATGCCTGGCCCACCGCGCAGCGACGGCACCGTCGTCTGGACCGACCGTTTCCTGGACTACAAGTGGACGCCGGAGCATCCGATGCGCCCCGTGCGGCTGCGCTTCACCATGGCGCTGGCCGAGAGTCTCGGGCTGTTCGACGGGGTGGAGGCGCTCTCGCCGACGGCGGCCACCGAGGGCGATCTGCTGCGCGTGCACACCCACGACTACATCGAAGCGGTCAAGCACGCTCGACAACCGGACGGCCAGCCGCCGCTGGCACCGCCCTACGGACTCGGTTCCCCTGACAACCCGGTGTTCCCGCAGATGCACGAGGCGGCCTCGGTCATCGTCGGCGGGACCCTCGCGGCGGCCCGGGAGATCGCCGCCGGACGCACCCGCCGCGCGGTGAGCATCGGCGGCGGCATGCACCACGCCATGCCGGATTCGGCGGCCGGATTCTGTGTGTACAACGATGCGGCGGTGGCGATTTCGTGGTTGCTGGACAACGGTTTCGACCGCATCGCC
The DNA here is from genome assembly GCF_000308635.1 of Nocardia otitidiscaviarum NBRC 14405. GTDB lineage: Bacteria > Actinomycetota > Actinomycetes > Mycobacteriales > Mycobacteriaceae > Nocardia > Nocardia otitidiscaviarum. The sequence continues at coordinate 86,981 of NZ_BAGD01000085.1, read as the reverse complement.
TACCTGGACGTGGACGTCCACCACGGGGACGGGGTGCAGCGGGCCTTCTACGACGACCCGCGCGTGCTGACCGTCTCCATCCACCAGCATCCGGCGACGCTGTGGCCGAATACCGGCTGGTCCGAGGAGACCGGCGCGGGTAAGGCGGAGGGCACCGCGGTGAACCTGGCCATCATGCCCGGCACCCGGGACGCGTTGTGGCTGCGGGGCTTCCACGCGGTGGTGCCCGGCGCGCTGGCCGCGTTCCGGCCGCAGATCGTGGTCAGCCAGTGCGGCGTCGACACCCACCGCGAGGATCCGCTCGCCGACCTGGAGCTGTCGGTGGACGGGCAGCGCGCGGCCTTCCTGGCCATGCGCGATCTGGCCGACCGCTACGCCGAGGGCCGCTGGCTGGCCATCGGCGGTGGCGGCTACGGGCTGATCCGGGTGGTGCCACGCGCCTGGACGCATCTGCTGGCCGCCGCCCTGGACCGCGATATCGACCCGGCCACCCCCATTCCGGCGGAGTGGGTCGCGGCCGCCGCCGAGTACGCGCCGAATATCGCGCCGCCCGCCACCATGGGCGACGGTGGCGACATCGCCTTCGAACGCTGGGACGGCCCCGGCGGCGGCCGGGAGACCGGTGACGAACGCGCCGACCGGGCCCGCCGGGCCCTCGACACATCCGTATTGGCAACACGCCGAGCGACTTTCGGACTGCTCGGCCTGGATCCGGAGGATCCCCGTGACTGAACCCACCGACCCGGCGACACCGCCGCCGGGCGAACCCGCCGCACGCGACAGACCCGCCGCCGGCGAGCCGTCGGCCACCCCGGCTGGAGCACCGTCCGCCGCCGCACCCTCGTTTCCGGACAGTCCGGGGACCCCGGCGACGCCCCCGCCCCCGCCGGAACACTGGTTCGCCGACGTGCTCGCCTCCGATGGCGGCGTGGTGCGGCTGCGACCCATCACCCCCGAGGACGCGGAGCCCATGCAGCGGTTCCACGCGGGGCTGTCGGATCGCACGCGTTATCTGCGCTACTTCGGGCCGTACCCGCGGATGACGCCGAAGGATCTGTACCGCACCACCCACGTGGACTACCACGACCGGGTCGGGCTGGTGATCGAGCTGGGCGACGAGATCATCGCGGTGGGACGGTACGAGTATCTGGCCGAACGGGGTGAGCCCCGGGCCGCCGAGGTGGCGTTCGTGGTGGCCGACGGGCATCAGGGGCGCGGGCTCGGGTCGATACTGCTCGAACATCTGGCGGGCGCGGCGGCCGAGAACGACATCGACACCTTCGTGGCCGAGGTGCTGGCCGAGAACAACGCCATGGTGCAGGTGTTCCGGGATGCCGGGTACCAGGTGCAGCGCAGTCGCGACGGGTCGGTCCTGCACCTGGAATTCGCCATCGACCCCACCGAGGCGCTGCTGTCGGTGCGGGACTCGCGCGAACGCGCCTCCGAGGCGCGCAGTGTGGGAAATCTGCTGTCGCCCAAGTCTGTTGCCGTCATCGGCGCGACACCCTCCACCGGGCGGGTGGGCGGCGCGGTGCTGGCGAATCTGTTGTCGGGCACCTTCCAGGGGCCGGTCTTCCCGGTCAACCGCAATCGCGCCGCCGTCCGCGGGGTGCGGGCGTACGCGACCGTCCGCGATATTCCCGACGAGGTCGACCTGGCGGTGATCGCCGTCCCCGCCACCGAGATCGATTCCGTGCTCGACGACTGTATGGCCAAGGGCGTCAAGGGGCTGGTGGTGCTGACCGCCGGATTCTCCGAGACCGGCCCGCGCGGCTACGCGGCCGAACGCAGCCTGGTCGACGCGGCCCGCGCGCACGGTATGCGAGTGGTGGGCCCGAGCGCGCTCGGCATCGCCAATACCGATCCGGCCATCGCACTCAACGCCACCCTCGCCCCGGTCCTGCCCGGCCGCGGGCGGATCGGCTTCTTCTGCCAGTCCGGCCCTCTCGGCGGGGCCATTCTGGCCGAGGCCGCGGCTCGGCAGCTGGGCCTGTCCACCTTCGTCTCCGCCGGCAATCGTGCCGATGTCTCCGGCAACGATCTGCTCCAGTACTGGGACAGCGACCCGGATACCGATGTGGTGCTGCTGTATCTGGAGACCTTCGGCAATCCGCGCAAGTTCTCCCGCATCGCCCGCCGGGTGGCCCGCAGCAAACCCGTGGTCGCGGTGAACAGTGGCCGCAATGTGGCGCAGGCGGAGGGGGAGCGGGATCTGGACCGGTCGCTGGTGCGCAATCTGTTCGCGCAGGCGGGCATCATCCAGGTCGACTCCATCGCCGAACTGTTCGATTGCGCCATGCTGGTCGGTTATCAGCCGCTGCCCGCGGGCAAACGACTCGCGGTGATCGGCAACAGCGCCGCCCTCGCCTGGCTGGCCGTCGACGCCGCCCGCGGCGAGGGCCTCGACGTCGGCGAACCCATCGACCTGGGGCCGCAGGCGAGTCCGGCCGACTATCTCACCGCCGTGGCCGCCGCGGTCAGCGACAGCGAGGTGGACGCGGTCATCGTCGTGTACTCACCGCCGGTCGCCACCGGTGTGGCCGCCTATGCCGAGGCCATTCGTTCCGGTGCGCAATCCGATCCGGCCACACCGGTGCTCACCACCTTCGTGGCCGATCAGGGCATGCCCAATCTGCTGGCCACCCGGGGTGCGGGCGGTTCGGTGGAACGCGGTTCCATCCCGTCCTACGCCGATCCGGAGCGGGCCGCGCGGGCCCTGGCCCGGGTGCGGCGCTACGCCGACTGGGTCGCTCGTCCGGTCTCCCCGGTGGCGCGGCCGGACGGACTCGATACCACCCGCGCCCGCGATCTGGTGGCCGGGTGGATGGCGGCGGACGAGGGCCGCTGGCTCACCGATCTGGAAGCCGTGGACCTGCTGGACTGTTACGGCATTCGCATCGTCGAGTTCCGGGAGGTGCTCGACGCCGATGCCGCCGTGGCCGCGGCCGAGGAACTCGGTTACCCGGTGGCGGCCAAGGCGACCGGTGAACTGTGGCGCAACCGGCCCGACCTCACCGGGGTGCGGCTGGACCTGTGGCGCTCCGACGCGGTACGGCGCGGTTACACCGACCTCGCGGAGGTCTCCGGCAATCCGGTGGTGCACATCCAGCGCATGGCGACCAAGGGTGTCGGCTGCACCTTCCGCGTGCAGGACGACCCGTCCTTCGGATCGGTCATCAGCTTCGGCCTGTCCGGCACCATCATCGACCTGCTCGGTGACCGCGTGTACCGGGCGCTGCCGCTCACCGAGGCCGAATCCGCGGAACTCATCGACGCCCCGCGCGCCGCCCCGCTGCTGTCGGGCACCGTCGGCGGGCGCACCATCGACAAGCCGGTGGATCGCGGCGCACTCGCCGAACTCGCCCAGCGCATCTCGGCCCTGTGCGACGACCTACCGGAGGTGCGGGAGTTGCTGTGCGAACCCGTCCTCGCCTCCCCGGAGGGCGCGGCGGTGCTCTACGGCCGGGTACGCGTCGGTCCGGAACCGAGTCGATTCGATATCGGTCCCCGTCGTTTGGCGTAAACGACCGGTGGGTCGGCGGCGATACTTCCGACATGTCCGCTCTGCTCTCGGCTCGCCGTCGATCCGCCCGCGCGCTGTCCGCTTTCGTATTCGTTCTCGGCGTGGCACTCGCCGCCACCGCGTGTTCGGTGTCGATCGGCGGCGACCCCGTCGTCGAGGAGGCCGAACTCGAGAGTTCGCTCGAGCAGACGCTCACCGATCAGGTGGGCGTCGCCCCGGATGCCATCGACTGTCCCGGCGACCTGCGCGGGAAGGAGGGCACCACCATGCGCTGCACCCTGACCGCGGGGGCCGACACGCTCGGGCTGACGGTGACCGTGACCGGCACCGATGGCGATACGGTCAACTACGACGTGCAGGTCGACGAGTCGTGAGGGTGCGTGCCGTGCGGTAGCCGCGGGTATGCCCGATCCGCCTCTCGCGGCGAAAGCGGGCAGAATTCATCCCATGCGGGAAGATCGGATCGAAACTGCCACCGCGCCGCTGCGCGACGACATCCGGTTCCTCGGCGGGATCCTCGGCGACACCATCCACGATCACGAGGGGTCGGACGTCTTCGACCTCATCGAGCGGGTGCGGGTGGAGGCGTTCCGGGTCCGGCGTTCGGAGGTGGAGCGCCGCGCCGTCGCCGACATGGTCCGCGATGTGGACATTCACACCGCCATACCGCTCATTCGCGCCTTCAGCCATTTCCTGCTGCTGGCCAACCTCGCCGAGGACCTCCAGCGCGACCGCCGCCGCGCCGTGCACCTCGCGGCCGGGGAGCCGCCGCAGGACTCCAGCCTCGCCGCCACCTACCGCAAACTCGACGCCGCCCGGCCCGACGCCGATATCGCCGCCGAACTGCTGCGCGACGCCCTGGTCTCGCCGGTCATCACCGCGCACCCCACCGAGACGCGGCGTCGCACCGTCTTCGACGTGCAGGCACGCATCACCGAACTCATGCGGCGGCGGCAGCGGTACGCCGAGACCGAACCCGAGTACGCCGCGCTCGAGAACGATATCCGCCGCCAGGTACTGCTGCTCTGGCGTACCGCGCTGATTCGGCTGGCACGCTTGCGGATTCAAGACGAGATCGAGGTCGGCCTGCGCTACTACGACCTCACCCTCTTCGACGTCATCCCGCGCATCAACGCCGAACTGCGCCAGGCGCTGCGGACGCGCTGGCCCGAACAGGAGCTGCTGACCCGGCCCATCCTGCGACCGGGCTCCTGGATCGGCGGCGACCGGGACGGCAATCCGAACGTCACCGCCGAGGTGGTGCACCGGGCCACCCACCGCGCGGGGGCGGTGGCCTTCGGCAACTACCTCACCGCGCTGGTGGATCTGGAGAAGCAGCTCTCGCAATCGGCACGGCTGGTGCCGGTCACGCCCGCGCTCGCGGCGCTCACCGACGAAGGCTACGACGATTCGCCGCAGCGCGCCGACGAGCCCTACCGGCGTGCCCTGCGCGGTATCCGCGCCCGGCTCAGCGCCACCGCGCAGCGATCGCTCGGCGAAATCCCCACCGACGGCATCGATGTCGGTGCGCGCCCCTACAGCGGACCGCGCGAGTTCCTCGACGAGCTGTGCGTGGTGGACGCCTCCATGCGCGCCTCCGGTGACGGGCTGCTCGCCGACGACCGTCTCGCCGCGCTGCGAAACGCGGTGGAGACCTTCGGATTCCATCTGCAGGGCCTGGACATGCGGCAGAACTCGGAAGTGCACGAGCAGGTGGTGGCCGAGCTGTTCGCCTGGGCCGGAGTGCATTCCGACTACGCGTCGCTCGACGAGGCGCAGCGGGTGGAACTGTTGGCCGCCGAGCTCACCACCCGCCGTCCACTGGTCGGCCCGAAAGCACGGCTCAGCGAGTTGGCCACCAAGGAACTGGGAGTGGTGCGGGCGGCCCGCACGGCCCTCGACGACCTGGGCGCGGATACCGTGCCGAACTACATCATCTCCATGTGCACCTCGGTCAGCGACATGCTGGAGGCGGCGTTGTTGCTGAAGGAGGCGGGGATCCTGGATCCGGGCGACGCGCAGACGCCGCCGTCGAGTCCGGTGGGCGTGGTGCCGCTGTTCGAAACCATCGACGATCTGCGTCACGGCGCGGACATCCTGGTGGCCGCGCTGGAGGTGCCCGCCTATCAGCGGCTGGTCGCGGCGCGCGGCATGCGACAGGAGGTCATGCTCGGCTACTCCGACTCCAACAAGGACGGTGGGTATCTCGCCGCCAATTGGGCGCTGTACCGTGCCGAACTCGATCTGGTGGAGGCGGCGCGCAAGACCGGAATTCGCTTGCGGCTCTTCCACGGTCGCGGCGGCACGGTCGGTCGCGGCGGCGGCCGCAGCTACGACGCCATCCTGGCGCAACCCGCCGGAGCGGTGCGCGGTTCGCTGCGGCTCACCGAGCAGGGCGAGGTCATCTCCACCAAGTACGCCGATCCCGGCACCGCGTACCGCAATCTGGAAGCGCTGGTGGCGGGCACCCTGGAATCCACGCTGCTGGATGTGGAGGGTCTCGGCGCGGATGCCGAACCGGCCTACGAACTGCTCGACGAACTGGCCGAACTCGCGCGCCGGGCCTATGCCCGGCTGGTGCACGACACCCCCGGTTTCGTGGAGTACTTCCGTGCCTCCACCCCCATCGCGGAGGTCGCCGACCTCAATCTGGGCAGCCGCCCCGCCTCCCGCAAGCCCACCAATTCGGTCTCGGATCTGCGGGCCATTCCGTGGGTGATGGCCTGGAGCCAGTCGCGGGTCATGCTGCCCGGCTGGTACGGCACCGGTTCGGCCTTCGAACAGTGGATCGGCGACGACCCGAACCGGCTGGCCACCCTGTCGGACCTGTATCGGTGGTGGCCGTTCTTCCGTACGGTGCTGTCGAATCTCGCCCAGGTGATGGCCAAGGCCGATATGGACATCGCCGCCACCTATGCCGAGCTGGTGCCCGACGAGGCGTTGCGCGACACCGTGTTCGGGATGATCCGGGACGAGTACGCCCGCACCGTGCGCGTGCACGCCGCCATCACCGGCAGCGACGAACTGCTCGCCGACAATCCGGCGCTGGCCGAATCCATCCGCAACCGCTTCCCGTATCTGGAGCCGCTGAACCAGATGCAGGTGGAGTTGCTGCGCCGCCGCCGTGCCGGGGACGATTCCGAACTCGTGGAGCGCGGCATCCTGCTCACCATGAACGGCTTGGCGACCGCGCTGCGCAACTCCGGATAGCGGTCCGGCTCCACCACCGAAATCCCCCCGGTGGTGGAGCCACGATTGACACCACCCCGGCACCAACGGCCCGGTGGCTGATGGAATCCGACGGTTTCGAACCGGTGGTCGGCGCCCGCTTCGGCCTGCGCGCCGAGCCGATCGCGGCGACCGACTTCTTCGGGCAGATCAGCTGCGAGGTGCTCGCGGCCGTCGCCCCGAAGCGCCTGCGCATCAGCTGGGACGATGCGAACGCGGAGCGATCCACCGGCTGGGTGATCACGTGGGATCTGCGTCCGGAGGGCAGCGGCACCCGAGTCGTGCTGACGCACAGCCGCTTCGACCCCGACGACGCCGCCGCGCAGCTCTCCCGCAACATCATGCGCGGCGGCTGACCGAGGGTGCTGCGCCGACTCGACGAAACGCTCGCCGCGGGCTGATCACCGCAGCGAGCCAGATCGCCGGACCGGCCGACCGCGCGGATTCCGGCGGCTTCCGTTGCTACTGCGAATGCGCGGTCGAACGGTTTGATCAAGGTGTCGCGGCTGTCCACCGGCCATGATCGGCGACCGGAAAATGCCGGTCGGTCCACGCTGTCCCGAGGGGTTGGTGGACAGCGGGAACCGACCGGCGATGGTGTCGGACCGGCGCCTCGAGACGGCCCGACGATCAGGGGTCTAGCTTGCGTAGGCGCGCAGGCGGTCGGCGCGCTCGCCCTTGCGGAGCTTCGACATGACCTCACGCTCTATCTGGCGAACCCGCTCGCGGGACAGGCCGAAGAGCTTGCCGATCTGGTCCAGGGTGCGCGGCTGGCCGTCGTCGAGGCCGTAGCGCAGGCGGATGACCTGCTGTTCGCGTTCGTCCAGGGTGGCCAGCACGGTGCGCACGTCGCGGTGCAGCAGACCCGCGATGACGGCGCTCTCGGCGGAGGTGGCCTCGGAGTCCTCGATGAAGTCGCCCAGCGGGGCTTCCTCGTCATTGCCGACCGGCATGTCCAGACTGACCGGATCGCGGCTGTGGTCCAGCAGATCGGCGATCTTCTCGACCGGAATGCCCGACTCTCGCGCCAGTTCGGCGTCGGTGGCCTCGCGTCCCAGCTGCTGATGCAGTTCGCGCTTGATCCGGGCCAGCTTGTTCACCTGCTCGACCAGGTGCACGGGGAGCCGGATGGTGCGGCTCTGATCGGCCATACCGCGGGTGATGGCCTGCCGGATCCACCAGGTGGCGTAGGTGGAGAACTTGAAGCCCTTGGTGTAGTCGAACTTCTCCATGGCTCGGATCAGGCCGAGATTGCCCTCCTGGATCAGGTCCAGCAGTGGCATCCCGCGACCGGTGTAGCGCTTGGCAAGCGACACCACGAGACGCAGGTTGGCTTCGAGCAGATGCTGGCGCGCGGCCTGACCTTCGCGAACCAGGATCGCGAGATCCTTCTTCTTCGCGGCCGACAGCCGTTTGCCGGTCTCCAGCAAATGCTGAGCGTAGAGGCCCGCCTCGATGCGCTTGGCCAGCTCGACCTCGTCGGCCGCCGTCAGCAGCGCCGTCTTGCCGATCCCGTTCAGGTACACACGTACCAGGTCGGCGGCGGGGCTCTGGGCGTCGAGGTCCTGTTCGCTGGTGCGCACGTCAGTGGTGGCGGGGCTTGTCATGACTTGCCTCCTGTCGGTGGTGTCTCACTCCGATCAACGGACCCGACATTGGGAAAGTTCCCCGCCGTAAGCCTGATAAACCGCATCTGAGCTGCGGTTTCATCACGCTTCGGCTGAGAAGTTCCTGAGAAGGGTCCGCCCGGGGAACGCGGCCCCCGACGGGTCCGCGCCGATGTCCGGATGGTTGCCGTAACCGGAACCCAACTTCCGCATACGCCCCTCGGATAGGCGTTTTCGGCGAGAAGTAACCCCGCCGTCGGACGTTGTGTGGTGTGGGTCTCGAGGGAGCAGCTCAACCGATAGGTGAAACGACGGGTGGTCACCGGGCATTCCCTGGGGAATGCCCGGTGACCACCCGCCGTGACGTGTGCGTTTCGCCGAACTACCGAACCGGTCGGATCAGGCCGTGCCGGACCAGGTCCAGCACCACCCGCAGGGCGGCGGTCCGGAACTCCGGGGTTGCCGTGTCGCCGGACTCACCGAAGGCGAGCAGTTCGACCAGATCGGCCAGCGGCAGCCCGTCGGGCCGCATACCGGCCAGCAGAGCGGCGATGGCGTCGTCGATCTCGTGCTGCCAGCGCGGGCCGTCACCGCGATGCAGGCGCGCCACCCGCTGCTCCCAGCCGTGCGGGCCCGGCAGTGAGACCCGCTCCAGCGCCGTCGCGGCATCCACCTCGAAGCGTGCCGACCACGCCACCTCGGGATCGGCGGCCACCGCCCGCAGCCACGCCGAGCGCTCGAAGTAGCGGGTGGCCTCCGGCCCCAGCGGATCGTCGAAACCGTGGGTGAGGTCCTCGGCCAGCAGTTCGGTCGGGCCGTCTATGGCGCGCAGATAGACGAAGCCGAATCCGATGCCCTCCACCGCGGCCGCCGCGAACGCGTCCAACCAGGCCTCGGCGCGGGCCTGCGCGGCCGGATCGCGCGGATCGAGTCCGGCGTCGCGCAGCCAGGTGCCGACATACAGGGCGGGATCGGCCACATCGCGCTGCACGATCCAGGCGTCCACCCCGTGATCGGGCAGCCAGCGCGATACCCGGCCACGCCAGTCCTCGCCCTCGACATGGACCCAGGAGGCCAGCATGGCGGCCGTACCGCCCGGATTCAGCAGGGCGGGGGCACCCGACACGACGAGTTCGCTGGCCCCGTCCAACGCCAGCCCGGAATCGCGGTAGGTGTGCTCGACCCGGGCCGGGCCGACGACGAACGGGGGATTGGCGACCACCTGGTCGAAGCGGCGTCCCGCCACTGGTTCGAACCAGGAACCCTCGAGCAGTTCGAAGGTCAGGTCGTTGAGTGCGGCATTGGCCTCGGCCAGCCACAGGGCGCGTTGGTTCACGTCGGTGCCCGTGACGCTGCGGCCGTAACCGCTGGCGTGGACGGCCTGCACGCCGCAGCCGGTGCCCAGATCGAGGACCGTGCCGACCGGTTCGGTCGGGGTGGCGCGCAGCAGCGACAGCGACGCCTGCCCGACCCCGAGCACATGGTCGGTGTCCAGGGCCCGCCGCCGCATGGAGTCGTCCAGATCGGACAGGATCCAGCGGGTACCGTGCCCCAGGTCCAAGGGCCGCAGATCCAGTGCCGCCCACACCTCGCCACCCTCGCGGTCGAGCAGACCGGCGGCGACGGCGGCCTCGATATCGACCGGCCGCAGCGCCGCGGCCGCCTCCCGCTCGGGCACCGGATCACCGAGCAGCAGCAGCCGGATGAGAACGCCGAGTTCCCCGGCGGCCCGGGCGGCGCGGCGCACCGGCACCGGCTCAGAGCGCCCGAGGGCCGAATGCGCCGCATCGCCGAGCACGTCGAGGAGAGTGTCGGCGTCGTAGCCGACGCGAGTGAGGGCGGCGCGCAGGTCCGGGGCCAGTGCGGCGAGCAGAGACGAGGTGGTCGTCGGATTCGTCGGCATGACCGAAACTCTGCCACCGCAACCTTCGGGCATCGCGCAGCGGCCCCGGAACGTCACTGCCTGGGCGACCGTCCGGTGACGCAGTAGGGCTGGCCGCTCGGATCGGCCATGACGATCCATTCCTTGCCGATGCCCAGGCGTCGGGCACCGAGCGATTCGTGCCAGGTCGCGATGGCCTCGGTGTCGGAGCTGGCCAGATCCACGTGCGCGGAGGTGGGACGGTCCTCGTCGAGGCGTTGCAGCAGGAACTGCACGAGTGGGCCGTCCGGCGGGCGGAGCCGCTCGAATTCCGGCCGCGCGGACGGTGTTCGGTCCCAGCCGGTGAGCTCGACCCAGAATCGGCTCTCGGCCTCGTAGTCCGCGGCTCCGATATCCAGGCACACCTGATCGAGTCGGGAACGGCTGCCGTCCGGGGCGGTGACCACCGGTGTGTCGTCGGTGCCCGCGGAGCGGTCGAACGGTGTGAGACAGAACGTCATGCCGTGCGGGGATTTCAGCACCGTGTAGTCGGGATGCTCCAGCACCGGCGTCGCGCCCAACTCCCGGGCGCGCTCCACCGCGGCGGGGACATCGTCGACATCGAGATCCACGTGGACGCGCGGATGGCTTTCCACCGCTTGCATTTTCACACTGGGCGCGCCGGACTCCGGAAGCAGTGTCACGAATTCGGCGTTGTCGCCGCGGGTGTCCGACAGGCGGCTACCGGTGACGGTGCTCCAGAAGTCGGCCGCGGTGTCGAAATCGGCGGCGGGACGGTCCAGGAACACCCAGAGCCATCGAATCATCATGCGGTTCTCTCCTCATCGGCTGCCGACGATGGTCCGTCGGAAGGTGCGGCGGTAGGCGAGCGGTGCGACACCGAGTTCGGTGCGCATGTGGTGGCGCAGCGAAGCGGCGGTGCCCAGTCCCGCCCGCCGCGCCACCTCGTCGACCGCGAGGTCCGTGGTCTCCAGCAGGTGGCGGGCGTGGCGGAGCCGTTGCTGGAGTACCCAGGTACCCGGAGCCACACCGGTTTCGGCCTTGAATCGCCGGGTGAAGGTGCGCACGCTCATGCACGCGTGCGCGGCGAGGGTGGCCAGACCCAGATCGTGGTCGAGATGACGCAACGCCCAGGCTCGCGTCGGTGCGGTGCCCTCGGTGCCGGGTTCGGGCACCTGCCGGTCGATGAACTGCGACTGCCCGCCCTCGCGCCACGGCGGCACCACGCAGTAGCGGGCGGCCTGATTGGCGGCGGCGCTGCCGTGATCGGTGCGCAGCAGATGCAGGCCGAGATCGATGCCCGCGGCGAGGCCGGCCGCGGTGCAGACGTTCCCGTCCTCCACGAACAGCAGGTTCTCGTCGAGCCGGACCCGCGGGTAGAGGGTGCGGAAGGCATCGGCGAAGGCCCAGTGGGTGGTGGCGCGGCGGCCATCGAGCAGGCCGGCCGCGGCGAGGACGAACGCACCCGTGCAGATGGAGACGATGCGGGTGTCCGGGCGGATGGTGGTCAGGGCGGCGGCCAGGTCGGGCGGCAGGGTGCCGTGGTGGCGCGGGCCGTCCATGCGATTGCCCGGCACGATCACGGTATCGGCGTGGGCCAGCAGGTCGGGTCCGTGCGCGGGCACGATCGAATAGCCCGTGGTGGTGGCGACGGGGCCACCCAGGCCGCAGATCCGCACGTCGTAGAGCGGAGTGCCGGCGACATCGGTCGCCGAGCCGAGCACCGTGCCGGGGATGGTCATGTCGAAGCCGACGACGTGTTCGAGGGCGAGCACCGCCACCAGATGCGGGGTGGCCATGGGCAGGTCCTCTCGCGGCGAGTGGCGTGATCTTTACGCATTGTGTCATTCCGGCCACTCGATCGGTAGGCGCATTTCCGGCACGCTCGGTCGGTGACCGACACCCAGCTACCCGAGACCACGCGATCACCGCATGTCACAGGCGAATTCCGCACCCGACGTCCGCACCCGGCCTGGATCGTGGCGGCGGTCGCCTTCCTGACCTTGTTGGGCGCGGCCGGATTCCGCTCCGTCCCCGGCGTGCTCATGAATCCGCTGCACGAGGAATTCGGCTGGTCGCACGGCACCATCGGCCTCGCCGTCTCGGTGAATGTGCTGCTCTACGGGCTGATCTCACCCTTCGCGGCGGCACTCATGGACCGCTTCGGCATTCGCCGGGTGGTGGCGGGCGCGCTGGTGCTCATCGCCGCGGGCAGCGGGCTCACGGTCTTCATGACCCAGGCATGGCAGTTGGTGGGGACCTGGGGGTTGTTGGTCGGCATCGGCGTGGGGTCGATGTCCATGCCGTTCGTGGCGACCATCACCGGCCGCTGGTTCGTACGTCAGCGCGGCCTGGTCACGGGGGTGCTGACCGCCGCCGGGGCCACCGGACAGCTGATCTTCCTGCCGCTGGTGTCGGCGCTGGCCGTCGAGCACGGCTGGCGGCTGCCCGCCCTCGTCGTGGCGGCCACCGCGCTGGCGGTGGTGCCGCTGGTGCTGCTGTTCATCCGGGACTTCCCGAGCGATCTGGGTGTCACCGCCTACGGCGCGCCGCCCGGCGACGATCCGGGAGTGCGGACCGCGGCGTCCGGTGGGGCCGTCCGGGCGCTGACGGTACTCGGCACGATTGCCCGCACACCGGTGTTCTGGCTGTTGGCAGGAGGTTTCGCCATCTGCGGGGCCTCCACCAACGGGCTGATCGGCACCCACTTCGTCAGTGCCGCCCACGATCACGGGATGCCCGCCACCACGGCGGCCGGGCTGCTGGCGCTGGTCGGCATCTTCGACGTGGCGGGCACCATCGCGTCGGGCTGGCTCACCGATCGGGTCGATTCGCGCTATCTGCTGGTCGCCTACTACTCGCTGCGCGGGTTGTCGCTGCTCATCCTGCCCGCGCTGTTCGCGCCGGATGTGGAGCCGAGCATGTGGGCGTTCGTCATCTTCTACGGCCTGGACTGGATCGCCACCGTGCCGCCCACGGTCGCGCTGTGCCGGGCGCACTTCGGTGCGGACGGACCGGTCGCCTTCGGCTGGGTCTTCGCCGCACATCAGATCGGCGCGGCCGTGGCCGCCTTCGGGGCGGGCTTCATTCGCGATATCCAGGGCAGCTACGACCTGGCGTGGTGGATCGCGGGTGGGCTCTGCGGTCTCGCGGCGCTCATGTCCGCGGGCATCCGGCGGCCGTCAACCGTCGATCGCGCGGTGCTGACCTGACTCCAGGGCGATCTGCCGACGGCGCTCGTCCCAGCGACTCGGCTCGTCCTTGCGGCGCGGCGGCCGGTCGTTGGCGACCAGCACCGCGATCCACGGCAGCGGAATGGAGACGCCGATGATCAGCAGCGAGATCACCCAGTTCTCCCACATGCTGTAGGCCACCGCCGCCAGGATCAGGCACGGGATCCGGAAGCCCATGAGGATGGTGTACCGACGCACCCGGTTGCGATGCTGCTGCTCCAGCGAGGTCTGCGCCTCGGTGATGAGCACCGGCTTCTCCGGTTCACCCTTGAAGAATCCCTGCGAAGGCCGGGGCGGCATGGGTATGGAACCGGCCGGACGGAACTCGAACTCGGGGCGAACCGCGTCGCCATCGTGCTCGGCATCGGGGGTCTCGCCGTCACGCTGCATACCCCCGAGTCTTCCACCCTCGCCACCCGAATGCACACGGCGGTGGTCCCGGGAAGGGTTCCTGGCATCATGGAGGGCGTGAGCGCAGACACCCTGGTACGCCCCGATGAGACCACCGACGAGTCCACCGACAGCGACATCCCCAAGTACTTCCACTACGTGAAGAAGGACAAGATCGCCGAGAGCGCGGTCATGGGCACCCACGTCGTGGCCCTCTGCGGCGAGGTCTTCCCGGTCACCCGCTCCGCCAAGCCGGGCTCCCCGGTGTGCCCGGAGTGCAAGCGCATTTACGAGATGATGAAGAAGGATTGAGCTAGGCCTGGATCTCTGCCTGGTAGCTCCTGGCCTCGGGTGGGGCGGTTGGTTCGGTTCGCTACTTCAGTTCGAAGGCGGCATGGATCGCGTCGGTCAAGCTCTCCTCTTGCCCGGGGTGTAGGGAACCGACGCGACGGCCGAGCGCGGTCGCGGGAAGAGTGGTGATTTTGTCCAGCAGCGCGACGCAGTCGTGATCGAGCCCGTTGCTGGAATCGAGCCGGACCTCGGTGGGGATGCCGCGGATGGTACTGGTGATCGGGGCGACAGTGACCGTGTTCAGGACCGGTCGGGCGACCTCACGGGTCAGTACCAGCACCGGTCGAGGTTTGGCCCCCAGCTCGGCTATGTGAATCGGCCTCACTCATCACCCCACACGGACTTGTCCGCGGCGGACAGGAATTCGTCCAAGTCCTTATCTTCGCCGTCGGGGATGGCGGTGTACCCGGCGACGATGGCTTCTCCGATGGCGCGTTCGCGGTAGTGCTCGAGAGCGGCGGCGACAAGGGCGGCGCGGCTGGCGCAGTGTTGCGCTGCCACCTCGGCGTCCACGAAATCGACCAGCTCGTCGGGTAGGCGGATGGTGATCTGTTTGCTCATACCGCATAGCATACCGCTGCTGGTATGCGATCGGGGTTCGCTCGGAGGTCTCGAGGTGCTCGAGCCGGTCGGTCGCACTCGAGTAGGTTTCCGCACTGCGGGACCGCGCCACCCGCGAAATAGGGAGGAATGATCGACGGGTTCGCGCTATGGTCACCATCGGTTACCGGCGGCGACGTGCCGGGGAGGGGTGGACGACTGTGATGATCGACGAGTTGGTCGTTCGCCGTACCTTGCGGGTGCTTGCGCCCGCGGGCGTGGCGGGTGATGGGTCCGTCGCGACTCGGCAGTTCGACGCCGTGTTGATGTCGGTGGGGTTCAAGCTGTCCGAAGAGCTTTTCGACCGGTTGTCGGCGCTGTCGGCGGGGGTGGTGATCGATACCGCGGTCAGCGTGCTCTCGGCTGTGCGCGGGATGGTCGGCGATCATGTCCAGCACAATGTCTACTTCCGGGACTTTCCCCGCAATGTGCCCGACACGGTGGAGTTCTGGGCCGAGTGCTTGGTCGAGGCGTTGGCGGAGCCGGAGGTGGCGGAGCGGATCGGTGGTGATGTTCTGCTCGGTTCGCTGAATCTGCTGGATCTGCCGAAGTACGGACGCTACCAACACGATTACGCCGACATGCTGGCCGCGCACGCCGAGTTCATCGCGGGTGCGGGTGACCGGGTGACCGTGCTGCACGCCGGCGGGAACGTGGCCGACGAAGCCGCCGGGCTGTATCGCGCGCTGGCGGGCGCGGCCACCCCGGGCAATGACGACGACCGGGAGGCGCTGCGCACGCTCGCCCGGTACTGCGCGACCGATCCCCGTCAGCCGCACGACATTCCGGTGCGCGAGAACCGGGCGCTGATCAATGCGGTTCGCCTCGATCTGGGGCAGGAACCCTTGCTGGGCACGGTGACCGATGCGCTGCGGCTGGCGTGCGCGATCTCGGGTGGTGACGTCACGCTCGTCGAGCCGACGCGGTTCCGCACCTTGCCGCGCGCGTATCGCAGGGCGCTGCTGGCCGGGCTGCATCGACTCGTGGGCGACAACCCGAGTGCGCTCGGGGATGTGTCGCGCCATCGCGAACAGTGGAAACGGCTCGGTGAGCGCCTGCATCCGCACGAGTACCCGCAATGGCCGCGCGCGGCAGCGGTTTTCGCGGTGGCGCGCGGCGAACTGGACGCCGAATCGACCGTGTCGTGCTTCGAGCGGCTGATGCGCTCGGGCCGTGTCGACGACGCGGCCGCTGTGCTGCGAACCCGGGCGCCGGGACTGCTGTTTCGGTCGGCGGACCGAGTGCTGCGCGTCAGCCCGACATCCGATCAGGACGCGATGGTCACCCGCATCGCCGACGCCGCTCCCGAGGTGTCGGGCCGGGTGCTGCTGTCACTGCGGGAGCACCTGGAGAACCGGGACGCGGCGCGCGGTCGGCGGCGGGTGTTCATCAATCGGTCGGCCCGCGGCCACGCGATCGACGATGAGCGGCCGCCGATTTCGCGTGCGGCACTCGAGCGGTTGCGGGATGTGCTCGACGGCGAGATTCGCCGTCGCCATGCGGCGCTACCGCGCTGGGTGGTCGATCCGGACATGCTGAATGTCGCGCTGCCGATCAACGGGAAGTCGATCGCGGGTGGATTCGGTACCCTGCCGCGCGGCTCGGTGTCAGCCGTGGACGGGCGGCTGCTGCGCTTCTTCGTGTACTGGCGAGAGCACCAGCGGCGCACCGACTTCGACCTGTCCGCTCTGATGCTCGACGCCCGCTACGGCAACCCGACGTGGCTGTCCTACACGAATCTGACCGCAGCCGGTGGATGCCATTCGGGCGACATCACCGAGGCACCGTTCGGCGCATCGGAGTTCATCGAAGTCGACCTGGCCAAGGTTCCCGCGCGGATTGTGATCCCCCAGGTGAACATCTACTCCGGGGAGGGATTCGACGAGGTCGCCGAATCGTTCTTCGGTTTCATGCTCCGCGAGGGCGAGCAGCGGGGCGCACCGTTCGAACCGCGGACGGTGCGCATGAAGTCGGATCTCCGTGGCGCCGGTCGTGTGGCCCTGCCCCTGGCGTTCGTCCGCGGCGCAGGCAAGCGCTGGCGGGCGGTGTGGACCCACCTGCACCTGTCGGGACAAACGTTCAATCGGGTGGAGAACAACCGCCTCTCGACCGTCGACCTGATCCGCAGCGTGGTCGAACGCCGGTATCTGACCGTCGGTTACCTCGCCGGATTGCTGGGCGCGGACATCGGCGATCCCAGCCCGGTGGCGGGCCGACCGATCACCTATGTCGGACGCGAGGACCCCGGGCAGCTGCCCAACGGTTCGATCGTGATCACACCGAAAAATCTCGCGGAGCTCGTTCCGGTGTAGTGCTAGAGTCGGTGACGGCGAGGCCATGGGGACGCTTCCTTCTCACACTTCACATGTTCCAGCATCTCCGCTTTCCTCGCCTTTACCTTTCGGTGCCGTCGCGGTTTCCGTTGCCCGGGAAGCGGTTTCCAACCGAGTCGCGAGGATCTCGACGCCCGGTCCGGTGGTGTGTGCGAAACCCGCTGGGCGGCCGGTGATCACGAGCAGTAGGGCCAGCGTCGGGCCGTGGATCTCGACTCCGTCGCCGTGCTCCCAGGTGGAATCGGTGGCGCGCAGTCGCACGCCGTCGAGGCGGTGGCGGTCCCAGACCGGCCAGCCGACCTCCACCGCGCGGTCGGCGGCGGCGCCGGCGGCTTCGGGGGAGACGGTGATGGTGTGGCCCAGGGGGATGGCCATGTCCTGGGCGTGCACCATGGTGTCGAACAGGATGTTCCGGTAGTTGGTGAGCTTGGGCAGGTCGCGCGAGGCGGCGTGGGTGCGCAGCGCGGCGACCGGATCGAAGTCGGGGTCCGCGGCGTAGCGGCGGGTGATGATGTCGATGAAGCGGTTGTAGTTGCCGCGGGCGCGGATCCCGGTGGACAGCATGAGCGGGAATGCGGGCGGAGTCGGGGTGAGGGCCACGTGGGCGGCGACCTCGCGCACGCTCCAACCGGTGCACAGGGAGGGCGTCCGCCACTGTTCGGGGGAGAGGCCGCTCAGCATGTCGGCGATGGCGAGCCGTTGTTCCTCGATGATCCGCCAACTGGCTTCGCGGTCCATGGCCCTGTCCCTCCAGCCCTGCATTTAGTCAGTCTATCTGTCTAATATAGTCAGAGAGCCGAACTGAAACAAGGAGTGCGATGGCCGACGACCAGATGAATGTGGGGCTGCTGATGGCCATAGCCCACCGATCCATGGAAACCCGCGTCTACACCGAGTTGGCGGCCGCCGGGCATGCCGACATCACGGTCGCGCAGGGCAAACTGGCCGCGCAGATCGCCGCGGACGGCAGTCGGCTCACCGAACTGGCCGAGCGGGCCCAGGTCACCAAGCAGACGGCGAGCTTCCTGGTGGACCAGTTGGAGAAGGCCGGATACGTGGAGCGGATACCGGATCCGAGCGACGGCCGCGCCCGACTGGTGCGGCTGTCCGCGCGTGGGCGGGAGATGGCGGATGTCGCCAATGGTGTTGCCGCGCGGGTGGAGAGCGAGTGGGCCGCCCATCTCGGGGTCCGGCGCATGCGACAGTTGCGGGACAGTCTCGAACGGCTGCGGGAGATCACCGACCCGTACGCGTGAGCGCGCGGGGGTGTCCGCGAGTGCCGGGGCTCCCGGAGGATCGGCCGCGCATGGGACCACTGGACAACGTCTGTACGATGCTTAGCCTGCCCTAATTTGTGGTGCCGCTCGCTACCGCCGAGCGATCCTGATGAAAGGTTCCCGATGCGCCCGAGCCCCCGCCGACTACTCGTCTCGGCCGTTGTCGCCATGCTGTCCGCCGGTGTGCTCGCCGGTTGCGGTGCCTCGGAACCGATCGACGACACGGCGGCGGCATCCGACACCGAGGGCGTGGTGAACTACCCGCTGACGCTCGAGAACTGCGGTCTGTCACAGACTTTCGACCAGGCACCCGCCCGGGTGGTGTCCCTGGACCAGGGGTCCACCGAGATCCTGCTCTCGCTCGGACTGGCGGACAGGATCGTGGGCACCGCGTCCTGGACCGATCCGGTCCGGGAGAATCTGGCCGAGGCCAATGCCGGGGTGCCCCGGCTGGCCGACAACGCCCCCTCCTACGAGGCCGTGCTCGACACCGACCCGGATCTGATCACGGCATCGTTCGGGCGGCACTTCGAACGGGAGGGCGGCGTCGCCACCCGGGAGCGGTTCGCCGAGACCGGCACCGAGACCTACCTGTCGCCCACCGACTGCGAGGACGGCCGGTCCATCAACGCCGGCGGCAAACGCACCCGGCCGCTGACCATGGACGCCCTCTATCAGGAGATCACCGAGCTCGCGCAGATCTTCGACGTGCCCGGACGAGGCGCGCGGCTGGTGGCGGAGCTGCGGCAGCGCACCGATGCCGCCGTCGAGAAGGTGCGGGCCAGCGGGCAGACCGTCGGCTTCTGGTTCGCCGACATCAGGAGCCCGTACTTCGCCGGGGGGACGGGATCGGCGAATCTGCTGGCCACCACGGTGGGGCTGACGAATATCTTCGCCGATGTGGCCGACGACTGGCCGGCCGTGAGCTGGGAGGCCGTGGTGGACCGCAATCCGGACATCCTGGTGCTCGGCGATCTGGCCCGCACCCGCTTCCCGGGCGATCGCCTGGACGACAAGAAGGATTTCCTGGCGTCCGATCCGGTGGCGGGTGCGATGGCGGCGGTACAGGGTAAGCGGTACATCGCACTGCACGGTGCCGAGCTGAATCCGTCGATCCGCGCCGTGGACGGCATCGAGAAGCTCGTCGACGGCCTCGCCCAGCTGCCACCGCGGTGACCGCGCTCGATCGCGGTGGCCGCGTCACCGCCGCTCGCCACCGCGCCACCGGTCCCGCCCTGGTATTGATCGGCCTCACCCTGCTGGTGCTGTCGGTGATGATCGCCATGACCCTGGGCACCGCGGACATCTCCCTGGTGAATGTGCGCGACATCCTGACCAACCACCTGCGTCTGACCGATATCCCGGTCCGGCGCACCGAGGACGCCATCGTCTGGGAGGACCGGCTGCCCCGCTCCCTGGTCGCCGCGGCATGCGGTGCCGGGCTGGCGGTGTGCGGTGTGGTGCTGCAATCGCTGCTGCGCAACCCGTTGGCCGACCCGTTTCTGCTGGGCATCTCCTCCGGTGCCTCCACCGGCGCGGTGATCATCGGAGTGCTCGGTCTGGGCGGCGCGGTGATCGGCATGTCCGGTGGCGCGTTCGTCGGTGCGCTGCTCGCCTTCGCCCTGGTGCTGCTGCTGGCGCGCGGGTCGGGTGGCAGCAATGAACGGGTGATTCTGGCCGGAGTGGCCATGACGCAGCTGTTCTCCGCCCTGACCTCCTTCGTGATCTTCGCCTTCGCCGACTCCGACGAGGCCCGGGGCGTGATGTTCTGGCTGCTCGGCTCGCTGGAGGGAGTGCGCTGGGACGATGTGTGGGTGACCGGCACGGTGGCGGTCGCGGGCGTTCTCGTCTGCGTCGTGCTGGCCTTCGTACTGGACGCCTTCACCTTCGGTGACGAGGTGGCCGCCTCGCTCGGTATGCCGGTGCCGTGGGTGCGGGGCGGGCTGCTGGTGCTCACCTCGCTGATCACCGCCGCACTGGTGAGCGTGGCGGGCGCGATCGGCTTCGTGGGGCTGGTGCTGCCGCACGCGGCCCGGTTCCTGGTCGGGCCCGGCCACGCCCGGCTGGTGCCGGTCGCCGCGATCTTCGGCGCCGTATTCCTGGTGTGGGTCGACGCGCTGTCCCGGGTGGCCTTCGCTCCCACGCCGCTGCCGGTGGGCGTCGGCACCGCCCTGATCGGCGTCCCGGTGTTCGTACTCATCATGTTCCGACGGAGGGCGGCCGCATGACACTCCACGCGGACAGCGTGACCTGGGATCGCGGTGGGGCGATCGTCGTCGACTCGGTCAGCGTGCATCCGGAGCCGGGGCAGACCGTGGGTCTGCTGGGACCCAACGGTTCCGGCAAGTCCTCGCTGTTGCGGTTGCTCGCCGGGCTGGCGGCGCCGACCGCCGGCACCGTCGAACTGGACGGGCGTGACCTGCGCCGGATCGGGCGGCGGGAGGTGGCGCGGGCGGTGGCCGTGGTCTCGCAGCACGCGGACACCAATGTCGACGTCACCGTGCGGGAAGTGGTGCGGCTGGGCCGGATTCCGCATCGTGGCCTGTTCGACAGCGATCGCGCGGCCGACGATACCGCGGTCGCCGCCGCGCTGGCGCACACCGGTCTGGAGGACAAGGCCGACCGCCTGTGGCATCGGTTGTCCGGCGGTGAGCGGCAGCGGGTGCAGATCGCCCGGGCGCTGGCCCAACAGCCACGGGAACTGCTGCTCGACGAACCCACCAACCACCTGGACATCCACCATCAACTGGAGTTGATGGCGCTGGTGGCGCGGCTGCCGGTGACCTCGATCGTCGCCCTGCACGATCTGAACCTGGCCGCCATGTTCTGCGATCACCTGATCGTCTTGCGCAACGGCCGGGTCATGGCGGCCGGGCCGGTCCGGGAGGTGCTCACCACCGACCTGATCGCCGAGGTGTACCAGGTGCGCGCCGAGGTCACCGACACCGCCGACGGCGGGCTGCACATCCGCTTCCTGCCCACGGCGGTCGCGGTGGAAGCGCGGTGATCGGTCGGCTGCCCGGTGGGGACCGCCGCGTGACCGCGGTGAGTGGGTTCCGGGCGGCCGGTCCGGTGGTGCGCCTGCTGGTGCTGACCCAGTTGGCGTTCAATGTCGGATTCTTCATGGTGCTGCCGTATCTGGCGGTGCACCTGAGCGACGATCTCGCGCAGGGCTCGGCCGTGATCGGCGCGGTGCTGGGGTTGCGGACGGTCTCGCAACAGGGTTTGTTCATCGTCGGCGGGATACTGTCCGACCGTATCGGGGTGCGGCCGGTGGTGTTGCTGGGCTGCGCCTGCCGGGTGCTCGGATTCCTCGGATTGGGTCTGTCCACCGGTCTGGCGGGGATCGCCGTGGGGGCGGTGCTCACCGGTTTCGCCGGGGCGCTGTTCTCCCCGGCCGTGGAGGCCGCGCTCGCCCGCGCGGTCGCACCGGCGGCCACCGCGACGGACCCCGACCGCCCCGACGCTCGACTCGACAGTGCGCGTTCCGCGCGACTCGGCGCGTTCGCCCTGTTCACCGCCTTCGGTCAGTTGGGCACCTTCCTCGGACCGCTGATCGGGGCCGCCCTGCTGCTGGTCGACTTCACCGCCGCCTGCCTGGTCGCCGCCGCGCTGTTCGTGGTCATCGGTTGCGCCCAGCTGCGCTGGCTGCCCGGCGACCCCGGCGAGCGCTCACACGGTGATGCGGGATCGGTGTCCGGTTGGCGTGCGGCGCTGGCGAACCGCCGGTTCCTGGCTTTCGCCGCGGTGATGAGCGTGCAGCTCGTCGGTTACAACCAGCTCTACCTGCTGCTGCCATTGCAGGTGGACCGGGCGTGGGGGTCGGCGGCGCCGCTGAGCGTGCTGTTCGCGGTGGCGTCGCTGCTGGTGGTCTTCGGGCAGTTGCCGGTCACCGCCGTCGTCGCGGGTCTGCGGCCCGCGACCTGCCTGGCGGTCGGCCTGGCGTCGATGGCCGCAGCGTTCGCCGTCGGGGCGGCCGGTGCTGCGGCGAACCTGCGCGGCGTGGCGGCCCTTACCGTACTGGTCGGATTCATCCTGCTGTTCACGGTGGGCCAGATGATCGCCACCCCCACCGCTCGGGCGATGATTCCGAGCCTTGCCGGGGACCGCTGGCTGGGCACCTACTACGGGCTGTTCGCATCGATCGGGGGACTGGCGGTGCTGCCCGCGGCGACCGCCACCGGTCTGCTGTCCGACCTCCTACCTACCACCGGAATCGGTGCCGCAGGACCGTGGCTGCTCATGAGCGGAGCCTTCGCCCTCGCCACCGTGCCCACACTGCGCGGTGCCTCCCCGACGACGAGGATGCGCGCGGCCGAGGGCATGGCGAGCCGCTGATCAGCCAGCCCGGCCGCTCAGGGCGTCGGTCGGAGCATGGCCCAGTGCATCGGGCCGTCGTCGGGCAGCCGGACTTCGCCGACGACCTTGAATCCCAGCGATTCGTAGAACGGCAGATTCGCCGCGTCCTGCGTCTCCAGAAACGCCTGCACGCCTTCGGCATCCGCGGCGGCCAGGCCCGGGGCGATGACCGCCCGCCCCAGACCCCGGCCGCGCTGGTCCGGGTCCACACCGACCACGGCCAGACCCCAGACGGGTTCCGCGGGCCGGTGCGCCTCGATCACCGGACCGTCCATCGCGACAACGTCGGCGCGGCTGCCGCTGATGTCCTCGAATTCCGCGGCGAGATCCGCGAAGACGCTGAGCGGGGTGCGCGGGGTCAGCCAGACCGAGACGGCGCTGTGGTCGTCGGTTACCCACACCCGACCGTGGGGCAGGCCGATACCGCTGAGGAACAGGCGCTGGTAGCGGGCCAGGCGGGTGAGGTAGTCGTCCGGGGCCAGGCTGCGCCGGGTCATCGGATAGTGCTCGAAAGCGCGGGTGAGGGTGCGGACGGCGGGGTCGATATCGGTGGCGGTGGCGGAACGGACGTCGGCTCGATCGAATGGGTCACCCATACCCGCAAGATACCTGCGTGGCGCAGGGGATGACGGAAACGTCCATGCGATGGCAAGTACCGCAACCGTTTTCGGCCAGCGCCTCGGTGAGTGCAGGGATCCGTGACCGACGGAAACCCGGTGGTCGGGTCCTGCGCGCCTCACCACGGCCGTTGTGATCCGGGTGGCCGACGGTCGGCCCTGCGACGCTCAGACCGTGCGTACCGGCTGCGGGTCCGCGGGCGGCAGCGGGGGCGGGAGGTCGGTGTCCGGGTCGCCCTCGTCGGGGCCGATGTCCTCGGACAGCCGTCGGCGGCGGCGCTGCGCCAGCCACTGCTGGAACTGGGTCCAGCGGGTCTGCCGGGCGGGCCAGAACTCCTGCACGCTGGCATTGAACTCCGCGCCCAGGATCACCGCGAAGCCGAGAAAGAAGGTGAACAGCAGGAAGGCGATGGGGGTGGCGAGCGCGCCGTAGCTGATGCCGGTGCGGGTGACCCAGGTCAGATAGCGGCGCAGGCCCTCACTGGCGGCCATGAAGAACACACCGGCCACCAGCGCGCCGCCGAAGAGCCGGTGCCAGGGCAGGGTGCGGTGCAGGGCCAGTTTGTACAGGGTGGTCAAGCCCACGATGAGCAGCAGCGCCGTGCCCGGGTAATAGAAGCTGTCCACCAGCCGCAGTCCGGGTTCGCGCCAACTCTCCGGCAGCGCCCGGCCCACCAGCGCGGGTCCCAGCGCGACCAGCGGCAGGATGAGCACCGCCGCCACCAGGAAACCCACGTACAGCAACAGCGCGAACAGTCGTTGCCACACCGGATGTCGGGCATCGGCCTGACCGTGCGCGGCGGTGATGGCGTCCACGAAGGTGGCCATGGCCGAGGAGCCCGCCCACAGCGAGAGCACGAAGCCGAAGGACACCACACCGCCGTGCCCGCGCAACAGCACGTCGTTGACCGTCGGCGCGATGAGATCGTCGACCACGCTGGGGCTGAACAGCTTCCGGCTGAAACTGATCACCTTGGATTCCACGATCTGCACGGTGTCGGGACCGAACCAGCCGCCCACGTAGCCGAGGCTGCCGAGCAGACCCAGCAGCAGCGGGGCCAGCGACAGCGTCTGCCAGAACGCGGCCGCGGCCGACTTGGCGAAAATCGAATCGTCCCACGCCTTCACGGCCACGTGGGCGACGAGTTCCCAGCCGCGGCGCACGGCGGCGGCGACATGCGCGAGCGCGCCGCTCGGTGCGGCGGATGTCGCAGAAGGGCCAGCGTGCTCGTTCATGGTGGTTACAGCATCGCCCACCTGGGTTGCGGTTGGCTTGCGACCTGCCAATGTGTCGGGAACCACCCAACTGTGATGTGTCGAATTGGTGCGGTGTCGGTCGCGGTCGCTAATCTCTTCCGAGTGACTTCGGGTGGTGGCGGTTCGCTTCGTGCATGGCAGCGTAGGGCTCTCACCAAGTATCTGACGTCGAAGCCACGGGACTTCCTCGCGGTGGCCACGCCCGGTGCCGGTAAGACCACGTTCGCGCTGCGTATCGCCGCCGAACTGCTCACCGACCGCACCGTCGACCAGATCACCGTGGTCGCGCCGACCGAACACCTCAAACACCAGTGGGCGGCCTCGGCGCAGCGCAGCGGACTCCAGCTCGACTCCAACTTCTCCAACTCCACGGGCTCCACATCGTCGGATTACCACGGTGTGGTCGTCACCTACGCGCAGGTGGCCTCGCATCCGTTCAAACACCGAGTGCGCACCGAGAACCGGCGCACGCTGGTGATCTTCGACGAGATCCACCACGCCGGTGACGCCAAGAGCTGGGGAGAGGCGGTCGAGGAGGCGTTCGGCGACGCCACCAGACGCCTGGCGCTGACCGGTACGCCGTTCCGCAGCGACGACTCGAAGATTCCGTTCGTGAGTTACGAGCCCGACGAGTCGGGCTTCGAGAAGTCGCGCGCCGACCACACCTACGGCTATTCCGAGGCCCTCGCGGACGGTGTCGTGCGTCCGGTGGTCTTCCTCGCCTACAGCGGTGACGCGCACTGGCGCGACAGCGCGGGCGAGGAGTATCAGGCCCGGCTCGGTGAACCGCTGAGCGCCGAGCACACCGCCCGCGCCTGGCGCACCGCGCTCGACCCCGCCGGTGACTGGATGTCGAAGGTGCTCACCGCCGCCGACACCCGCCTGCGGCAGCTGCGCGCCACCGGGATGCCGGACGCGGGCGGCCTGATCATCGCCACCGATCAGGAGAAGGCCCGCGACTACGCCGAACTGATCGAGCACATCTCCGGCAGCAAGCCGACCGTGGTGCTCTCCGACGATCCGGGCTCCTCCGACCGCATCGACCAGTTCAGCCGGAGCACCGACCCGTGGATGGTGGCCGTCCGCATGGTGTCCGAGGGCGTCGACGTGCCCCGGCTGGCGGTGGGTGTGTACGCCACGTCCGCGTCGACGCCGCTGTACTTCGCGCAGGCCATCGGACGGTTCGTGCGTGCGCGCAGACCCGGGGAGACCGCGAGCGTCTTCCTACCCTCGGTGCCGGTGCTGCTCGACCTGGCGGCGCAGCTGGAGATCCAGCGCGACCACGTAATCGGCAAACCGCACCGCGAGGCCAGCGCCCTCGAGGACGAACTGCTCATCGACGCCAACCGGCAGCAGGACGAGCCGGGGGAAGAAGAGCGCAAGTTCGTCGCCCTCGCCGCCGACGCCGAACTCGACCAGGTCATCTACGACGGCGACTCCTTCGGCACCGCGACCTTCGCGGGCAGTGACGAGGAGGCCGACTACCTCGGCATTCCGGGTCTGCTCGACGCCGACCAGATGCGGGCGCTGCTGCGTGACCGGCAGACCCGGCAGTTGCAGGAGCGCAGCGCGGCGGTGGACACCGCGGTGCGACCGGAGTCGGGGGCCGGCATCACCGCGGCCACCGAGCGGGCGGCGACCGCCGACCGGCTCGGGGAACTGCGTCGGGAGCTGAACAGCCTGGTTGCCATGCATCACCATCGGACCGGAAAGCCGCACGGGGTGATCCACGGAGAACTGCGGCGCGAATGCGGGGGACCGCCCACGGCTTTGGCGACCGCCGATCAGCTCGAGCAGCGGATCGCCGCACTGCGCCGGATGTAGGACGGCGGCACCCGGGAAGCCGCGCCGCTGTCCCTGCGGCTCGAGCGCGGACCTACGTGGCTCGGATGCGGCCCCGCCGTTCGGGTGCGGCCCCCGCTCGGGTGTGCTCCGCTCGGATGTGGCCTCGGATTCCTGGTTGCGGGATTGTTGCCATTAACCTTGTTCGGTGACTTCTCCGAGCACCCTGCGGTCGGGTGCGCTTTCCCTGGCGTCCAGCGTCGTCATCGGTGTGGCCTCCGCCGGGCCCGCGTACAGCATCACCGCCACCCTCGGCCTGGTGGTCGCGGCCGTGGGGTTGCAGGCCCCGATCATCGTGCTGCTGGCGTTCGTGCCGATGCTGCTGGTGGCCATCGGATATCGGGATCTCAATGCGGTGGAACCGGATCCGGGGACCAGCTTCGTGTGGGCGACGCGGGCGTTCGGACCGTTCACGGGGTGGATGGCCGGGTGGGCGATCGTGGTGTCGGATCTGCTGGTGATGGCGAGTCTGGCCCAGATCAGCGCGCAGTACACCTTCCTGCTGGTGGGTGCCGACGGGATCGGATCGGACGCCACCAGCTGGTGGGTGTTGTTGCTGGGCATTGTCTATCTGGTGGTCATGACCGCGGTGGCGGTGGCCGGGATCGATGTGTCGGCGCGGTTGCAGTCCTGGCTGCTGGCCGTCGAGTTCGTGATCCTGGTGCTGTTCGCGGTGGTCGCGCTGGTGCGGGTGTTCCTCGGGCACGCCGCCGTGGGTGCGGCGACGCCGAGTTGGGAGTGGTTCGACCCGTTCGCGATCGGCTCGTTCAACGATTTCGTGACCGCGCTGCTGCTCATGGTGTTCATCTACTGGGGGTGGGATTCGGCGGTCTCGGTGAACCAGGAGACGGTGGACCCGCGCCGCACGCCGGGCCGGTCGGCGGTGCTGTCCACCATCACCCTCGTCGCGCTGTACCTGCTGGTGACGGTGGCGGCGCAGGCCTTCGCGGGCAGCGGCACCGAGGGGCTGGGCCTGGCCAATCCGGATCATGTCGACGATGTGCTCGGCGCGCTCGGCACCGCGGTGTTCGGCGCGGGCCCGGTCGGCTCGTTCCTGGTGCACCTGCTGTTCCTCATGGTGCTCACCTCGGCCGCGGCCTCCACCCAGACCACGATTCTGCCGACCGCCCGCACCACCTACTCCATGGCGCTGCATCGCGCGCTGCCGGAGGCGTTCGGCCGCGTCCATCCGCGCTTCCGCACCCCGATCGTCTCGACGGTGGTGTTCGGCGCGCTGTCGGTGCTGCTCTATGTGGCGTTGAACTTTGCCTCCGGCGGGCGGCTCATCGCCGACGCGGTGACGGCCATCGGCATCTCCATCGGTGTCTACTACGGTCTCACCGGCGTCAGCTGCGCCTGGCTGTACCGGCACGAATTCGCTTCGGACCGAAGGGCTCTGGTCATGAAGGGCGTGCTGCCCGCGCTCGGCGGCGGCATGCTGCTGTTCGCGGCGGGCTGGACGGCCGTCACGTCCTGGCAGGCCGATTACGGCGATTCCGCCTGGACGCTGCCCTTCCTGCCGCACTGGCAGATCGGCGGGGTCTTCCTGCTCGGCGTGGGCACCCTGCTGCTCGGGGTGCCGCTGTATCTGCTGCTCGCCCGCTCCATGCCGGAGTTCTTCCGGGGTGAGGTGCTGGCGCGGCGACTGCCCGCGCCGTCGGAGCGGATCGTCGAATCCGATGTGACGCCGCGCGCCTGAGGTCGACAAGCGCTGGGCGGCAAGGGATCAGCGCGTCGGTACCGGCCAGGCCGCCATGGCGGTGTCGATGGAGCGTTGCAGTTCGCGGTCGTCCACGCCGTCGCGGGCCTGAATGGACAGTCCGTACAGCACGGTCGCGTAGAAGGCGGCGAGGGCATCGATATCGGTGCCCGGCGGCAGATCCCCGTCGGCGACACCGCGTTCCAGTCGCCGCCGGATGTCTTCGGTTGTGCACCTGCGCATATCGATGAGGAAGTCGCGGACGGCGGTATTGCGGGTGGTGTAGGTGGAGCCCGCCAGCACCACCATGCAGCCGCGCGGGGAGCCGGGGGTGGTGTAGGAGCGGGCGTTGTCGCGCAGCATGGCCTCGATGCTGGCGCGGGCGGTGGGCTCCTCGCGCAGGGCGCGTTCGGTCAGGCCGCCCTCGGTGCGGCCGTAGAGCGCGACGGCCTCGCGGAACAGCGCCTCCTTGCCGCCGAAGGCAGCGTAGAGGCTGGGGGAGTTGATGCCCATGGCGGTGGTGAGGTCGGTCATGGACGCGCCCTCGTAGCCGTGCTCCCAGAACACCTCCATGGCGCGCCGCAGCGCGATGTCGCGGTCGAACGCCCGTGGCCGTCCGCGTTCCGCCATGGCGGACTCCTTTCTGTGTCGATCGTTAAATATACCCCTTGACGCGACCGCCCGGCCTCTGCTTGGGTATTTATGTACTGATCGACACAAAAAGTGATGGAGGGTTCCGATGTCGGATCTGACGGGCAAGGTGGCGCTGGTGACCGGTGGCAGCCGGGGGATCGGCGCGGCGATCGCCCGCGCGCTCGCCGCCGCGGGCGCGGATGTGGCGCTGACGTATCAGGCCAATGACGTGCTGGCGAAGAACATGGTCGCCGAACTCGAGGCGCTGGGTCGTCGGGCCGTGGCCATTCGGGCCGACAGCGCCGACGCCACCGCGGTGGCCGCCGCCGTCGACCGCGCCGCCGCCGAGCTCGGCCGGCTCGATGTGCTGGTCAACAACGCGGGCATCTTCCCTGCCAAGCCGTTCGAGGAGTTCACCGTCGACGAGATCGACAACGCCCTGCACATCCACGCCCGCGCCCCGTTCGTCGCCGCGCAGGCCGCGCTGAAGTATCTGACCGAGGGTGGCCGCATCATCAGCATCGGCACCAACCTGGTCGAGCACGCGCCATTCGGCGGACTGGCGCTCTACAACCTGAGCAAATCGGCCCTCAACGGTTTCACCAAAGCCCTTGCCCGCGAACTCGGCCCGCGCGGCATCACCGTCAATCTCATCCAGCCCGGCTCCACCGACACCGATATGAACCCGGCCGACAGCGATCACGCCGAGGGGCAGGTCCAGCTCACCGCCCTGGGCCGCTTCGGTGTGGCCACCGATATCGCCGCCGCCGTCACCTATCTCGCGAGCGATTCCGCCCGCAGCGTCACCGGCGCGTTCCTCACGGTCGACAGCGGAACGAACGCCTGACCCGCGGCCGGTCGCGATTCGGCTCAGATCGGCGAAGTCGCCATCGCGCACGCCGTACTCCTGGGAGACCCGAGGATGGTCGACGGTGATTTCCACGGTCGCCCAGCCGTGTCGACCGTCGTCAGGCGAGGTCGAAGAACCGGGCGGGATCCAGACTGTCGATGGGGGTCCAGCGGGCCGGGGCGGGCTCCGGGCCCTCCTCGGTCGCGCCGCCCGTGCGGTAGCCCTGGAGGTCCAGGGCCAGCCAGGGATTCTCGTCCACCATGCGAGCGAGGGTGTAGCAGGTGGCGAGCATGTGGACGCAGCGCGTGGTGCGGGCGCGGCAGGAGCAGTCCGCGCTGGTGAGGGTGGGTGCCAGGGTGATGCCCGCGGCGCGGATCGCCGCGTGCATCTCGTCGGTCGGGGTCAGCGCACCGGCGGGGACGAGTTCGGCGATGGTGCGGGTGGCGGCCCCGGTCAGCGGCGCGAACTCCAGGTAGGTGACCGACGCCTCGGAACCGCGGTGGATGGTGGCGCGCACCACGGTGTGCTCGACCTCCGTCCGCACCCCGCCGTGCCGGGCGATGCTGCGGGCGCGGGGCAGCAGCGGTTCGGGTTTGGTCACCGAGAGCGGTTCGGCCAGGCGCACCCAGTCCATACCCCAGGTCGTGAAACCGAATTCGTTGTCGGGCATATCAGTTGCCTCGCTTCCGGCGCAGCAGTTCCATGAGTCGGTCGTCGTCGAGGCGGGCCAGGGTCGCCACCCCGGCGGCATCGGTGAGATCGGTGAGCGCGGATTTGCGATCGTGCATGCCCGCGATGTGCTCCTCGATGGTGGTGCCCGAGGTCAGCGTGGTGACGGTGACCGTGCGGGTCTGCCCGATGCGGTGCGCGCGATCGGAGGCCTGCGCCTCCACCGCCGGATTCCACCAGCGGTCGAAATGCACCACATCCGCCGCCCGGGTCAGCGTCAGCCCCGTCCCGGCCGCCTTCAGGCTCAGCACGAGAACCGGTGGGCCGTCGGCGGATTGGAACCGCCGCACGATCTCGGCGCGCTCCTGCTGGTTCAGCCCGCCGTGGAAGAACGGGGCCGTCACCCCGAACCGTTCGGCGCACAGCCGCACCAGCAGCTCCCCGGTGCGCCGGTACTGCGTGAACACCAGTGTGGGCGCGCCCACCTCCACATTGTTGGCGAGAATATCGGCGCATACATCGAACTTGCCCGAGCGCCCGGACAATTCGTCCAGCTCACCGGTGACGAGGCCGGGATGGTTGCACACCTGCTTCAACTCGGTCAGCACCGCCAGCACGCGCGTGTGCCGTTGCGCTCCGGACCCGAAGCCTTCCGCCTCGGCGCGGTCGAGCAGCCGGTCGTAGAGCGTCTCCTGTTCGGCGGTCAGATCGCAGACCAGGTCGCTGTGGATCTTGGGCGGCAGGCTCGCCGCCACCTGTGCCTTGCGCCGCGCCAGCACCACCGGTTCGATGGCGTCACGCAGCCGCAGCACCGCCTCGGCCGACCCCTCGTGCACGGGTCGCACGAATCGCCGCCGGAACTGCGACCGGTGCGTGAACTCCCCGGGCACCACCAGGTTGAGCAACGCCCACAGCTCGTCGAGATGGTTCTCCACCGGGGTTCCGGTGAGCGCCACCCGTACCGCCGCGTCGATGGCCCGCGCCGCCTTGGCCACCTGCGTGCGCGGATTCTTCAGGACCTGCGCCTCGTCGAACACCACCGCGGCCCAGTGTGTTTCGGCCAGGACGGGGCCGTGCCCGCGCAGCGTGGGATAGCCGGTGACCACCACCGTGCCCGCCGTGGCGTGCGGCGGCTGCCCGCCCCGCCAGGCGACGGCGCGCAGGCCGGGCGCGAATCGTTCGATCTCGTGCACCCAGTTGCCGACCAGGGAGGTCGGGCACACCACCAGTTGCGGTCCCTCGGCGGCCCGCCCCAGCAGGAAGCCGATGGCCTGCACCGTCTTCCCGAGGCCCATCTCATCGGCCAGGACCGCACCGCCGTGCGCGGTGGTCGTCTCCCGCAGCCAGGTGATGCCGCGGGCCTGGTACGGCCGGAGTTCCGCCTTCAGGCCCGAGCGCAGTTCGCCGGAGAGGGCCACCGTCTCCCGCAGGGTTCGCAGTGCCCGCTCGGCGGACACCACGGCCGTTCCCGCCGCATTGGGCACCGCGTGCGCGGCGGCGGGGAGCGGACCGGGTGTGTCGGTGAGCGCCGCGAGCCACGCCCGGCCGGAGCCCGCGAGGTCGGGCAGTGTCAGTGTCGGGAGTCGCTCGGGTTCCACCAGGGCGCATTCGACGTCGGCGATCTCGATCCGCCGCCCGGACGGCACGGCCAGCGCGACGGTCTCCCGCTCCCCGATACCGCGCGGGGCGGCGCCGGGGCCGGTTCCAGCCCAGGTCCAGAGGGCGAACATGTGCCGGTCCGGCAGGTAGGTGACGTGGATGGCGGACAGGGGACACCTCGATTCGGTTCGTGTCAAATCGGCGGGCAGAGAGCGCGACAGCGGGCGACCGTGTGGTCGCCCGCTGTCGGGTTT
This sequence comes from Nocardia otitidiscaviarum NBRC 14405, assembly GCF_000308635.1. Lineage (GTDB taxonomy): Bacteria > Actinomycetota > Actinomycetes > Mycobacteriales > Mycobacteriaceae > Nocardia > Nocardia otitidiscaviarum. Next base: position 54,778 of record NZ_BAGD01000085.1, on the reverse strand, counting down.
TCTGTTGGGAAGATTCAGTTGTCGAGCGGACCCCTCGCGTTCACATACCGCGAGGCGGAGGAGCTGATTACAGCGCCGGTGCCGACTCCGTGTCGATCACGGCTTCGAGCTCACGAAGACGATCCATGTGCTCATTGGCGTGATGCTGGCAGAAGAGCAACTCTCCACCACCGGGAAGGGTCGCACGCACGCGCGCGCCTGCCCCGCAGCGGTCGCAACGGTCGACCGCGGTCAGTGGGGTGCTAGTCAGGGTTCCTGGCATGACTCCTCCGTCCTGGCTCCGGGTGCTCACACACCGTTCGCCTGGTGTGGGGCTCACGGACCTCTCCGTGAGCTCGCTACCGCTACTTCCCAGCAGTGGCTATGACTACTTTGTCAGACGTTCGGGACGGGGGCTTTGTTCCCGAGAATGTTTCTTTGTGTTTTCGATAACACGACCTGCGGTTTCGCTAGAAGCGAACAGCCCGCGGCCGCATTCGCGAAACGCCGATATCACCCTCCGGAACAGGCCGATCCATTTGTCTTATCGGGAGACTACCCGGGGGCACCGACACTCACACTCCGATTGGATATCGGCACGGACTCGGTAGCAAACGCGAGTAGGACTCGTTTCAGAACCAGGACTCGTCCAGGTCCAGCGTGGTCCGGTCGCGCGAGACCAGCAGGTCGAACAGCGGACCGGTCCGCGGCAGCTCCCAGCGGAAGAAGTAGCGCGCCGCCGCGCGCTTGCCGAGCGCGAAGGCGTCGCCGCCGCTGGCAACCAGGGACTGCTGCAACCAGATCCAAGCCAGCACCACATGCCCGACCGCCTCCAGATACGCCGCGGAGTTGGCCAGCGCCGTCTCCGGATGGAGGTCCTGCCACAGCGTGGCGGTGGTGGTGGCGACCCGGCCCGCCGCCAGGTCCAGGGCGTCGGCGAAGGCGGTGAGCTCCGTATCGCCGGTGTCGCGCGCGGCGGTCACCGTGGTCGCGATGGCGTCGAGCAGGGCGGTGAGCGCGCTGCCCCCGTCGGCGGTGACGGCCCGGCCCAGCAGGTCCAGGCTCTGAATGCCGTGCGTCCCCTCGTGAATGGGATTGAGCCGGTTGTCGCGGTAGTGCTGTTCGACGTCGTAGTCGCGGGTGTAGCCCGCACCGCCGAGCACCTGGATGGCGAGATCGTTGGCGGTCAGGCACCACTGGGACGGCCAGCTCTTGGCGACCGGGGTGAGGATGCGCAGCAGCACGGCGGCGCGCTCGGCGTCGGTACCGGTGCGCAGATCGTCGACCAGCTTGGCGCAGTACAGCTGGAGCGCGAGCGCGCCCTCCGCGTACGCCTTCTGCGCCAACAGCATCCGCCGCACATCCGGATGCCGCACGATGGGCACCTGCGCGCCGTCGCGCACCCCCTGCGGGCGGCCCTGCGGCCGCGTGCGGGCGTAGTCCAGGGATTTGAGGTATCCGGTGTAGCCCAGGGCGGTGGCGGCCAGGCCGACGCCCAGGCGCGCCTCGTTCATCATCGAGAACATATACGCCAGACCGCGATTGGGCTCGCCGACCAGGTAGCCGACGGCACCGGCGGCTCCACCCGGGGTGTAGCGGCCGTCGCCGAAGACCGGCGCGGTATTGACCGTGCCGCGCCATCCCATCTTGTGGTTGATGCCCGCCAGCGCCACGTCGTTGTGTTCGCCCGGCGTGCCGTCGGCGGCGGGCAGGTACTTGGGCACGATGAACAGCGAGATGCCGCGGGTGCCCGCCGGTGCGTCGGGGATCCGGGCCAGCACCAAATGCACGATATTGTCCGAGAGTTCGTGATCCCCGCCGGAAATCCACATCTTGCGGCCGAACAGCCGGTAGGTGCCGTCCTGCTGGGGGACCGCCCGGGTGGTCATGTCGGCGAGATTGGATCCGGCGTGCGGCTCCGACAGCGCCATGGTGCCGAAGCTGCTGCCGTCGAGCATGGGGCGCAGGAAGCGGTCGACCTGCTCCGGGCTGCCGTGCGTGGCAAGCAGATTGGCATTGCCGACGGTGAGCAGCGCGTATCCGGTGGTGCCCACATTGGCGGCGTGGAACCACGACATGCAGGCGGTGAACACGCTGTAGGGCAGCTGCATGCCGCCGACCTCGTAATCCATGGCCGCGCCGATCATCCCGGCATCGGCGAAGGCCCGCAGCGCCTCGCCGACCGCGGGGATGATGTGCACCTTCTCCCCGTCGAAGGTGGGCTCGTGCAGGTCGCTGTCGCGGTTGTGCGGCGCGAAGTAGCGGGCGGCGAGATCCTGGCTCAGCCGCAGCACCTGGTCGAAGGTCTCGCGCGAGTGGTCGCCGTAGCGGTCCCGCGTCGTCAGCGACTCCACGTCCAGCCAGTCGTAGAGCAGGAATTCGATATCGCGGGCGGACATGATGAGCGACGGGTTCATGGCCACCGGTCTATCAGAGACCGCGCGTCGTGGACACCGCTAGCGTGGCGGCATGGCACTCGACGCACCCGAGACGGTATCGGAGTACAGCGGCCCGCTCCTGCACATCTGTTCGCGGGCGGACTGGGAGGCGGCGCGCGCGGCCGGGGAACTGCGCGCTCCCTCGTTGGCCGAGGTCGGCTTCATCCATCTGTCCGCACCGCGGCAGGTGCACCTGCCCGCCGATCGCCTGTTCGCGGGCCGCCGCGACCTGGTGCTGCTGTGGCTGGACCCGGCCCGCCTGACCGATCCGGTGCGCTGGGAGCCGGGCGTGCCGACCGACCCGGAATCCATGCGGTTTCCGCATCTCTACGGGCCGCTGCCGGTGGCGGCGGTCGTCGAGGTCACCGAGTTCCGGCCCGGTCCGGACGGTCGCTTCGTGCCGGTGGAGCTGCCGCGGGGGGATCTGTCCTAATCTGGACGTCGTGAACGTCGACGTTACTGCGCTGCCCGGCATCGGTGTGCGGAAAGATTTCGAGTCCCGCGGCGGTCGCCGGATCGGAGTGGTGGTGCACCGCGACGGGGGCATCGACCTGATCGTCGCGCAGCGTGACGATCCCGATGCCTGCCTGGCCCAGGTGCCGCTGACCACCGACGAGGCGGCGGTACTGGCCAATCTGCTCGGCGCGCCGCAGCTGGTGGAGAGCCTCAAGGAAGACCATCGGGACCTGCCCGGCATCACCACCCGGCAGCTCCCGATCAACAACAATTCGCCCTACCGGGGGCGGATGCTGGGGGAGACCGGGATGCGCACCCGCACCAAAGCCTCCATCGTGGCGATCATGCGGGCCGGACAGCTGCATCCTTCGCCCGGCCCGGACTTCGTCCTCGATTCCGGTGATCTGCTCGTCGTGGTCGGCACACCGCAGGGCCTGGACGCGGCCGCGCGTATCCTCGCCGACGGCTGAGGCGGCGTGGATCCGACGGCGCTAGGACTCGTCGAACTCGGCGCGATCTTGTTCGTGCTCGGCTGGATGGGCCGGATCGCCGGACGGTTCGGCATGTCGCCCATTCCGCTGTACCTGCTGGGCGGGCTGGCCTTCGGTACCGGCGGGATCGTGGAATTGCACGTCGCGGTCGAATTCGGCCATCTCGCCGGGGAAATCGGCGTCGTGCTGCTGCTCCTGCTGCTCGGGCTCGAGTACACGGCCGCGGAACTGGTGACCGGGCTGCGGCGATCCTGGCTGGCCGGGCTGCTCGATATCGTCGCCAACGCGACGCCCGGTGTGCTGGTGGCGCTGATCCTCGGCTGGGGCACGGTCGGCGCGATCACCATGGGCGGAGTCACCTACATCTCCTCTTCGGGCATCGTGGCGAAGGTCCTCAACGACCTCGGCCGACTCGGTAACCGCGAGACGCCGGTGATCCTGTCCATCCTCGTCTTCGAAGACCTGGCCATGGCGGTGTACCTGCCCATCCTCACCGTCATGCTGGCCGGGCTGGGCTTCGCCGCCGGGCTGAAGACACTCGCCATCGCCATGCTCGCCATCACGGTGGTGCTCGTCGTCGCGTTGCGCTACGGCAGGTACGTCTCGGCGGTCGTGGACAGCGAGGACCGGGAGGTGTTCCTGCTCAAACTGCTGGGCGCGGCGCTGCTGGTCGCGGGGGTGGCGTCGGCGCTGAACGTCTCGGCCGCGGTCGGCGCGTTCCTGCTCGGCATCGCCATCTCGGGATCGACCGCCCAGCAGGCGGCGAAACTGCTGGAGCCGCTGCGGGACCTGTTCGCGGCGATCTTCTTCGTGGCCTTCGGTCTCAATACGGATCCCACCGCCATTCCACCGGTGCTCGGCTGGGCGGTCGCACTGGTCGTTGTCACCACCCTGACCAAGGTGGGCACCGGGTGGCGGGCGGCCAAACGGCAGGGCATCCGGCGGATGGGTCGGGCCCGTGCGGGTGCTGCGCTGGTGGCGCGCGGCGAATTCTCGATCGTCATCGCCGGATTGGCGGTGACGATGGGCGGCGTCGACGGTGAACTCGCCGCGCTGGCCTCGGCCTACGTACTACTGATGGCGATACTCGGGCCGATCGCCGCCCGGCTGGTCGAACCCGCCGTCGGCTTCATCAAGCAGGACCGGCCCCGCGCCGAGCCCGTGGGGCGCTGACTCGCGTTCCAGCCGCCGGGTGGCGAAGACCGCCGATCCGGCGATGAGGAAGCCGATGGTCATGGCCAGGACGTGGCCGTAGTCGGTGAACGTGCGCCCGCGCACCGCCGCCCCGACGTAGACGATGATGAGCAGGCCCGCCCACAGCAGTCGCGGCACCCCCCGCAGTCGGAAGGTGAGCGCCGCCAGCACGGCCGAAATGCCGTAGCTGGGGCCGACATCCGAGGCCAGCGCCACCCGCAGCGGAATCAGGCGATGCTCCACGGCGTAGGCGATTCCGGTGACGGTGCCGAGTGTGGCCCCGACGTGCCCGATGGCGAACACACCGATCCAGCGCAGGGTGCCCAGCCAGCGTTCGGCGGCGGCCATCACCGTCAGGAAGGTGATGATGAACTCCCACGGGAAGTCGCCGTCCACCCAGAACGCCGAGGCCACCAGCACCTGGACAGGGTCGCGGCGCATATTCGCGAGGTTGGTGGAGGCCGAGAAGATGATGTGGCGGTCGGTGATCTCGTTCGCACCCCGCAGCGTCCAGTAGGTGACGAAGAGCGTGAACGCGTAGCAAACGCTGGCCGGTGCCGCCGCCAGGTGGTCGCGCACGGCTCGCACCGCCCGCCGCGGCCGGTGTGGTCGCCGCCACCAGCTACACCACCGGCGTAGCTCGTCGGCGAGATCGAGGGTCCGGGTCCACGGGGACCGGTACCGGTGCGGTACGGGCGGCATAGCTGCGATTGTGCTCGGTCCGCGGCGGATCGGCACGCACGCGGGTCCGTAACGCGGCGTCATGCCGCCACAAACTCGTAGTTACACATCAGCAATATAGGTCCGGAGGATCTACAGGTCAGCCCTCTGGGCATGTGACCAACCGAGTACGAGGGGTACGGGCAACCTGCATGACGACTGCTTCGAGGCCGACGGCGGACACCGCCGAGGATTATCTGGCCAAGCGGACCCTGCGCTCCGGATCGGCGGGCTGGCTGCTGCTGGCCGGGCTCGGCGTGAGCTATGTGATCTCCGGTGACTATTCCGGATGGAATTCGGCCTGGCCGAGGGCGGATTCGGTGGGCTCTTGATCGCCACCGTCCTCATCGCGGGCATGTACCTGGCCATGGTGCTGGGTATGGCGGAACTGTCGGCGGCGCTGCCCGCGGCGGGCGGCGGCTACACCTTCGCCCGCCGGGCGCTCGGGCCGTGGGGCGGATTCGCCACGGGCACCGCGGTTCTCATCGAGTACGCCATCGCACCGGCGGCCATCGCCACCTTCATCGGCGCGTATGTGGAGTCGCTGAACCTGTTCGGGATCACCGACGGCTGGTGGGTGTATCTGGCGGTGTACGCGCTGTTCATCGGCATTCACCTGGCCGGGGCGGGGGAGGCGCTCAAGGTGATGTGCGCGATCACGGTGATCGCGCTGATCGGGCTGGTGGTGTTCGCGGTGGCGGCCTGGGGCCGTTTCGACCTGGGCAATCTCACCGATATTCCCGTCGATACCGGGGCGGCGGGGGCCTCGGAGTTCCTGCCGTTCGGCGCTTTCGGCGTCTGGGCGGCGATTCCGTTCGCGATCTGGTTCTTCCTGGCCGTCGAAGGGGTGCCGCTGGCCGCGGAGGAGGCGCGCGAGCCGGAGAAGAACGTGCCCAAGGGCATTATCGCGGCCATGCTGGTGCTGCTGGTGACCGGCGGCAGCGTACTGGTGCTGTCCACGGGAGCGATTGGCGCGCAAGCGCTCTCGACCTCCGGAAATCCGCTGGTCGAGGCGCTGGGCAGTGGTGGCGCGGCCACGGCGGTGAACTACATCGGCCTGGCCGGGCTGGTGGCCAGCTTCTTCTCCATCGTCTACGCCTACTCCCGGCAGACCTTCGCGCTGTCGCGGGCCGGATATCTGCCGACCAGCCTGTCGGTCACCAACTCCCGCAAGGCCCCGGTGTGGGCGCTGATCGTGCCGGGTGTGATCGGTTTCGGGCTGTCGCTGACCGGCGAAGGCGCGATGCTGCTGAACATGGCCGTCTTCGGGGCGGCGGTCAGCTACGTGCTCATGATGGTGAGCCATATCGTGCTGCGGGTGCGCGAGCCGGGTATGCGGCGGCCGTATCGCACCCCGGGTGGCGTGGTGACCACCGGGTTCGCGCTCGTGATCGCGTGTGTGTCCGTGGTAGCGACCTTCCTGGTGGATCCGGTGGCCGCGGGCTGGACGTTCGCCGCGTTCTGCGCCTTCATGCTCTATTTCGCCCTCTACAGTCGCCATCGGCTGGTCGCGGCCTCACCCGATGAGGAGTTCGCGATCCTGGCCCGCGCCGAGAAGGAGCTCGAATGACGGTGTACCAGCAGCGCATCGGCGGCGTGAGTTACCGGTTCGACGGGTTGGTCGAGCTGTTGGCCAAGGCGACGCCGCGCCGCAGCGGTGACGAATTGGCCGGGTGCGCGGCGCATTCCGACGCCGAACGGGCGGCCGCGCAGTGGGCGCTGGCGGAGGTGCCGCTGCTCACCTTCCTGAACGACGTGGTGGTGCCGTACGAGAGCGACGAGGTCACCCGGCTCATTGTCGACACCCACGATCGCGTCGCGTTCCAGCAGATTTCGCACCTGACCGTGGGCGGACTGCGGGACTGGCTACTGGCGGTGGCCGCCACCGAACACGCGGCCGCCACCTTCGCAGCCGTATCCCGTGGGCTCACACCGGAAATGGTGGCGGCGGTCAGCAAGCTCATGCGTAATCAAGACCTCATCGCGGTCGCCTCGGCCACCGAGGTGCGGTCCGGATTCCGCACCACGGTGGGACTTCCGGGCACCCTGGCCACCCGCTTGCAGCCCAACCATCCCACCGACGATCCGCGCGGTATCGCCGCCGCCGTACTGGACGGGCTGCTGCTCGGCTGCGGCGACGCCGTGATCGGCATCAATCCGGCCACCGACTCGCCACGGGCCACCGCGGATCTGCTGCACCTGCTCGACGAGGTGCGGCAGCGGTTCGACATTCCGACGCAGTCGTGTGTGCTCTCGCACGTCACCACCACGCTCGGGCTGATCGAGGCGGGTGCCCCGGTGGATCTGGTGTTCCAGTCCGTGGCCGGCACCGAGGGCGCGAATTCCGGGTTCGGCGTGAATATCTCGCTGCTGCGGGAAGCGAATGCGGCGGGGCGCGCACTGGGTCGCGGGACGGTCGGCGACAATGTCATGTACCTGGAGACCGGGCAGGGGTCGGCGCTCTCGGCGGGCGCGCACCTCGGCACCGGCGGGAACCCGGTGGACCAGCAGACCCTGGAGGCCCGCGCCTACGCGGTCTGCCGTGATCTCGATCCGCTGCTGGTGAATACGGTGGTCGGGTTCATCGGTCCGGAATACCTCTACGACGGCAAGCAAATCATCCGCGCGGGACTCGAGGACCACTTCTGCGGCAAACTGCTGGGCCTGCCCATGGGCGTGGACGTCTGCTACACCAACCACGCCGAGGCCGACCAGGACGATATGGATACCCTGCTCACCCTGCTCGGCGCGGCCGGTGTCGCCTTCGTCATCGCGGTGCCCGGGGCCGACGACGTCATGCTCGGGTACCAGAGCCTCGCCTACCACGATGCCCTGTACGTGCGAAAGGTGCTGGGGCTGCGGCCAGCTCCCGAATTCGCGGGCTGGCTGGACCGGCTGGGCATGCTGGACGCCGACGGCCGGGTGCGGCCGGTCGAGCCGCTCACCTCGCCGCTGCGCGCCCTGGCGAGTGCGTCATGAGGCCCGTGCGCGGCGATAGCCTCCGTACCGATACCGCCCGTACGGGTACCTCGGAGGAGTTCTGGGCCGAGTTGCGGCGCACCACCCAGGCGCGGATCGGGTTGGGCCGCACCGGGGACGCGCTGCCCACCGAACGGGTGCTGGACTTCCGGGCCGCGCATGCGGCGGCGCGGGACGCGGTGCACACGCCACTCGCGGTGGACGACCTGGCCGCGCGGGTGGCGGAGCTCGGTCTGGGGCGGCCGACGCACGTGCGTAGTCGCGCGGCGGACCGATCGGAGTATCTGCGCCGCCCGGACCTCGGACGACTGCCCGCGATCGCGGCGGGTGCGATCGAGCGGACGCGCACGAGCGCGCCGGAAGCCGCCGCATACGCCATCGAGCCGCATTCCGTCGCGTCGAATGCCACCGCGTCGAGTGTTACCGCGACGGATGCGCCAGGGACGGCACGTACGCCCTCTGTGCGCGCCGTGGTCGGGGAGGCACTGTCGCCCTCGGCGGGTGGGCGCACCGGTCCGGGCATCGAGATGGATCCGAGTAGTCATGTCGGGCAGAGGGTTTCGGCGTCACCCGGAACCGGGGCCGATATCGGTTTCGTGCTCGCCGACGGTTTGTCGCCCCGGGCGCTCGCCGAACACGGTGTGCCCATGCTGCGGGCACTGGTAGCGGTGTTGGGGGAGCGCTACACCCTCGCCCCGCCGGTCATCGCCACCCAGGCGCGGGTGGCGCTGGGTGATCACATCGGTGAAAGTCTCGGCGTCGCAACCGTTCTGGTACTCATCGGGGAGCGTCCCGGCCTGTCGGTCGCCGACAGCCTCGGCATCTATCTCACCCACCTGCCGCGTCCGGGGCGGGCCGACTCCGAGCGCAATTGCATCTCCAATATCCATCCGCCGGAAGGGCTCGGCTACGAGCGTGCGGCGCGGGTGGCGGCGGGTCTGGTCGAGGGCGCCCGCAGACTCGGGCGCTCCGGTGTGGATCTGAAGGACACCTCGGTGAGCGCGCTGGTGCCCGGTGTCGACGCGCTCGTTCTCGAGGCGGGTGGCGCGCAGGTGTGAGCCGACAGGTGATCGCCCCCCGCATTCGTGCGGGGGGCGATCATCCGGTGCGCCTGGCGGCTTCCGTCAGAACGCGGCCAGTACGCAGGCGGCGAGGAAGACGCCCTGCACCACCGTGCGAGCGGGCAGCGGCATCGTCTTGACCCCGCCGCCGGTCCGCGCGGCTCGGATATTGGCCGGGAACATGACGATCAGCAGCGCCGCCAGACACAATGCCGCGACCGGGGCGACCGGCGGCAGCAGCAGGCCCACCGCACCGGCCGCCTCCAGGACGCCGGTGAGGGTGATCATGGCCGCCGCGTTGGGGAAGGCGGGCGGGACCATGGCGATCAGGGCGTCACGTTTGGGCTGGGTGAAATGCGCGCTCGCGGTCAGCAGGAACATGGCGGCCAGACCGACGCGTGTGGCGTGTGGCCAGGAGTCGAGCCAGTCGACACCGAGCAGGCCGATGAGGCGAGACAGTCCGGTGACGGCGATGAGGGCGATGAGTGGCGCCATGGGGCACTCCTGAGGGGCGAGCAGCGAATCTTGACAATGGCTAGATTAGAACCCGCGGCGAGAACTTGTCAATGACAAGATTTGGCGTCAGGATCGAGAGATGACCAAGAGCGCCTACCATCACGGCGACCTGCGCGCCGCGCTGCTGCGGGCCGCGGCCGAACAGATCGCTCAGGACGGCGTGGACGCGGTATCACTGCGCGCCCTCGCCCAGCGGGCCGGAGTCTCGCATGCCGCACCCGCCCATCACTTCGGCAACAAACAGGGACTGCTCACGGAACTCGCCATCGAGGGATTCGAACTGCTGGCGGCGGAATTGCACGGCGCGGCAGGGGATTTCCGTGCCGTGGCCCTCGCCTACATCGGCTTCGCGCGGCGCAACCCCGGCCATTTCGACGTCATGTTCCGGCGCGACCTGCTGTGCGTCGACGATGATCGGCTGATCGCGGCACGCCGTCGCTCCGGGGCGGAATTACGGTCCGGCATAGCGGAATTGGGCATCGATCAGGAGGACCACCGGGCCGGTCAGCTCGCGGCCTGGTCGCTGGTGCACGGTTTCGCGCATCTGTGGCGTGAGGGCGCGCTGGTGGGATCGGATCTCGGTGGCGACGATCCCGAGGCATTGGCGCTGGCCATGGTGTCGGCCGTCCGATTCGAGAGTGGTACCGCCGACTGACCGGGCGGCCGAGATCAGGGCATGGGGTTGGACCGCAGGTCCAGGCGGCGCATCACCCGATCCACCACATCCGGTGGGATACCCGGTTCGCGGCGGGCCGTCAGGGCTTCGGTGCGGCCCGCCTCCATCACCTCATGGGTGATCCGGCGCATCTCGGTGGTGAACTTCAGGGTCTTGTCGGTGGCGAGGCGGGCCTTGTCGTCGGCCGCCTCCGGATCGGCTTGGGCCAGGCGGCGTTCGAAGGATTCGCGCAGCCGCACGTAGACGTCCTCCGGCAGATCCTCGGTGGTCGAAATCTGTTTCAGGCGGGCCAGTTCCGCATTGAGGACCCGCGTCCACAGTTGGCGTTCCAGGGTGCGTTCGAGTTCGGTGTCGGCGTGCACACCGGTCGCGCGCACCACGGCGGGCAGTGTCGGGCCCTGGAGCAGCAGGGTGAACAGCACGACGGCGAAGGCGGTGAACAGGATCTCGGTGCGCCCGGGGAAGGGCTCGCCGTCGGCGGTGGTGAACGGCACGGCGAGGGCCAGCGCGACCGTCGCCACGCCGCGCATCCCCGCCCACCAGGTGACCAGGGTTTCCCGCCAGGTGTAGGGCTCATCCTTGTCGCGGGTGCGCCACCAGCCCCGGAAAACCGCGGTGGTGCCCAGCAGCCACAGCAGGCGCAGCCCGACCACCACCGCCACCACGGCCGCCGCTCCGGTGAGGAAGCGCGGCCAGTCCGGGCCGGTGGTGCGCAACACGGTGCTCAGTTCCAGGCCGATGAGGCCGAAAGCGAAACCGGTGACCAGCATTTCGGTGATCTCCCAGAAGGAGTCGCCCACCGTCCGATAGGCGCTGTCGCTGAAATCCGTTGCCGCGTCGGTCAGATACAGCGCGCTCACCAGCACCGCCAGCACTCCCGAACCGCCGCGGGCGTCGGCGATGCCGTAGGCCGCGAAGGGCAGCAGCAGCCCCAGCGCCACCTGCCACGGCGCTTCGCTCAACCGCTTCATGAGCATGGTGCCCAGCCAGCCCAGCGCCAACCCCACGCCCACCGCGACCAGCGCCGACAGCACGAACTCCCAGGCTGCGCTCCACGCCGAGAACGTCCCGGTCAGCACCGCCTGAACGGCCACCGTGTAGATGACGATGGCGGTGACGTCGTTGAACAGCCCCTCACCCTCGAGCACCGACACCAGGCGGCGCGGCAGCCCCAGCTTGCCCGCCAGCGCCGAGACCGCCACCGGATCCGGTGGCGCCACCAGCGCGCCCAACGCCACCGCCGCGGCGATCGGCACCGTCGGGAACATCTCGTGGAACACCCAGGCCGTGGCCGCCGTGGTCACGATGACCAGCACCACCGCCCGCATGACGATGGCACTCCAGTTGTCGGCGAACTGACGCCACGAGGTGCGCCGCGCCTGGGCGTAGAGCAGCGGCGGCAGCACCATCGGCAGGATCAGCTCCGGATCGATGTGGATCTCCGGCACCGAGGGAATGAGGGCGAGCACACATCCGAAGGCCGTCATGAGCACGGCCGGAGCCTGCCCTATCCGCTTGCCCAGCGGCTGCGCCAGGATCGTCGCGAACAGGACCAGGAAGATCAACTCCAACTGGTGGTGCACCTCCGCCAGTTTGCTGTCGATGCGCTGGATTGTCGAACCGGCTCGCTCGGCCCGCTAGGGTCGGGCCTATGCGTCGCCTCCTGTTCGCGCTGTGCGTGCTGCCCGCCGGGCTGGCCGCGCTGCTGGAGTTGAATGCCACGGGGTCGCTGCCGTGGACGGGCGTGGACGCGGGCGGGGCGGCGCTGGGGAGTTGGGCCTGCTGGACGGCGGCGCGGGAGGACGCGGTGCCACTCCTCCGACGCGCCGGGGTGGTGGCCGCCCTGGCGGGGCTGGTGCTCGTGATCGTCGCGGTGAGCCTGTGGTCGCCGGGCGGGCACGGTTGGGCGGTGGCCTCGGCGTGGGTGGCCGTGGTCGCCAGCGGGGTGACCGCGTCGCGGATCGTCGGCATCGCCGACGCCGGGCTCACCGGTGCGCTGGCCGTTGCGGCGGTCGGCTCGGCCTTCGCCCTGCGGACCGCCGATGCGCCGACGGCGGTGTTGATCGTCACCGTTCCGACGGTCACCGCGCTGGGCATCGGGTTGCTCGTGCGGGCCCAGCGCCAGCGGCTGGTGGCCGAGCGCAGTGCGGCCGTCGCGGGCGAACGTGCCCAGATGGCAAGGGAACTGCACGATGTCATCGCGCACGAGGTGATGGGGATGGTGGTGCTGGCGCAGGCCGCACAGGCGGGAGCGGGGGAGCGGACCCGGCCGCTGCTGGAACGCATCGAACAGTCGGGGCGGCGGGCACTGGGCGATATCCGTTCGCTGGTCGACACCCTGGGCGACGGTGCGGGCTCGCGCGGCACCTACGACCTCGACGATCTGGTCTCGCGTTTCGCCGATACCGTCGCCGCCGAGGTGGTGTCGGACATCGACCCGGACGTGCGTGACGCCGGAGTGGCCGATGCGGTGCTGTTGGCGGCGCACCGGGTGCTGGCGGAGGCGTTCAACAACATTCGGCGCTATGCCGCCGACGCGAGCCGCATCGATACGGTGGTGCGGGTCCGTGGTGCCGAGTTGATCGTCGAGGTGTGTGACAACGGTTCCGGGACAGCGGGATTGGGTGGCGGCGGTGGCACCGGGCTGACCGGACTGACCGCGCGAGCGGCGGCGGTGGGCGGCAGCGTCACCGCGGGTCGTCGGCCCGACGGCCGCTGGCGGGTGTCCGCGCGGCTCCCGGTCGATGGAAAGGCTGGCGGGATATGACGATTCGGGTACTGATAGCCGACGACCAGGAGATGGTGCGCATGGGTTTCGCGCTGATCCTCGACAGCGCGCCCGATATCGAGGTGGTGGCCCAGTGCGCCGACGGTGCCGCGGCGGTGGCGGCCGTGCGCGAGCATCGGCCCGATGTGGCGCTGCTGGATATCCGGATGCCGCGACTGGACGGACTCCAGGTGTGCCGCCAGATCAGCGGCGAGACGCGCGTGGTCGTGGTGACCACCTTCAACGACGACGACTATGTCGATACCGCGCTCGCCCACGGGGCGACCGGATTCCTGCTCAAGGACTCGGGTCCGGACCTGTTGCTGGCCGCCGTGCGTGCGGCCGTCGCCGGTGACGCCCTGATCGGCCCGGAACTCACCACCGGGCTGCTGCGCCGCACCCACGCCCGCGCGGGCCGCCGGGTGCCACCCGAACTGGCGGCCGCGATCGCCGCCCTCAGCCCACGCGAACTGGAGGTGACCCGGCTGGTGGCGCAGGGCGCGACCAATGCGGAGATCGGGGAGCGGCTACACCTGTCGCTCGGCACGGTGAAAACCCATATCGCGAGCGTGCAGCGGCGGCTGTCGGCCCGGAATCGGGTGGAGGTGGCGGCCCGCGCCTGGCGGGGCGGGCTCATGGACTGAGATCGGCCGATCGGCCGACGCGGGTGAGCGGATACCGGCCGTTCGGCCGATGCCGGACGGATGCCACGGCGGCCAGCATGAGGGCATGCGACGACTGCCGAGCCTCGATGTCCTGCGTGGATTCGCGCTGTGCGGAATCCTCTTCGCCAATGCGCCTGCCATACTGCGGCTCGAGCCGGTGCGCGACGGTGCGCTCGACCCCGTCCCGCGGGTGCTGGAACTCGCCGTGTACGGGCGGTTCTTCCCGCTGTTCTCGCTGCTGTTCGGGATCGGCTTCGCGCTCATGTGGCGCTCGGCACGCCGCCGGGCGGCGGCGCCGCGCGTGGTGCTGCTGCGGCGGATTCTCGCTCTGGCGGCGCTGGGTGCGCTCCATCAACTGCTGCAACCGGGGGAAGCGCTGCTGCCGTACGCCATCGCGGGGCTCACGGTGTTGCTGCCGTCGACCTTCCTGCCGCAGCGGTGGGCGATCCCGGTGACCGGTGCGGCGGGTGCGCTGCTCACCGTCGCCGGGGTCGCGCAGGGTGGTGGCCTGGTGCTGGTGCCCGGGCTGTTCCTGCTGGGGTTCGCGGCGGGCCTGGCCGATCTGCCGCGACGATGGGAAGCCGTTGCGGGCCAGGCACTGCCGACAGCCGCGCTGGTGTTGGTATCGGCCAGCGCCGCCGGAGTCCTGTGGCAGTGGGGGCATCCGGAGGCCGGTGCGGCCGTCGGGCTGCTCATGGCGGCGACCTATGCCTGCCTCGTGTCGATGCTCACTCGCACAAGGGCTTTCGCGGTGATCACCCCGGTGCTGGCGGCGCTGGGCCGCACGGCGCTCACCAACTATGTGGCGGCCACCCTCATCGTGGTCGGCCTGCGCTTCGCCGCGCGGTTCCTCGGCATCGTTCCGGACGCGCCGCGGGCCTGGTCGCATACGGTCGTGCTGTGTCTGCTGATCCTCGCGGTTCAGGGGGTGGTCTCCCGGTGGTGGCTGAGCCGCTTCGACCAGGGGCCACTGGAGTGGTTGCTGCGCAAAGCATCCTGGGCCGGGGCGGACCCGGCGGTCAGGGTCGGTAGCGGGGCGGCTGCGTAGTCGTGGTCCGGGGTGCGGCCGGGTTGCTGCCGGCCAGCGACCACGGTTCGGGCGCCGGCGTCCGCGGCAGCGTCTCGCGGCGGCTGCGCTCGTCCACCTCGGTCAGTCCCACGTGGATGAGCAGGACCAGGGTCACCATGCTCACCGAGATCATCAGCGGCGCAAGCAACTCCATGGCTCCCGCGCCGGAGGGCGTGGTCGGGTTCGCCGCATGGTGCGCGCTCATGGCCGCCATGCCGGTGTAGTGCATGCCGCATACCGCCACACCCATGATCAGGGCCGCGCCGATGGTGGCGAGGATTCCGTTGATGTGCAGCGTGAACCACAGCGCCACCGTCGCCGCCACCACCGCGATCACCATGGACAGCGTGACCAGCGCCGGGTCGTACCGGACGATCGCATCCGATTTCATGGCGTACATTCCGGCGTAGTGCATCGCACCCACGCCCGTTCCGGTGATCGCGCCGCCCACCGGCAGCTCCCACCGTCCCCGCCGTTCCCGCGTCACGATGGACAGTCCCAGCCACACCACCACCATGGCGATCCCGGCGCTCAACAGCGTGATGGGTATGTCGTAGCGAATCGTGGCCCCGTGAATCGAGAATCCGAGCATGGCGATGAAGTGCATCACCCAGATCCCGGTGCCCCCGATGGCCACCGCCGCCGCGATCAACCACCCGCGCCGTCCACCACCGGCCCGTGCCCGTGCCGTACATCGCAGTCCGAGCAGCGAGCCCGTGACGGACATGACATAGGCCAGCACGGGCGTCACCCACCCGTAGCTGAAGTGATGAATTTCGAGCACACGAACTCCATTGCCGGAACAGGGCTTTGGCGCTTCACCGCCGCGATCGAGCGCGAACCTTACCGCCCGGTAGCGGCTTTGTGAAATTGAAAGGCCATTTTTCCTCGAAACTCGTTCCAATTGGTGATAGCTCGAAGTTTCCGCAGGTGGCGGGCAATTCACGGGCGAATCGACCGGGGCTGCATGCGCTCGAGTTGCTGGAACCGCACGGACGTGTGCCCGCCGGTGACACTGGGCGCGTTCGGGCCGGTTCCATCGGATGCTCGACGCGGCCGAGGACTGTAGGCGTGGATCAGGCGGGGCAACGCCCGACGAGGGCGTCACGGACGGCGGCGATGAACTTCGGATCGCCGGGTTCGTCGGCGTGCTCCACATCGGGAATCTCGGCGCGGCACCAGTTTTCGCCGATGACGTCGTGGCGAGTGGCGTCGCGTGAGCTGTTGAGGAAGGTGTAGGTGACGGGCGCGGGGGTGGGATCCCCGGTATTGAGCTGGATGATGAACGGGTTCACCGGGCACATCTGACCGCCCTGGTCGGGTGCCAGCAGGCAGGCGGGAGCGTAGCCGCGCTGACCAGTGCCCATGGAGATGTAGCCGCGGGTGGTGTCGGTGCCGCCGAGGAATCTCAGATAGTGGCGCGCGGACAGTCCGCCCATACTGTGGCCGACCAGGCTGACCCGTTCGTGGCCGTGCGCGCGCCGGGCCCGCTCCGCGACCTCGGCGATGGTGCGGGCATTGGCGAGGTTCTCGTCCCCCGGCAGGTCGACCACGTACACCGGGTACCCGTCTCGTTCCAGGGCCGACCGCATCGCGTCGAACTGGGCCACCGATCCCCGCCAGCCATGGATGAGCAGCACCGGTTCGCGGCCGGTGTCCGCGGCGGCGGGAGTCGCGGAGTACAGCCCGGCCAGCAGGGTGACGAGGATCGGCAGCACGCAGCGAAGCCACATCGGTTGATACCTCTCGGGTCGGCGGAAGTGGCTGGTAGTGGACGGATTACGGCACGATGACGGCTCGGCCGCGCAGGGTGCCCGCGGCCGGTCGCCGAGACGCCTCGGGTGCGTCGTCGAGGGTGAAGCGTTCCACCGCGATGTCGAGGACGCCCTCGTGCGCCAGGTCGATCGGTTCGATCAGCTCGGCGCGGGCACCCCGGTACGGTGCGCTGACCGCCGCCTCGTACGGGCTGATACCGAAACCCACACGGGCGGCGGATTTCCGTGGAACCTCCCGCACCTCCGGCTCCGAACCGACGGCCACATACCGCAGCGCCCTCACAGCTGTCCTCTCGGTCGAGTCACATATGGTGCGCGCCTGAGAAATGCCGAGCTACAGCTGTCGAGGTTAACGCACTCGTCGCCGCTGTTCGCCGTCGATGCGCCCGACGGGGTCGTCGGTGCGCGCGAGGCCGTCTCTCGATTCGGCTGCTGCTCGGCGGGTGTCGGCGGGCTCGGACGTGACGGTCGAGACGAAGCCGATCGCGTTCGCGCTCCGCTATCGGGGCTCGGTGCGGTCCGTGTGTGCGGATGACCCGGTGGCTATCGCGAGGCCGGAGGCAGCGGTCCAGCGCTCTCCGCAAGCCTCCGGTGTGGCCGCGGTGCGGGTAACCGCCTGGGCGGTGTGGTCAGCCTAGGCTGAGTGTCATGGCAGCCGACGAGTACTTCCTCTCGCCGAACATCGGTAGACCGGCTGAGGCGGTGGGGTACTTCGCCGATCGCGCCGGGTTCGACCGCTTCGCCGCCGCGTACCGCGACGGCATGGCAGCGATGCCCGTACCGGATGAGATGGTGGCGGTATCGACATCATTCGGTCCGGTGCGGGCGTACCGATTCGGGAGCGGCGGTGGCCGCCCGCTGGTGCTGCTGTCGGGTCGGCAGGCCTCGACACCGATGTGGCGGGCCAATCTGCCCGCGTTGCTCGCCGACCGGACGGTGTGGTCCATCGACAGTATCGGCGAACCAGGTGCGAGCACGCAGCTCGCACCGCTGGTCACCCCGGAGGATCAGGCGACCTGGGTGGCCGAGGCGATCGCCGGGCTCGGGCTGGACCGCCCGCATCTGCTCGGAGTGAGCATCGGCGGGTGGCTCGCGACGCGGGTCGCGATCCATCGGCCGGAATCCGTGGCCACGGTGACGCTGCTGGATCCCGCGAACACCTTCGCACCCCTGAGCTGGAAGATGATCGTCGTTTCGCTGGGCAGCGTGCTGCCCGGAATGCCTATGCGCCTGCGGTATCGGCTGCTCGGCTGGATTTCCGGCGGCGCGGAGGTAGACGATTCGGTGCCCGAGGGCAGGCTGATCGCCTCGGGCATGCGGGATTTCCACAGCGCCCAGCCCATGCCAGCGCGACCGACCGAGGCGGAGTTGACGGTAATCAAGGTCCCGGTGCTGGCAATTCTGGCCGGGCGCAGCATCGTTCACGACGCCGAACGGGCCGCGGCGACCGCGCGGCGGATCCCCGGCGCGGACGTCGAGGTGTGGGCGAGCGCGTCACACGCGATCAACGGGGAGTTTCCGGAGCGGATCGCCGAGCGGTTCGCGACCTTCACACAGCGCCGCTAGGCAGTGCGTTCCGATAGTCGTCTCCAGATGGTCGGAGCCATGCAACGCCGCGCAGGAGGGCCGCGCCGTAGCTCTCGCCCTGACACAACGACCGACGGGATCGGCAGGGGCCGACACACGACCCCACCACCAGCATTCTGACCGATGCTGGCAAGGGCATTCTGCGGACCGCCGGGTCGGCAGCGCCGGAGTGGCCAGCACATGACCCATACCGCTGAACGCTCGCTTCAGGACTGCCGTGGCACCTGCGGGCGAAGGCCGTGTTCAATCGGGGTGCGGGCCGTAGCAATCGCAGCAGACAAGCGCTGACCGAACGCGGCGAAAGTCTGCGCCCGCATCGCGATGGGCGCATTCGGGCGGGACCGCTATCGCAGGATGACCTCGATACCGTTCTCATCGAAGATCTCCAAGAGCAGATCGAACAAGGTTCGCCCGGCATCCACGGCTGGGTCCGTCAGCAGATGCTTCCGTGCTACGTCGGAGTGCAGCCATTCCAGGGTGAATGGGTTGGAGGCGCCCCATCCGCCGCGCAGGCAGTCGCACAGAGCGTCGAGGTTCCAGCCGAAATAGCCCCCGGGGCCGTTGATCGCTTCACCGAGCGCGCAGTAGAAGCTGACGATATCGGTGACAGCGTGTCCATCCAGCGTGAAGACTTGACCCGGGCCAGAATCCGGCCTGCCTCGGCGCTGGTAGGCACTTGTCCAGAGTGCCACCGCCAACCACGCGATCCTGTTCTCGGTGTCGAGCCGTTGCCAGATGTCGCGACGGTTCATTCCACCGTCACGGCTCAGGTTCCATACCCATTCGCCACCGAAACGCGCGTTATCGCAGTACAGCGTCACGCCGAGATCGACCGAACCCGAATCCGGGCTCGACGGACGAGCCGTGGTTACCGTCATCTCGGAGACGAAATAGGAGCCCATGGAAACACCGTTGGAGTCGAGAACGTCCAGAGAAGCACCACCGACACGGACTCCGTCAGCAGCCAAGGACCCCAGGCACTTCCGCAGTTTCCCCTGTGGGTTACAGCCCAGAAGCTCGACCTCGAGCAGCTGTCCCTCGGACCGTACTGCGAAAAGTCCCCGGACATCGTGCGCGATGCCCCAGGGTTCGTCATCGTCGTCACCTGTCAACGCGCACATCCCCAAGCCATCGGCTTGATCGGCTGGCATCTCCACTCCCTTCGCGAGCCGCCCATCCTATGCAGTCGCGCACTGGCGCGGACAAGCGAGAAGTCCGGTAAGGCGCGAGTTCCGCACGTGCGCTTGCTCCCCGCGCCGTGGAGGCCGCCGGTTCGGCACGGGCACCGCGAGATCGCCGCTCGGTGCTCGTAGACCTTGATGTGGCAGTAACTCACGCATGGGGAGATCACGGCGGCGGACGTAGCCTTGGCCGCGGTGATCGCCGGGCGTCCCGTCGAAGGCTATCTTGTCGAGTTGCTTTGGTTGGCTTGGAAGCGCGCCTTCTTCTGGCGGTTCCCGCAGGTGTTCATGTCGCACCAGCGGCGGGTGCGGCTTCGGCTGGTGTCGAAGAAGGCGGCTCGGCAGGTGGGGGAGGCGCACAGGGCCAGTCTTCCGTCGCGTTCGCCTGCCAGGATGTCGATCGCGTCGGCGGCGATGACGCCCAGGGCGTCTTCTACGCAGGACGGTGCGCTGAGCCGCCATTGCCGGTTGCCGTCGGGGGTCAGGATCGGTGCGGCTCGGCCGTGAACGCTGCGGTCGTTGATGACTCGGACTGCTGCGGTTGGGAGGGGAGCGTGGGTCGCGGCCGCGGTCGCGGCGGCGTGAATGGATTCTCGTAGTTCCCAAGCGAGCTCGAGCTGGGCGACGGTGCAGGAATCCACGGCCAGTCCGTTCACCACCAGCCAGTCGACGAGTCGTTGCGGGGTGGGAATGCGCTCCACGGCGTCGCCGTGACGCTCCGACAGCGTTCCCGTGAAGCTGGTTGCCAGCACAGTGCCGAGACGGAAATCGGGGAACCGGGCAGCCATGGAACCACCTTAGCCGGTTGCGCGTCGAGATTGGGCCGTGTTAGAACCGGCTAAGCCGGTTCTACGATGGCTAGGAGGTCTCATGCCCCGACCGACCAGCGATGTACAGGCATTCGAAGCCCACGCACCCGATGCCGAACTCGACGATCTGCGCGCGCGGTTGGCCGCAGCGCGGCTGCCGGAACCCGAGACGGTCCATCGCCCCGCGCCCGACCCACGGCGATGGGACCAGGGCGTGCCCCTCGCGGATCTCGTCGATCTGGTGAACTACTGGCGCACCGGATACGACTGGCGCTCGTTCGAAGCGCGCCTCAACCGGATCGGCCAGTTCCGCACGACCATCGACGGTATTCGTGTCCATTTCCTGCACCGCCGATCCACACGTACGGACGCCACCCCGCTGATCATCACGCACGGGTGGCCCGGCAGTATCGCCGAGTTCGTCGACGTGGTGGACGAGCTGGCGGAACCGAAAGACGTTGCGGCTCCCGCATTTCACGTCGTGGTCCCGTCGCTGCCGGGATTCGGCTACAGCGACAAGCCCGCCACCACCGGCTGGGGAATCGAAAAGATCGCTGCCGCATGGGTGGAACTGATGGGCAGACTCGGCTACCGCGAATTCGTGGCCCACGGCGGCGACTGGGGCGGAGTGATCACCACGGTCCTCGGCGGCAGATTCCCCGACCACGTTCTCGGCATCCACACCGTGACCCCGCAGGCACCGCCCGGACTGACCACGGACGGGCTGACCGCGACCGAGCGCGCCTGGACCGAGGAAACCCGCGACTTCTGGGGCAGCCGCCGCGCGGCGTACGCGAAGCAACAGGCGGCGCGCCCGCAGACCATCGGCTACTCGCTCGTCGACTCACCGGTCGGCCTGCTCGCCTGGATTCTCGACAAATTCGCCGAGTGGACCGATACCGAGGACAGCCCCTTCGAGGCGATCTCCCGGGACAGAATCCTTGACGACGTCACCCTCTACTGGCTGACCCGGACCGGCGCGTCTGCGGCCCGCATCTACTACGAGAGCCACAACTCGCTCGACCCCGAACTGCGCGTCGACGTCCCGTCGGCGATCACGGTGTATCCCCGCGATATCGAGAAGTGCCCGCGCCCTTGGGCACAGCAGCGCTTCCGGCGGATCGTTCGATGGACCGAACCCGGCACCGGGGGACACTTCCCGTCGCTGGAGGTACCCGAGTATTTCGTCGAGGATCTGCGAGAAGGTCTCGCGGCCGTACTGGCTGCCGGTCGGTAGCGCGGCTCGGGGTGAGGCAACGTCCCGGGCCTCCAGTATTGGCCGAAGCGGTTGGGTGTCAGGGTCGACGCACCACGATCGACGGCGGCACGGCGAGCGACCTCCCCACCGCGCAATAGCGCTCGGTGAGCGTGGCGAGCCGGGCCAGGGCGTCATCGTCGGCATCGGTGTCGACGGTGAAGGTGAGCACCAGATCCTGAACGCCGATCGGCGCCTCACGATCGACACCCAATGTGCCACGGGCGTCGAAGCAGCTCTCGGCACGCCCCTCCACCGAATGCAGTCGTACACCGGACGCCGTCGCGACCGAATGCAGCGTCACACCCGCGCAGGCGAGCACTGCTTTGAGCAACATGTCGCCCGAGCACGCATCCGATCCATCACCGACGGTGGCGCGGTGCAAACCCGCGCGACTCACTCCGGCGAACTGGCCGACATCGAACGTGACCCCCGGCGAAGCGATCCGGCCCGTCGCGCGCAGCGGAGTGCGCGCGGAGGCGGGGTCCTGACGGTATCGCTCTTTCAGCGGCGCCTGGGCGGCGCGCAGCGCTGTCGCGTCCATGATCTGACGGTAGCCCGATGCGGCGGCGATTCGGAGTCGACGCGACCGATATCCCTCGACGGTTCCGTCGGGACACGCAGTCGTCGGGCACGCGACGATACCCACGATGAGGAGTCTCCGCCGGGTGCCGCAGCTCAGCGATACGCTGTCCGGCGACCCCGCGTTACCAGTCCCTGAGCTCTCGGCCCTCCACCCGCACTGCGAGATCTGTTGAACCGCAAAGAGATCGGGCCGCCGAGCAGATGCTCGGCGGCCCGATCTCGGTGATCGCTAATCCAGATAATCCCGCAGGACCTGGGAGCGGCTCGGGTGGCGGAGCTTGCTCATGGTCTTGGATTCGATCTGGCGGATGCGTTCGCGGGTGACGCCGTAGACCTGGCCGATTTCGTCCAGGGTGCGGGGCTGGCCGTCGGTGAGGCCGAAGCGGAGACGGACTACGCCCGCTTCGCGCTCGGAGAGGGTTTCCAGGACGGACTGGAGTTGGTCCTGGAGGAGCGTGAAGCTGACGGCGTCCACCGCGACGACGGCTTCGGAGTCTTCGATGAAGTCGCCGAGCTGGCTGTCGCCCTCGTCACCGATGGTCTGGTCCAGGGAGATGGGTTCACGCGCGTACTGCTGGATCTCGAGGACCTTCTCGGGCGTGATGTCCATTTCCTTGGCGAGTTCCTCGGGGGTGGGCTCGCGGCCCAGATCCTGGAGGAGTTCGCGCTGGATGCGACCGAGCTTGTTGATGACCTCGACCATGTGCACCGGGATGCGGATGGTGCGGGCCTGGTCGGCCATGGCGCGGGTGATGGCCTGCCGGATCCACCAGGTGGCGTAGGTGGAGAACTTGTAGCCCTTGGTGTAGTCGAACTTCTCGACGGCGCGGATCAGACCCAGGTTGCCTTCCTGGATCAGGTCCAGGAACGCCATGCCGCGGCCGGTGTAGCGCTTGGCCAGCGAGACGACCAGTCGGAGGTTGGCCTCCAGCAGGTGGTTCTTGGCGCGGTTGCCGTCGCGCATGATCCAGTTCAGATCGCGGCGCAGCTGGACGTTGAGCTTCTCACCCTTGTCGGCGTACTCCCGGATCTTCTCCGTGGCGTACAGACCGGCCTCGATGCGCTTGGCGAGTTCGACCTCCTCCTCGGCATTGAGGAGGGCGACCTTGCCGATCTGCTTGAGGTAGGCGCGGACCGAGTCGGCGGAGGCGGTGAGTTCGGCGTCCTTGCGGGCCTGTCGCAGCGCCTCGGACTCCTCCTCGTCCCAGACGAAGTCGCCGGACGCCTTGTCCTTGGCGGTCGGCTCGTCGGCCTCCTCCTCGGTTTCGGCTTCGGCCTCCTCGGCCTCGTCCTCGGCCTCGTCGTCCTCGACTTCGAGCTCCTCGTCGCCGAGGTCCTCCTCGTCGACCTCGAGGTCGCCCAGGTCGTCGATTTCCAACGACTCGTCGTCGAGGTTCTCGGTTTCGGCGCCGTCGGCGCCCTCACCGGCCTTCTTGGGGGCCGCCTTCTTCGCGGCCTTGGTGGCCTTGGTCGCCTTGGCGGTCTTCTTCGCGGCGGTCTTCTTGGCCGCCGTCTTCTTGGCAGCGGCCTTCTTGGCCGGAGCCTTCTTAGCGGCAGCCTTCTTGACCGGCCGTGCTGCGGTGGTGTCTGCGGAGTCGGCAGCGTCGGCCGATTCGGCGGTCTCTCGGGTATTCGTGGCTACCACGTACGCCCTTTCGTGACGGTTTCGTGCGGCGTCACGCCAGAGTGGTCATCCGGCGGAGCGGTTCGGTCGGGGGTTCCGGCAATCGCCGGGTTGGCTTTCCGGCTCACCGCCGGGCTTGTTCCATTGTAACGATCGAACCTGGCTGCTTACGGTGCGATACCGGCATCGACGGCCATGGCGGCTCCGACGATGCCCGCGGTGTTCTTCAAATCGGCCGCCACCACGGGGGTTCTGTTGGTCAGCAACGGGATCCACTGCTCGTAATCCCGACTGATCCCGCCGCCCGCCACGAAGACATTCGGCCAGAACAGATTCTCCAGGGTGACCAGCACCTTGCTCACCTCCTCGGCCCACTGCGGGTAGGTCAGGCCGAGCCGATCCTTGATCGACGCGGCGGCGAGATGCTCGGCCTCTTGGCCGCCGACCTCGACGTGTCCGAGTTCGGAGTTGGGCATCAACACGCCGTTGTACATCACCGCCGATCCGATACCGGTGCCGAAGGTGAGCAGCACCACCAGACCGGTCAGTTCCTTCGCCGCGCCGTAGCGGTCCTCGGCGAGTCCGGCGGCGTCGGCGTCGTTGAGCACGGTGACCTCACGGCCGCCCAGCGCCGCGGAGAACAGGGCGCGGGCGTCGGTGCCGATCCAGTTCCGGTCGATATTGGCGGCGGTGCGGGCGATGCCGCCGATCACCACGCTCGGCAGGGTGATGCCGACCGGTCCCTCCCATCCGGCCTGGGCGACCAGCTTCGCCACCGCCTCGGCGACGGCGTTCGGGGTGGACGGCTGCGGCGTCGGAATCTTGATGCGCTCGTGGACCAGTTCGCCGTCGGTGAGATCCACCGCGGCTCCCTTCACCCCACTGCCACCGATATCGATGCCGAACGCGTGCCCCCGAGCGGACATGACGACTCTCCTCGTTCTCTCCTGATAAGCCGGTACACCATCGTGGTCGCCCGCCACATCGCGTCCTGCACCGGCGTATGAGCTGTGTCGTGCCCGACAAGCCTAATGCGCGTTTCGCCGGATCTGTGCTGCGATGGATGCGTGCCGGACTCCGATTTCACTTCGACTTCCACTTCGACCTTCACTTCGACCGCATCGAACACCACCGACGGCCCCGATGGGACCGATATCGCCGAACTGCGCCGTGTAGCGGTACTTCTGGCCGAAACCGCCGCCGCGCACGTGCGCTCCCGCCGCCCCGAGGTCTTCGGACCGCACGCCCGCGAATCGGACGCCGTGCAGGCCAAGAGCACGCCGACCGATCCGGTCACCGTCGTGGATACCGAGACCGAACAGTTGGTTCGCAAACTGCTGGCCGAACTGCGCCCACACGATCGCGTGGTGGGGGAGGAGGGCGGCGGCTCACTCGACGGCGACGCCGTGCACTGGGTGGTGGACCCCATCGACGGCACCGTGAACTTCCTCTACGGCATCCCGGCCTACGCCGTCTCGGTGGCGGCCATGCGGGACGGGCGTTCGCTGGCGGGAGCGGTGGCCGACGTGGCGCACGAGGTGATCTACAGCGCGGGGCTGGGGCAGGGCGCGCACCGGCTCGAACCCGGTGCGGACCCGATCCCCTTGCGCTGCAATGCCGTGGACAGCGCCGCCATGTCGCTGGTGGCCACCGGCTTCGCCTACGCGCGCCACCGCCGCACCCGGCAGGGGCGGCTGATCGCCGAACTGCTGCCGCATATTCGCGACATTCGACGTGTCGGGGCGGCCGCGCTGGATCTGTGCATGGTCGCCGAGGGGCGCGTGGACGCCCACTACGAACACGGTTTAAATCTCTGGGACTGGGCCGCGGGAGCGCTCATCGCGGCGGAAGCCGGTGCGCGCCTGCGCCTTCCGGCTCCCGAGGCGTCCGGTGCCGAGGGCGCGCTGACGGTCGCCGCCGCGCCGGGCATCGCCGACGAGCTGTTCGGGCTGCTGGAGGAGCTGGGCGCGACCGAGGCCATTCCGGAGAGCTGAGGCATACCGGGCGGCTGACGGCGGCACGGGGACGGCTGGGGCGCTGTATCGCACGGCTGGGGCGCCGGACAGGCGTGGGGCCGTGAACCACGGTTCACGGCCCCACGTCGATCGGGCTGGACAACCCACCGGGCGGCAGGTTCGGAGAACTCAGGTCAGCACTTGGCCGTCCGGGCGGCGTCGAGCAGGGCCGGGTCGATGGCCGGTTCGCTGCCGGGTGCCGGATTCTTCAGCGAACGCAACACCTCCTCGGCGTCGGTGCTGGGCCGCACGTCGCGGAACAGCGAGCCGAGCACCAGGTCCACGCTCTCGTCGGTGCGCTGGTCCTCGATGAGTTCGGCGCAGGGCGCCACCAACTGCACGGAGGCGGCGGCCGCGCGGCCGTTCACGCCGTAGCGGATCTGCCCGCTGCACTCCAGATCGCCGTTCACGTACACCGTATCGTTACCGAAAGCCTCTGCCGCGGGCGCGAATCCGAGATCGCTGAGCTGCGAGGCCACATGGGTGGCCTGGCCGCGCTGGCCGTTGGCGTTGAGTACGCGGACCTTGGTCTGGGCCAGTGCCGCCGGTTCCACATCCCGCAGCCGCGAGGGGGACACCCGCTGACCCAGTTCGGTCGCCGCGGGGGCGTCGGTGCTCTGCGCGGGGCTGGGGGAGTTGCAGCTCATGGCGCCGGAGTCGCGCGCGTCGCGGGTGAGCGCGCCCCACCAGACGAGCAGGCAGATCACGGCGAGCGCACCCACCAGCGCCGCCCACGGTTCCCAGCGGCGTCGGATGAAGGGTCGGCCCTCGGAATCGGTCGCGGTGCCTCGAGTGATCAGTGAAACCACCCTCACACTCTACGAAAAGGTCTCGCTCACGGTGCGGAAGGTCTCGGCGAGTTTCAGCAACGGTGACGATTGCCCCTCAGTTTCGACTCGTGTGTGTTTTGATTGCGACTTTTGTCGTGGGGTCCGCTATTGTCTGGCGGCCAGATCGGATCATCCGAGGTGAATCGGGGGTGCGATTTCGGGAACAACAAGGGCATGTCCTGCGTTGACCGAGCGCGATCAGGGACGGATCCACCGGGTCCGGACCGGTCAGTGACCGGTGTGCGTCGTGACGTACACCACGGGCGGGGCGGTGCACCCCGATCCGATTCCCCTCCAGGGGGTCGGTGAGAAGTGCGTCGGTCCGGGATATACGGAGTAAGGACGAGGGGAAGACGACATGGCAACCGACTATGACGCACCGCGGCGCAGCGAGACCGACGAAGTGTCGGAGGACTCGCTGGAGGAGCTGAAGGCTCGCCGCAACGAGGCCGCGTCCGCTGTCGTGGATATCGACGAGTCCGACACCGCGGAGTCGTTCGAGCTTCCCGGCGCGGACCTGTCCGAGGAAGTGCTCTCGGTCCGGGTGATCCCGAAGCAGGCCGACGAGTTCACCTGCTCGAGCTGTTTCCTGGTGCACCACCGCAGCCGACTGGCCGAGGAGCACGGTGGCCAGCTGATCTGCATGGATTGCGCGGCCTGAGAGCCGGACACTGTTCGGCGAGGGGAATTGGAGTCCGCGCTCGGACGGCCGAGCGCGGTCAGGACCGTGTCGAGTTCCGCAGCGCGGCTCGACCAGCCCAGGTCCACTGTGACCAGCGCTGCACGACCTTGTCGGGGCCCACTCGGCGTGGCCCGACGCGGCAGGGGTTCGACCGAGCCCCGCACGACCTGCCGGGTCCACCAGCGCGGCCCGGCCGACGGGGGTCATCGACCGAGCGCTGCCAAGACCTTGTCGGGCCGACGCGTACTGACCAGCCAGTACGGCGTCGGGTCGTCGGGGTCGTCCAGCACCAGCAGCACCATGGGGCCGATCCAGGCCCGATGCTGGACATAGGCGGCCGGGTCGAGCTGCCGGCCCAGTGCCGCGCTCTTCGCGCTGGCGGGCACCGCCGCCGCCCGCGCCACGAACGATGCGGGCAGATGCGCCCGGTCCGCGCGTAGTTCCGGCACCCCGGCCGCGTCGCGCGTCACCTCCACGCGGTGTCGCGAAAACCACAGCAGCACCCACACCACTATCGGGAACAGCACCGCGTAGGGCAGCCATGCCCGCAATCCCGGTGCGCCCATGTGGATTTCGGCGGCCAGCAGCCCGGCCACGAGGAAGCCGGCCGGCCACCACCACAGCGGCACCCAGAGGCGCTCGCGGTAGAGGGTCGCGGTCTGCTGCTGTTCCATGGTCACCTGTGACGGGAGCTGGTCGGACACGACCCCAGACTAGGTCAAGGGGTGCGGCTCGGAACGCGTAGGCTCGGCATACGTGACCGGTATTCCACCTATTCCGTTGCTGCGGCTCGATCCCGGCATCCCCGTACCCACGCGTGCCCACGCCGGCGACGCGGGTGTGGACCTGTGCACCACAGAGGACGTCATCATCGAACCCGGGGAGCGGGTGCTCGTCGGCACCGGGATCGCCGTCGCTCTCCCGATGGGCACCGTGGGGCTCATCCATCCGCGGTCCGGACTGGCCGCCAAGCACGGCCTCTCCGTTGTCAACACCCCCGGCACGGTCGACGCCGGGTACCGCGGCGAGATCAAGGTGTGCCTCATCAATCATGATGTGCGTACCCCCATCGAGCTCCGGCGCGGTGACCGCATCGCCCAGTTGCTGGTGCAGCGGGTGGAGCTGGTCGACTTCGTCGAGGTGGAGCAGCTCGACGACACCGCTCGGGGCGCGGGAGGATACGGATCGAGCGGAGGGCACGCGAGCCTGTCCGAGGGGTCCGGTGGGGCGGGCGTGGCGACCGGCAAGGAGGCATGACGATGGTGTTCGGACGGAAGAGAAAGCGCTCCGACAGAGAACCCGAGGAGCGGTTCGACGACGAGTACATCGACTACGACGAGTCCGAGTATCGGGACACCGACTACCAGGACGCCGACTATCGGGACGCCGACTACGACGACGAGTACGCGGACGAGGCCGACAGCGGCTACGACGATGCCGCGGCCCACTTCGCCGAGCGCACCGGGCCCTACGACTACGACGACGTGTCCGAGTTGCTGGCGAAGGTCGCCGATCAGCGCCTCGATCTCGGCTCGGTGATCGTGCCGGTGCCGCCGGGCGGCCAGCTCCAGGTGGAGATGACCCCCGAGGGCAGCCCGCAGGCGGTGCACCTGGCCACTCAGCACGGTCGTATCACCGTCGCCGCCTACGCAGCGCCCAAGTCGCCGGGGCAGTGGCGGTCGGTGGCGGCCGATCTGGCGGACACGCTGCGCAAGGACGGCGCGCAGGTATCCGTCCAGCAGGGGCCCTGGGGTCGTGAGCTGCACGCGGTGACCCAGGGCGCGGATCTGCGCTTCATCGGCGTGGACGGCCACCGCTGGATGGTTCGCCTGGTCGCGGCCGGTCCCTCCGGCGCGGCCGATGAGGGCCAGCCCCTGGTGGCGGCGGCGCGGGCGATTCTGGGCGAGACGATCGTCCGGCGCGGCGACGAGCCGCTGCCGGTGCGCGAACCGCTGCCGGTGGTGCTGCCGCAGGAGCTCGCGGATCAGCTCGCCGCCGCCCACCAGCAGCAGCTGGCGGCGCAGCAGCAGGCGGTGGCGGCGCAGATGGCGGCCATGAACACCGGGCAGCATCCGGTGATCGCGCCGACCGAGCCGGACCAGCCGCGCCGCGGTGCCGAGGGTTCGGCCATGCAGCAGCTGGGGTTGAACGGCTGAACGGCCCCGAACAAGTAACGGACGCAGTGTGATACGGCCCGCTCACCGACGGTGAGCGGGCCGATTGCGATATCGGGCACAGTGACCGTGGGAAGGGTTACGCCGATGTGGTGGGGCGCACGGTGGTTCGCAGCAGCGCTGGGACGCCGCGGCGGCCCAGCACGCTCGGGTCCGCGCCGAGTTCTTCCAGGGTGATGCGGTGCAGTTCGCCATGGGGCAGCAGGGCGGTCCACTGTTGCGCCACCGTGATCGGATGCACCGGATCGTCGACCGCGCCGATCACCGCGACCGGTGCGGTCACGCGCGCCAGCAGGTCCGGTTCGGGCCAGCCGTAGGCGGCGGCCTCGTCGAGGAAGCGCGGCAGTTCCGGCCACTGGGCGCGCCAGGAGCGGGTGAGGGCGTCGGCCAGCCAGGCCGGGCTGGAGGCGCGCATGCGGGCGGTCACGGCGTCGATTCCGTCGGAGCGCAACTGGACGGCGGTGGCGGCGGCGGAGCGGGCGGCGGGACAGTCGGTGGCGTCGGCTCCCGTCCACGCGGGCAGGGCGGCCACCACACCGGCGGTGCGGTCCGGATGTCGTGCGGCCCAGTCGGCCGCGACGGCCGCGCCGAGTGAGATTCCGGCGATCAGCACCGGCCCGGAGCGGGCGGCGGCGTCCAGGGCCGCACGGTAGCTCGCGACCACGCCGCGCGCATCCGGATCGACCGCGTGCAACGGCAGATCGACTGCGGCGCAGGCGGTTTCGAACGCACGCCGGGCGAAGTGGGCGTCGGATCCGGTTCCGGGCAGAGCGACGGCGATCGCCGGACGGGGTAGCTCGGGCACCCGGATGAGGCTACTCACGTCGGGCGCGCGTGGCGGGGGCAGGCCCACACCTCTACAGTGGCGGTGTACGGCCGAAGCCGGTCGTGTGGGAAACCCGACGACGTGAGACCCACGCCGTCTTGCTCTACAGGGAAGTGCGAGATGCCATCCTCGGGTGGGAAGGACACACCCTCCGGTTATTTCCGGCGGTTGAGCCGTCGGCTGACCGAGGACCTGGATCGATTGGACGCCGAGGAACTCGCCGAGACGTCGGAGGCGTCGGGGGCCTGTCGGGCGTCGGAGTGTCGACGGGGTGAAGAGGTCACCATGCTGGGTCGGCTGCGCAGTGTCGAAGCCTGTCCCAAGGCGGCCGGCGCGGAGGTCGAGGCGGAGTTCTTCGACGGCACCGACAGCATCGCCCTGGTGTGGATCGGGCGTCGCCGCATCCCCGGCATCGAACCGGGACGTAGGATTCTGGTCCGCGGCCGGATCGGTGAACGCGCCGGCGGCAAGGTGATCTACAACCCCTACTACGAACTCCACGAGAAATCCTGAGGCATGCCGATACCGAGCAGCGACGACAAGGGTACGAACTTCCGGACCGCCGGACAGCCGGGCAGCGTCGACGACGCGGCGCTCGCCGCCGCCGAGCGACCCATTTTCGATGACGCGGACCAGGCCCTGCTCGCCGCTGCCGACCGCGAGGCCGCCGCGGAGGAGGCCCGCGAGGAGCGGGTCGAACAGTCGCTGCTCGAGCAGATGGGCGGTTTCAGCGGCCTGATCTACTCGTCACTGCCCGTTGTGGTGTTCGTGCCGGTGAATACCTGGCGCGGCCTCACCACCGCCATCTGGGCGGCCCTGGGGGTCGCTACG
Source organism: Nocardia otitidiscaviarum NBRC 14405 (assembly GCF_000308635.1). Taxonomy (GTDB): domain Bacteria; phylum Actinomycetota; class Actinomycetes; order Mycobacteriales; family Mycobacteriaceae; genus Nocardia; species Nocardia otitidiscaviarum. The sequence continues at coordinate 23,593 of NZ_BAGD01000085.1, read as the reverse complement.
GCCATTCTGATCTGGCGGATCGTGCGCCGCGATCCGGTCCAGCCCGCCATCTCCGGATTCCTCGGGGTGGGCGTGTGCGCCTTCATCGCCTACCGCATGGGTGAGGCCAAGGGCTTCTTCCTGTTCGGCATCTACGCCAGCCTGGTGTACGCGGGCGCGTTCGTGCTGTCGCTGCTGGTGCGCTGGCCGCTGGCCGGTGTCATCTGGGGTTTCCTGAACGGCCACGGCAGCGACTGGCGGTCCGACCGGCGGGCCATGCGCCTCTACGACCTGGCCACCGCGGTGTGGGCGGTGGTGTTCAGCGCCCGCTACGTGGTGCAGAACCACTTCTACGACGCCGACTCCACGGGGCTGCTGGCCGCGGCCCGCATCGCCATGGGCTGGCCGTTGACGGCGGTGGCCCTGCTGGTGACCGTCTGGGCGGTGCGCCGCGCCGGGCACCTGCCCGCGCGCAAGCCCTGATGCGCGAGCCCCGGTTTCCGGGGGCACTTATCGCGCGAAGCGCGCCGGACGCAACACCTTTGGGGGCATCGGTGGCATAAAGGTGGATCCCAACCCACCCCTGGGGTACCTATTTCGGCGCTCCGGTTCGCAGCAACATCGTTTGTGACAGGAAACGATGAAAGGACCGGAGTTGGTTACCGAGGGCAAGGCAGCGGCGACGTCGGACATCCGCGACGAGGGGCGCGGGTCGGCGGCGCAGGGCGCCTCGCGCCGGCATCTGGCGGGGCGGGGTTCCAAGAACAGTGCGGCGACGTCGGAGAGTCGCCGGGCGGCAGCCGAATTGGAGAAACTGATCGGACCGGCCGCCAACGGTGACAAGCACGCGGTATCGGACATGCTGCGGATCGTGTATCCGCTGGTGCGCCGCTACTGTGCGGCCCGCATGAGCGGCGCGGCCCATCTGCACGTCACCACCGACGATGTGGCGCAGGAGATCTGCCTGGCGACCGTGCAGGCGATTCCGCGCTACCGCGACCAGGGCAAGTCGTTCCTGGCCTTCGTCTACGGCATCTCGGCCAACAAGGTGGCCGACGCCTACCGCCGGGCGCAGGTGCACCCGGCCTATCCGGTGGCGGAGTTCCCGGACGAGCCGAATACCGAGGCGGGGCCGGAGGAGCGGGCGCTGGCGTCGGAGGCCAGGGCCGCCACCCGGGAACTCATGAAGGTGCTGGCCCCCACCCATCGTGAGGTGCTGGTCATGCGCATCGTGCTGGGGTGGACGGCCGCGGAGACGGCGGAGGCGATCGGCACCAGTCCGGGCGTGGTGCGGGTCATGCAGCATCGCGCGCTGAACAAGCTGCGCGCCGAGTTGCGGGCCGCGTCCTGAGCGCCGGGCCGGATCGAACGCCCGCGGCGGATCCGGTCCGGAGCGGGTCAGGAGGCGAAATCGGCTCCGGTGGAGAACTCCGCCGGGGTCGCGGCCGTGCCGGAGCCGAAACCATTGACGCCGAGGGCCTTCCGTAGCTCGTCCTCGGCTTCCACGGAGGTGACGAACAGCAGTTCGTCCTCCCCTTCGAGCGGGTCGTCGCCCTGCGGCACGATCACCCGGCCGCCGCGCAGAATGGTCACCAGCGCGACGTCGCGGGGGATGGCGAGGGTGCGAACGGCCTTGCCCGCCAGCGGCGTATCGGTCGGCAGTGTGATCTCCACCAGATTGGCCTGACCCTGGCGCAGGGTCATCAGCCGCACCAGGTCGCCCACCGACACCGCCTCCTCCACCAGGGAGGCCAGCAGGCGCGGTGTCGAGACGGCCACGTCCACGCCCCAGGACGTATCGAACAGCCACTCGTTGCGTGGGTCGTTGACGCGCGCCACCACCCGCCGCACCCCGAACTCGGTCTTGGCGAGCAGGCTGAACACCAGGTTCACCTTGTCGTCGCCGGTGGCGGCGATGACCACCTCGTAGGTCTCGAGGTCCGCTTCCTCGAGCAGTTCCAGTTCGCACGCGTCGGCGTGCACCCAGACGGCGGTGGGGGCGACGGTGGGGTCGATGTGGTCGAGGCGGCGTTCGAGCAGCATCACCTCATGGCCGCCGCGCAGTAGTTCCTGGGCGATGCTGCGGCCGACGGCTCCGGCCCCGGCAATGGCTACCTTCATGATCAGTCCTCGTGGGCGGGTGCGGTGGTGGCCAGGGCGACGGCCTCGCCGACGGTGCCCGAGGTCGCGGCGATGTAGACGGCGTCGTCCGCCTGCAGCACGGTTTTGCCGGTGGGCAGGACGCCCTGTCCGAAGCGGATGATGAACGCGACGCGCGCGCCGATCGTGCCCTCCAGATCGGTGACGGTGCGGCCGTACCAGTCCTCGTGCAGTGTGAGTTCGGTGACCGCGACGGTGCCGGTGGGGTCGCGCCAGGAGGTGCTGGCCTGGTCGGAGACGAGGGTGCGCAGGAAGCGGTCGGTGGTCCAGGGCACGGTGGCGATGGTCGGGATGCCCAGCCGTTCGTAGACGGCGGCGCGTTTGGCGTCGTAGATGCGGGCGACCACGCGTTCCACGCCGAAGGTTTCGCGCGCGACCCGCGCCGAGATGATGTTGGAGTTGTCGCCGGAGGATACGGCGGCGAATGCGCCTGCCCGTTCGATTCCCGCGCGAGTCAGGACATCTCGGTCAAATCCGACACCGGTGACGCACATTCCGGGAAAATCACGGCCCAGGCGCAGGAAGGCGCTCGAGTTCTGGTCGATCACCGCGACCTCGTGACCGATGCGGACCAGGGCCCGCGCGAGGGAGGAGCCCACGCGCCCACACCCCATGATCACTACGTACACCGTTCGAACCCCATTCCCGAAAACCGCGGTGTGCGGTCTGGTTGCTTGTCCGGGGGGCAACCGTACCGCCCATGTTCCTCCGAGGCCACGTTCCCCCTCCTGAATGCTTTCAAACCGGAACGAGAATTTCTCACATCGAAGAGGTGCATATCGGCCGCCCGGCCGCGCCGCGAATAACGCATGCCCCGGGCTGCCTTATGCTGCCTCGAGTGTCGAAGTTGACGACGGCCGCCAAACGCATGGTGGTGGGCCGCCCCTTCCGTAGCGATTCCCTGGGGCACACGCTGCTACCCAAACGGATCGCCCTGCCGGTGTTCGCCTCCGATGCGCTGTCGTCGGTCGCGTACGCGCCGGAGGAGATCTTCCTGGTGCTGTCGGTGGCCGGGCTGTCGGCGTACGTGTACGCGCCGTGGATCGGCCTCGCCGTCGCGGTGGTGATGGCGGTCGTGGTGGCCAGCTACCGGCAGAACGTGCACGCCTACCCGTCCGGCGGCGGCGACTACGAGGTGGCGACCAAGAACCTCGGGCCCACGGCGGGCCTCACCGTCGGCAGCGCGCTGCTGGTGGACTACGTGCTCACGGTGGCGGTGTCGATCTCCTCGGCGGCCTCCAACATCGGTTCGGCGGTGCCGTTCGTGGCTACGCACAAGGTGCTGTTCGCGGTGGTGGCCATCGCGCTGCTGACCGCCATGAACCTGCGCGGGGTGCGCGAATCCGGCACCATGTTCGCCATCCCCACCTACGCCTTCATGTTCGGCATGTTCGCCATGCTGATCTGGGGTTTCTTCCGCACCGACGTGCTGGGTGAGACGGTGCACGCCGAGTCCTACGGCTTCGAGCTGCAATCCGACGAGGACCATCTGCTCGGCATCGCGCTGGTCTTCCTCATCGCGCGCGCCTTCTCCTCCGGCTGCGCGGCCCTGACCGGTGTGGAGGCCATCAGCAACGGGGTGCCCGCCTTCCGGAAGCCCAAGTCTCGCAATGCCGCCACCACCCTGCTGCTGCTCGGCGTCATCGCCGTCACACTGTTCATGAGCATGATCGTGCTCGCCCAGCGGGTCGGCATCGTGTACGCGGAGAATGTGAAGGACCTGGTCGGCGCGCCCGCGGGCTATGAGCAGAAGACCCTGATCGCGCAGCTGGCGCACGCGGTGTTCTCCGAATTCCCGATCGGGTTCTACTTCATCACCATCGTCACCGCGCTGATCCTGGTGCTGGCGGCCAATACCGCCTTCAACGGATTCCCGGTGCTGGCGTCGGTGCTGGCGCAGGACCGGTTCCTGCCCCGGCAGCTGCACACCCGCGGCGACCGGCTGGCCTTCAGCAACGGCATCGTCTTCCTGGCGGGTGGGGCCATCGCCTTCGTGGTGCTGTTCGGCGCGGAGGTGACGCACCTCATCCAGCTCTACATCGTCGGAGTGTTCGTCTCGTTCGTACTGAGCCAGACGGGCATGCTGCGGCACTGGACGCGGCTGCTGCGCACCGAGACCGATCCGGAGCAGCGGGCGCGGATGAAACGCTCACGGGTGATCAACGCCATCGGTCTCACGATGACCGCAGCGGTGCTCATCATCGTGCTGGTCACCAAGTTCCTGGCGGGGGCATGGATCGCCATCGTCACCATGGCGTCCATCTTCGGGCTCATGAAACTCATTCGCCGCCACTACGACACGGTCGCGCGCGAACTCGACGAGACCGAATGGGACGGCGTGCTGCCCAGCCGCACCCACTCCATCGTGCTGGTGTCCAAACTGCATCTGCCCACCAAGCGCGCCATCTCCTATGCCCGCGCCACCCGGCCCGACACCCTCGAGGCCATCACCGTGAACGTCGACGAACCCGATACCCGCGCGCTGGTGCGGGAATGGGAGCGCAGCGATATCTCGGTGCCGCTCAAGGTGATCGAATCGCCCTACCGCGAGATCACCAAGCCGGTGGTGGATTACGTGAAGCGGCTGCGCAAGGATTCCCCGCGCGACGTGGTCACCGTATTCATTCCCGAATACGTGGTGGGCCGCTGGTGGGAACAGCTGCTGCACAACCAGAGCGCGCTGCGGCTCAAGGGCCGCCTGCTGTTCGAACCCGGCGTCATGGTGACCAGCGTGCCGTGGCAGCTCAGCTCCTCGGCCAAGGCCCGCCGCGAGGGCGAGGTCAGCGCACCGGGCGCGATTCGGCGTGGATTCGGTGACGGGCGTGGGTGATTGGCGCGGAGCCGAACTGGAGGTACGTCTCGGACCACCCGGGCACGGCGGCTTCTGCGTGGCCCGGCACGAGGGGCGGGTGCTGTTCGTCCGGCACGGTCTGCCCGGGGAACTGGTACGGGTCCGGGTGACCGAGGACCGTGGCGGCTCCTTCTGCCGCGCCGAGGCGTTCGAGATCCTGGAGCCGTCGCCGGACCGGGTACCGGCCCTGTGCCCGGTCTCGGGTGTCGGCGGCGCGGGCTGCTGTGATTTCTCCTACGCCACCCCCGAGGCACAACGTGAGCTGAAGGCGATGGTGGTCACCGAGCAGTTGCGGCGGCTGGCCGGATGGGAGACCGAGGTCGTCGTCGAGCCGATTTCGGTGGATCTCGGGCCGCTGCGCCGGGCAACGGGCCCGAATCCGCCGCGGCCGTTCTCCGGACCGGTGCCCACCGGCGGCACCGGCGACACGTCGGCCGCCACGGCGTGGGCGGACGGCGCGTCGGTGCCCGGCGGTTCGGTGCCGGGAACCGCCGCGATTCCGGATGGCGGGCGGCCGGGTGATCACGGGGCCGGGGAACTGATCCGGGGCTGGCGCGGCCGCGTGCGGTTGGCCGTTGACGCCGAGGGGCGGGCCGGGGTGCACCGGTATCGCGGGACCGAGGTGATCACCGATCTGCGCTGTCCGCAGCCGGTGACCGGTGCGATGGCGGGGATCGCCGAGCGCAGGTGGACGCCCGGGGCGGATCTCGTTGTCGCCGTGGACGGGGACGGGCAGCGACATATCGTCGAACTGGCCCCGCCGGAGGTCGGCGAGGCAGGTGGTCGGCACGCTGGGCGAGGCGATCGGCGAACCGGATACCGGGCGCCGGGTGGTCGCGGCGGCGGCCGTGGAGCACGGGGAAACGACCCCCGCCGACATGACCGCTCGGACGGTCGCCGAGCCGGTGGCGCGGACCGTGATCGCCGCGCTGGCACGGACAATCGCCGCCGGGGCAGCGCTGAGCACGACTACCGGGGCGGTTCGGGCGATCACCGGCGAGATGACCAGATCGGGGATATCCGGGGTAGCGGAAGCGACGATCGCCGGGGTGCCGCCGCGCGGCGGGCGGCGGCGCATGCTCCGCGTGCCGAGACCCTGGTCGAGGGCACCGGCCGGGCGGTTCAGTATGTCGCGGGTCGCCGCTGGGAGCTGTCCGCTACCGGGTTCTGGCAGCCGCATATCGGTGCGGCGCAGTGCTATTCGGATGTGGTGGCGGAATGGGCGTATGCCTCGCCCGGTGCGCTGGCCTGGGATCTGTACTGCGGGGTCGGCGTTTTCGCGGCGCGGGTGGCCGAACAGGTCGGGCCCGCCGGGGCGGTGTCGGGTGTCGAATACGCTCGGACAGCCGTCGCCGACGGCGCCGCGTCCCTGCGCGACCTGCCGTGGGTGGACCTGCGCGCCGAACGGGTCGAGCGTTGGATCGCCGAACAGCCCACGGCCACACCGGAAGTCGTGGTGCTCGATCCGCCGCGGGCGGGTGCGGGCAAGGAGGTGGTCGCGGCACTCACGGCGCGCTCACCCCGCCGCATCGTGCACATCGGCTGTGACCCGGCCGCCTTCGCCCGTGACATCGGCCTCTACCGGGCCGCGGGCTACCTGGTCACCGAGTTGCGCGCCTTCGACGCCTTCCCGGGCACCCATCACGTGGAATGCCTTGCGCTGCTGGAACGCTCGTGATCAGGAATTACGCTCCGCCGACCATCGGCACAAGCGTCGGTCCGGCCGGGGGTCGGTCGCTCAGCGCAGCTGCCGGGTGACACGCGGTCCGAGGAGCGCAATGTGTTCAACGCCGCATCCTCGGATCGTGAGCTGGATCGGGATACATGGGGACGCACCCACCGTGGATCGCCTCGGGGCGCAGTTCGTAATGCCAGGGTTCGTTGGCGTAGATCTGGCACAGGCCGTACCGGGCACCGTGCACAGCCAGCCACGTCGCGGCATCCGAGGCGAGGTCGACGGCGTCGCCCGATACGTGCGGCGACGTTTCCGCGGTGGCGACCCAGCGGGCGGCCGCTGATCGCGAACCGTACTTCGTGACCGCCTCGCTCAGCAGGCGATTCTGGTAGTCCGGGGAACGCCAGCCGCTGTTGACGGTGAACGTGACACCGTCCGCGGCGGCGTCGGCCGCGGCCCGCCGCAGCGCTCGCAGTAGATCGGGGCTCAGGTTCGCGACGCCGGGATACCGGTCGTCGAATACCGTCGCGTCGCGGGGCAGGCCGCCGTCGGCTTCGGCGGACTCTCCGCAGGCCACGACGATCGATGCGAGTGCGGCGAACAGGCCCAGGACGGCGAGCCTACGGGTGACAGGTCTAGGACTCATGCTGCCAGTCAAGGCAACGGGGTGTTGTGGGCCCGTAAGCCGTTTCGCATACGTCGGCGACATACGTCGACGCCTAGCATCGACAACATGCGGGTATTGGTGGTGGAGGACGAGCCTTATTTGGCGGAGGCCATTCGCGACGGATTGCGTCTGGCCGCGATCGCCGCCGACATCGCGGGTGACGGTGACACCGCGGTGGAACTGTTGAGCGTCAATACCTACGACATCGCCGTCCTCGACCGCGATATCCCCGGTCCCTCCGGCGACGAGATCGCCCAACGCATTGTCGCCTCCGGTAGCGGCATGCCCATTCTGATGTTGACCGCCGCCGACCGGCTCGACGACAAGGCGTCCGGATTCGAGCTCGGCGCCGACGACTACCTCACCAAGCCTTTCGAACTCCGCGAACTCGTACTCCGGCTGCGAGCGCTGGACCGTCGGCGTGCGCACAGTCGGCCGCCGGTGCGGGAAATCGCCGGATTGCGGGTGGATCCGTTCCGCCGCGAGGTCTATCGGGACGGTCGCTATATCGCACTCACGCGCAAGCAATTCGCTGTGCTCGAGGTGCTGGTGGCCGCGGAGGGCGGTGTGATCAGCGCCGAGGAATTACTGGAGCGAGCATGGGACGAGAACGCCGACCCGTTCACGAACGCGGTACGAATCACCGTGTCGGCCTTACGTAAGCGGCTCGGCGAACCCGGTCTCATCGCCACCGTGCCCGGCGTCGGCTACCGGATCGACGAATCCGCCCATGAATAGGGCACCCGGGTTGAGCGTGCGCCTCAAACTCACGCTCAGCTACGCCGGATTCCTCATGCTCGCTGGTGTGCTGCTGCTCGCCGCCGTATGGGTGTTTCTGCTGCGTGGCCTGCCGATCGGGAATGTCGTTCCAGACCCCGCCAATCTCCCGCTCATCTTCGATCCGTCCAATTTCGGTCCGGTCGTGTTCGGCACGGCCGCGGCCGCCGTGCTGGCGTTCTTACTGGTATTCGGTCTGGTCGGCGGCTGGCTGCTGGCCGGCCGCATGCTCGCGCCGCTGGACAGCATCGCCGCGGCCACCCGGGCCGCCGCGAATGGCTCACTCGCGCACCGAATTCGACTTCCGGGCCGCCGGGACGAGTTCCGCGAACTCGCCGACGCTTTCGACGGCATGCTCGCGCGACTCGAGTCCCATGTCACCGAACAACGCAGATTCGCCGCGAATGCCTCGCATGAACTGCGCACGCCGCTGGCGATCACACGGACCCTGCTGGATGTCGCCCGCGACGATCCGGATCGCCGCATCGGCGAACTCGTCGAACGTCTGCACGCCGTCAATTCCCGGGCGATCGAGCTGACCGAAGCCTTGCTCCTGCTCAGCCGCGCCGATCAGCGTTCCTTCACGCGGGAAACGGTCGACCTTTCGCTGTTGGCCGAGGAAGCCGCCGAAACACTGCTCCCTTTCGCCGAAGCGCGCGGGATCACCATCGAAACCTCCGGCGACATCACCCCGACCGTCGGCTCATACGCACTCCTGCTGCAACTGACGATGAACCTCGTGCACAACGCGATCGTGCACAATGTCGCCGACCGCGGCACTGTGTGGGTCACGACCACGATGCACCCCGGCACGGTCGTGCTCATTGTCGAGAACACCGGCGAAATGCTGTCGGCCCAGGTGGTTGCGACGCTCGTCGAGCCGTTCCGACGCGGCAATGAACGCATACGCACCGATCACGCGGGCGTTGGGCTCGGGTTGGCCATCGTCGAGAGCATCACCCGAGCGCACGACGGAACCCTGACGCTCACACCGCGCGCCGCCGGCGGGCTGCGGGTCACGGTGCGGCTGCCGGGGGCCTGAAGGCGGTCCGGCGTCGACGAGATCGCCGAGTCGGCGCGGCGTGGTGGTCAGATGAACAGGCCGAGGACGGCACCGCTGGCAACCAGCTCGAGCACCCAGTCGGTCATGTGGACGAGTGCGGTCGGGATCGGGACGTTCTCGTGCACGATCGCACCGGAGAGGATGGTCACCGGGAGAATCGCCACGATCGCGCCCAGCGCCGCTCCGGCCCCGACGCCGTGTCGATCACCGGCCGGTGGCGGACTGGGCGACCAGCGGCCGCCATGCCATGCGGCCCGCCCTGACGAGACTCGAACGCGCCGAGGATGTACGCGCGGAGCTGCTCGTCTGGGCGCGAACCCTGCTGGCCGGTGCGCTCAGCCCGACCGTGGTGGAAATGCGGCGTCTGGTCACCGCCGAGGCGGGCCGCCGGCCCGAGGTCGGGGCGACCTATCTGCACCAGAGTTGGATCCGCAATATCGGTGATCTCGCCACGACGTTGCAGACCCTGGACGCGCGTGGCCTACTGTGCGTCCCCGACCCCGCGACGGCTGCGCAACAGCTCACCTGGCTGGTCGTCGGTGCGCCGCTGAACGCCCGGATGCTCGATGCCACCGCACCGTTCCCCGACACGGTCGACGCGGCGATCGTCGTGTTCCTGGCCGCCTATCGGCCACACCCGAGCTGAACCGAACACCGTGGCACCCCGGGGAATTCCGGGCATTCGAGGTACGAGCCGGCGGATATCGTCGGTGTATCGAAAAACCCATACGCGCTGGCCACACCGCGCCGTCTTGTCTCGAGGCATGAATCGCAGCCTTTCAACACCCGCTACGACCGCGCCGGGTTGGCGGTGGGTCGCCTTTCGTTTCTGCTTCGTCTATTTCGGCTTGTACTGCCTGCTGCTCACCTTTATCCCGTTCGCGCTCCTGGGCCTGCTCGGACGGTGGGTCCATCGACTCGGCGGGACATGGACGGTCGCGCCGGCCGACCCGGTCACCGGATGGGTGGGCCGGACGTTCTTCGGCGTCGACGCCGTGCTGCACCGGGACTCCGGAGCCGGTGACCAGACGGCCAACTGGGTGCTGGTGTTCTGCATCCTGGTCGTCGCGATCGTGGCCGCCGCGGCGTGGACCGTCTTCGCTCGCCGGACCGCGCACCCCCGGCTGTCGGCGTGGTTCACCCTCTTCCTGCGGCTGTGCCTGGGCGGGATGATGGTCAGTTTCGGAGTCGCCAAGCTGATCCCGACCCAGATGCCCGGCCCGACGCTGGCACAGCTGTTGCAGCCCTACGGGGATCTGAGTCCGGCCTCGGTGCTGTGGCTACAGGTCGGCAGCTCGCAACCGTACGAGATGGCCCTCGGCGCGGTGGAATTAGTGGCCGGTCTGTTGCTGTTCGTGCCGCGGACAGCGGTTCTGGGCGCACTGTCGAGTGTGCTGTGCATGGCTCAGGTGCTGCTGTTGAACCTGACGTTCGACATACCGGAGAAGCTGCTGTCCGGGCACCTGCTGCTGATGGGTCTGATACTGCTCGCCCCCTACTGCGCTCGACTGTTCGATCTGTTCGTGCGGCAGCGCCCGTGCCGACCGCTGACGCCGCCCACGCTGTTCACCGACGCTCGGAAGAACCGCATCGCCGGGTGGGTTCAGGTCGTTATCGGCCTCTGGGTCGTGCTGGGCGGCTACGACCGCTGGCAGGTCTGGCAGGAGCAGTACGGTCCCGACAGTCCGAAGTCCGAGCTGTACGGGATTTGGGAGGTGCGCGATTTCACCCTCGACGGACAACCGGTACCACCGTTGACGACCGACGAGAATCGGTGGCAGCGAATAGTTTTCGATGACCCCGCGGAAGCGACCTATCAACGGATGAACGGTGAACTGGTGGCGGCGCACGCCGAATTCCGCCCGGACGGACAGGTGATACTCAGCGACGAGACGAGACAACCGTTCGCAACGCTGTCGGCCGAGCGGCCGGTGCCGGATCGGCTGTCACTGCGCGGGACATTGCGTGGCCGCCCGATCACGGTCACGCTGGAACGCGTCGACCCGAACAGCTTCACCCTGAACAGTCGCGGATTCCATTGGGTGCAGGACTACCCGTACTTCCGATAGGTGGCGGGACTGTTCAGCTCAGCTGCCAGGTGACGCGCAGGCTCGCGGACAGTTCGCTCTCGCCGAGTTCGACGGGAATCTCCGGGACACCGCCCATCCCGGCGGATTTGGCGGAGACGGCGTAGGCGCGGGGGACCGGGGTGGGCATCGAGGTGTTCTCGGTGATCTCCACCACCGGGCCCAGGGTGCGCCCGGCGCGGGTGGCGTACCGGGTGGCCTTGGCGAGGGCGTTGTCCCAGGCGGCGTCGCGCGCCCGTTCCAGCAGCGCCTCCTCGTCGGCGACGGTGAGGTTCAGGCCGCCGAGGCGGACGTCGTCGCCGCCCGCGTCCACGGCGTGCGCGATGACAGTGGCCGGGGGAGTGCCGGATTCCGTTGCGGCACCGGTGGATCCGACATCGCGGAGTGCCACGGTCAGTGCGGTGGTGGCGATGTAGCCGGTGATGCGTTCGCGATTCTCCGCCCACACGGTGTCGGTGCGCACCGACAGTCCGCTGGTGGCGATATCGGCGGACCGCACCCCGTCCCCGCGCAGGCTGGCGACCACCGCGTCACTGCGCTCCCCGGCACGGGCGTACGCGGCCGATACGGTCTCCGCCCGCGACTCGATGGAGATGGTGACCCGCATGAGATCCGGCGTGGAGCGGGCCGCCCCGCTGCCGAAGGTGGTGACGGTGCCGGTCTCGATGCTGCTCACGGGCTTTCCTCCTGGTGGGGGGACAGGTCCCGGCCGATGCTACCGACGCCGCGACCTCGACAGCGCCAGCGCCGCAACGATGCGGCCCATCGGGTGCGCGAGCCCGACACGGCCGACGTGTCGGAGCGGTGTCGGTCGGGGTTCGCGGGCGGCGCGAAGTGGATCCCCAGCCCTGGACGCGGAGACCTCGGGCGCCGGCCGATTCCGACGTGGTCGTCATTCCAGGACGAGCGAGGTCGCCCGGGCAAGCCCCAGCGCGCCATGCCAGCGGCGGTGCGGCCCGGAATTCAGTACGCCCCGCCGTGGGCGGCCAAGGCGCGCACGGCCGCGTCGGCTTGGCCGTACGCGGCAGCGGCCAGGCGTTCGAGCAGGGCGACCTTGAGTGCCGGGGCCTGCTGGGTGAGGGTGTCGAAGCGGTCGGGTGTGAGCACCGCCAGGCTGACGGTGGTCTCGGCGAGGATGTCGTTGGGAAACGGTTGGTCGAGAATCAGGGAGATCTCGCCGAAGGACATGCCGGTCGTGAGGGTGACGAGGCGGTGGCGGCGGCCGTCTCGGCCGGTGAACCCGATCCGCACCCGGCCGTCGAGAATGAGGTACAGGCCGGAGCGCGGACTGCCCGCGGCCACGATGGTCTCACCGCGCGCCAGCGTGCGCACCGTGAATTCCGCTGCCAGGGAATGCCGTTGGTCCTCTGGCAGCCCGGCCAGCGCGGGGTGGCCCGCCACGGGGACGGCCGTACGCTGTGCGGGCGGCCCGTAGCGGTCGAGCACGACCTGTTCACACCATTCCGCGGCGCCGTCCCGGTCGATGAACACCCGCCCGTGCGGATCGTCGGGATCGAGGCTCGATTCCAACTGCCCGAGTTTGGCGTCCGGGTCCACCAGTGCGACCCGGCAGCCGGTGGCGGCCAGTTCGGTACGCAACTCCTCCAGCATGCGCACCGCGATGGCGCTCACATCGCCCACCTCGCGCACGTCGAGCACCAGCGCGTCCAGTTCCCCGGGGAACTCCTCCACCGCCCGCACCGCCGACTCCGCACCCGCGAACAGCAGGTCACCGTGCAGTTCGACAATGCGTGCCCGGTCGCCGAAACGTTCCAGCACCGCCAGGTCCGCCACCTCGCGCCGCAGCCGCGACGGTGCTTCGGCCACCGAATAGGCGGCCCGGATGGCGGTGTGCGCGGCGCGGGTCACGTGCAGGAAGTGCAGGCCGAGCCGCTCCGACAGTTCCCGGCACGCCCGCACCCCGCGCACGCTGCTGCCGTGCGCGTCCAGTCGCGGCGAGTACACCGCGATACCGAGCTGACCGGGCAGTACGGCCAGAATGCCGCCACCCACACCGCTTTTCGCGGGCAGGCCCACGGTGGTCACCCAGTCTCCGGCGGCGTCGTACATTCCGCAGGTGGTCATGACGCTGAGCACCTGCCGCACCAGCGGTGCGGTGAGCGCTCGCTCCCGGGTGAGCGGATGCACCCCGTTGTTGGCCAGGGTGGCCGCCATCATGGCCAGGTCGCGGCAGGTGATGTCGATCGAGCACTGCCGGAAGTAGCGATCCACCGCTTCGTCCGGGTCGCCGTCGATGATGCCCGCGCCGCGCAGCAGGTAGCCGATGGCCCGATTGCGGTAGCCGGTGCGCGCCTCGGAGGCGTACACCGCCTCGTTGAGTCGCAGCTCACGCCCGGCGAACCGGCTGTAGCTGCGCCGGATGCGTTCGAACCGGTCGCCGGCGTCGCGGCCGGTGATCAGGGCGGCGGCCGCGATCGCACCGGCGTTGATCATGGGGTTGCGCGGGCGCTGGGAGGCGGGGTCGAGGCTGATCTCGAAGAACGGTTCCCCGCTCGGCTCCACGTCGATGCGTTCGGCCACCGCCGGACCGCGGTCGGCCAGCGCCAGCGCGTAGGTGAACGGTTTGGAGATCGACTGAATGGTGAAACGGGTGTCCAGATCGCCGCTGCCGTACACCCGCCCGTCGGCGGTGGCCAGGCACAGGCCGAACGAATCCGGTTGCACCGCAGCGAGTTCGGGAATGTAGTCGGCCAGCGCGCCGGAGTCGTCGGCGCGGCAGCGGCGGTACACCTCGGCGACGATGCGGGCCACCACACCATCGGGGGAGGGCGTGGTGTCGGCATGCGGTGCGGGCACCGATTCACTGTATCCACGGTCTGGCCGGAATCCGGGAGGTCGAACAGGCGTGCCCCACCGCCGCCCGTTGTCCGCTCCGACCCGGCCGACGGCCCGCGCGAACCCGAGTATCGTGTGTAACCTCACATTCGAAGCCGATGTCGCAGGTGGGGTTTCATTCCCGGCATCGGGGGCCGGTAGGGGCTCCGTAGACTGTGGCAAACACAGGAGTTTTCCGGAGGGAGCAATAGCCGTGGGAGTGCTTTCCCGGGTCGATACGCCCGAGGACCTGCGTCGGCTGTCGGTACCGGAGCTGGGCGAGTTGGCCGAGGAGATTCGCGAGTTCCTGGTGCGGAAAGTCGCCGCGACGGGCGGTCACCTGGGGCCGAACCTCGGCGTCGTGGAGCTGACCATCGCGCTGCACCGCATCTTCGACTCGCCGGCCGACCCGATCATCTTCGACACCGGTCACCAGGCGTACGTGCACAAGATCCTGACCGGCCGCAAGGACGGCTTCGATACGCTGCGCAAGCAGGGCGGGCTGTCCGGTTACCCGTGCCGCGCCGAGAGCGAGCACGACTGGGTGGAGTCCTCGCACGCCTCGGCCGCGCTGTCCTACGCCGACGGACTGGCCAAGGCGTTCGCGCTGACCCGGCAGAAGCGGCATGTGGTCGCGGTGGTCGGCGACGGTGCGCTCACCGGCGGCATGTGCTGGGAGGCGCTGAACAATATCGCCGCGGGGCAGGATCGCTCGGTCGTCATCGTGGTGAACGACAACGGCCGCTCCTACGCGCCCACCATCGGCGGCCTGGCCGACCGGCTCACCGCGCTGCGCATGCAGCCCGCCTACGAGCACGCCCTCGACGCCACCAAACGCATCGTGCAGTCCATTCCCCGGGTGGGCGAACCGGCCTACTCGATGCTGCACGCGCTCAAGACCGGCATCAAGGACGCGGTCGCGCCGCAGGAGCTGTTCGGCGACATCGGGCTGAAATACGTGGGTCCGGTGGACGGGCACGACCCGGTGGCTCTGGAAGCGGCGCTGCGGCGGGCCAAGGACTTCGGCGGCCCGGTGGTGGTGCACGCGGTCACCCAGAAGGGGCGCGGTTTCAAACCGGCCGAGGACCACGTGGCCGATCAGATGCACGCCGTGGGCCGCATCGATCCCGAGACCGGCGAGCCGGTCGGCAAATCCGGGGCGCAGAGCTGGACCGCGGTGTTCTCCGAGGAACTCATCGCCCAGGCCGAGCAGCGCGACGACATCGTGGCCATCACCGCCGCCATGCCCGGACCGACCGGGCTGAGCGCGTTCGGGAACCGCTTCCCGGAGCGCATGTTCGACGTCGGCATCGCCGAACAGCACGGAATCGCCTCGGCGGCCGGGCTGGCGCTGGGCGGTATGCATCCGGTGGTCGCCATCTACTCCACCTTCCTCAACCGCGCCTTCGACCAGTTGCTCATGGATGTGGCGCTGCTGAAGCTGCCCGTGACGCTGGTGCTCGACCGCGCGGGCCTCACCGGCGACGACGGCGCCTCGCACAACGGCATGTGGGATATGTCGGTGCTGGGTATCGTGCCCGGAATGCGCGTGGCGGCCCCGCGCGATGCGGCCACCTTGCGGGAGGAACTGGGCGAGGCGCTGCTGATCAACGACGGCCCGACCGCCATCCGCTTCCCGAAAGGCACGGTGTGCGAGGAGATCTCGGCCATCGAGCGGCATGACGGCATCGATGTGCTGCACCTGCCCGACGGTCGGGAATCGGTGCGGTCGGTACACGGCGATGTGCTGCTGGTCGGCGTCGGCTG
The DNA here is from genome assembly GCF_000308635.1 of Nocardia otitidiscaviarum NBRC 14405. Taxonomy (GTDB): domain Bacteria; phylum Actinomycetota; class Actinomycetes; order Mycobacteriales; family Mycobacteriaceae; genus Nocardia; species Nocardia otitidiscaviarum. The sequence goes on along the minus strand of NZ_BAGD01000085.1, from coordinate 7,732 downwards.
TTTCGCGGAACTGGCCATGCGCACGGCGGAACTGCTGGAGGCGGAAGGGATTTCGGGCACCGTCATCGATCCGCGCTGGGTGCTGCCGGTCAACGAGGGCATCGTGAAACTGGCCGAGCACTACCGCATGGTGGTGACGCTCGAGGACAGCGGACTGCACGGCGGTATCGGCTCCTCGGTCTCGGCGCGGATCCGCGCCGCCGGGCTGGACGTGCCGACCCGGGAGATCGGTGTGCCGCAACGCTTCCTGGATCACGCCTCCATCGCACAGCTGCGTCAGGAGCTCGGGCTCACCCCGCCCGATGTGGCGCAGCGGGTGACCGCCTGGTTGCGCGGGGGCGCGCTGACCGTCGACGCGGACGTGGTGGCGGAGCAGGCCGTCTCGTAGGGCGCGGAGTCCGCGCGATTCCGGATGCGGGGCGCGGCTGCTCGCGTAGATTCTAGAACCGGTTACAGTTTATCGGGAACAGCCGGTTCAGGAGTTCGCATGTCCTTCGTGCTCGTCGAGAAGCCGCGTCCGCGGGTCGCGCTCATCACGCTCAACCGCCCCGAGCGCATGAACGCCATGGCCTTCGACGTCATGGTGCCGCTGCGGGAGACCCTGCAGGCGGTCGCCGCCGACAACGAGGTGCGCGCGGTGGTGCTCACCGGGGCCGGGGAGGGCTTCTGCTCCGGGGCGGACCTCCAGCATTCGGGCAGCGTGCCCGGCGTCGCGGGGCTGACCCGGACCAGTATCGCCCGTCGCTCCATGGACCTGTTCAACGACGTCATGCTGGCGCTGCGCCGCATGCATCAGCCGGTGATCGCCGCCGTCAACGGCGCGGCCATCGGCGGCGGGTTCTGCCTCAGCGTGGGCGCGGACATCCGCATCGCCGCCGAGGACGCCTACTTCCGGGCGGCGGGCATCAACAACGGCCTCACTTCGGCCGAACTCGGCTTCAGCTATCTGCTGCCGCGCGCCATCGGCTCCTCCCGCGCCTTCGACATCATGCTCACCGGCCGCGACGTGGATGCCGCCGAAGCCGAACGCATCGGCCTGGTCTCCCGCGTCGTCCCCGCCGAGAAACTGCTCGACACCTGCTACGACCTGGCCGAGCAGATCCTGCGCTACAGCCGCGTCGGCACCGAGCTCACCAAGCGCATGCTGTGGAGCGGCATGGAGGCGGGCAGCTTCGAATCGCATATGCAGCAGGAGGGCATGGCGCAGCTCTACGTGCGGCTCACCACCGAGAACTTCGACGAGGCCATGCGGGCTCGCAAGGACCGCCGCCCCCCGGTCTACGAGGACTGACATCCAGCCGGTCATCCTCCGCCACTGGAGGACGCCAGCCCTCCGGCCGTGCTCGTCGCCGGGGTCGCGCCGATCGCAGTGGGCCGTGCTCATCGCCGCGGCCGCACCTGTCGCCGGGGCCGTGCCCGCCCCCTTCGCTGAGGGCCGTGCCTGTTGCGGTGGGCCGTGCCCGTCGCTGGTGCCGCACCCGTCGCGGGTGGCGCGCCTGTCGCGGGTGCCGCGACCGTCCTCGTGCGGTGTGGGGTTATGTCTGCTGTGCGGGCGTGAAGAGCGCGGTGGCGAGGCGTGGCACCGTGAGTTCTCGCTGCCACGGGCGCGCGCCCCCGGCGCTGAGGTAGTCGTCGATCACGGCCGCGCCGTCGCCATTGGCGGCGGTGCGCGGCAGACCGTCCCAGCACATGCGGCGCAGCAGGTCGGGTGTCAGCAGGTTCTCGACCGGAATCGACACCTCACCGGACAGGTCGGTCATGGCGGCGCGGGCGCGCTGCAGGCGCGCCGCGGCGGCCGGGTCGCGGCGCTCCCACCGGTTCACCGGCGGGGGCCCGTCGAAGGGCTGCGCCAGCGGGGGCAGTTCGCTGTCGGGCAGCGCGCGGGCCCGCTCCACCGCGCCGAGCCATTCGCGCGAGTACCGCCGTTGCCGCGGGCCGCCGAAGATCGGCAGGGCGCGCAGCTGGGCGATGGTCTTGGGCTCGTTCGCGGCGGCCGCGATGATGGCCGAATCCGGCAGGATGCGGGCGGGGGCGACATCGCGCAGCCGGGCGAGCTTGTCGCGGGTGGTCCACAGTTCCCGGACGATGGCGAGCTGACGGGTGCGGCGCAGGGTGTGGATGCCGGAGGTGCGTCGCCAGCGGTCGGCCTTGGGCGGCGCGGGCTCGGCGGTGCGCACATGTTCGAATTCCTGCGCGGCCCAACCGGTCTTGCCCTGCTCGTCCAGTTCCACGGCGACGGCGTCGCGCAATTCCAGCAGCAGTTCCACATCGAGGGCCGCGTAGTTGAGCCATTCGTCGGGCAGCGGCCGCGTGGACCAGTCCGCAGCGCCGTGACCCTTGCGCAATTCCCGCCCGAGCAGTCGCTCCACCATGGCGGCCAGGCCCACGCGCTCGAATCCGGCCAGCCGTCCGCCCAGTTCGGTGTCGAACAGGCGGGCGGGGTACAGGCCGAGTTCGGCCAGTCCGGGCAGATCCTGGTCGGCGGAGTGCAGCACCCACTCCAGATCGTTGACGGCGGCGGCCAGGGGCTCCAGATCCTGATCCACCGGAATCGGGTCGATGAGGAAGGTGCCGGACCCGGCGCGGCGCAGCTGGATGAGGTAGGCACGGCTGGAGTAGCGGAAGCCGGAGGCGCGTTCGGCATCCACGGCGAGCGGTCCGGAACCGGCGGCGATGCTGCGGGCGGCGGCGGCTATCTCGGCGGCGGTGTCCAGTACCGGTGGTACGCCGTCCACTGGCGCGAGCAGGGGGACCGCGGCAGTGGCTTCGGAATCGTCTGGTACGGACATGGTCTTGAACTCTACGGGTTGGGCGCGGCCGGGTCCGCGTCCCATTCGGATTCGGGCGGCTGCGGAGACTGCGCCGGACTGATCGGTATCGTACGTGGCCGCCGCTGATTTCGTTGCGGTACAGAAAGTTTGATGTTCAGTCAGCTGGACACCGGCCGGTCGCGGCTGTGACGAGGGTGATAGCGGAGTGATTACTGTTGCGTGTCGTCCGCGCCGCCCGGCCGCACCTCGAGGCGCGTCACCCCCGCGGGCGGCAGCCCGGCGGCGTAGGCGAGCACCTCGCCGAACGCCTCCACATGCGGCCGCATCAGGGTGTCGCCGACCGTCCAGGAGGCCCGCAGCTCCAACTGCTGCGCGCGCGGAGGACCGGCGATATCACCGAAGCGCACCGAACTGGTCGCGGTCACGGTGCCGCCGAGCGCGGTGAACGGGACCCGCGATTCCAGCGCGTCCACCAGCCAACTCCACGCCACCTCCGGCAGCAGCGGGTCGGCGGCCAGGGCGGCGTCGATATCGGCCTGGATGTAGGCGACCAGCCGGAACACCCCGTGCCAGGCTTCCTGGCCGTCGGGGTCGTGCAGCAGGATGAGTCGGCCGAAGGCGTCACCGTCGGAGTCCACGGGCACCACGGTGGTGTCGCCCTGCGTGACTTCCGCCCCGACGGCGTACGAGTAGGGGGCCAGGCGCTGCGGCGGGCGGATCGGTGCGAGCTCGATCCGAGGATGCACGGTTGCGGTGCCCATCGCCTCGACCGCGGCGCGGAACCGGGCGGGTTCATCGGGTTCCGGGGTCGGTGCGGCGCCGTCGCGGAAGTCGAGCGGTGTCACGCTCAAAAGGTAAACCTCCCGGGGCCGGTGTCGTCGGAGGCGCGCCGCCGGTCACCTCTACGATGAGCGGTGATGAGCACTCACACGCGCCGCCGCTTGACCGATGCCCCGTTCCTCGCCGCCGCCACCGGCGCGACGCCGCATCGGCGTCCGGTGTGGTTCATGCGCCAGGCCGGGCGGTCGCTGCCGGAGTATCGGGAGCTGCGCGCCGGGATCGGCATGCTGGAATCCTGCTTCGATCCGGAGCTGGTGTGCGAGATCACCATGCAGCCCATCCGCCGCCACCGGGTGGACGCGGCAATCCTGTTCTCCGACATCGTGGTTCCGCTCAAGGCCGCCGGTATCGACCTGGATATCGTGGCCGGTGTCGGCCCCGTGGTCGCGAATCCGGTACGCACCCTCGCCGATATCCGCGCGCTGCCGCGGTTGCGCGCCGAGGAGGTCGGGGCCGTCACCGCCGGTATCCGGCTGCTGCTCGACGAACTCGGCGACACCCCGCTCATCGGTTTCGCCGGCGCCCCCTTCACCCTGGCCTCCTACCTGGTCGAGGGCGGCCCCAGCAAGCATCACGAGCGCACCAAGGCCATGATGCTCGCCGATCCGGACGCCTGGCATCAACTCATGGGCGTGCTCACCGACATCACCATCGAATTCCTGCGCGCCCAGCTGGACACCGGCGTGGACGCCATGCAGCTGTTCGACTCCTGGGCGGGCGCGCTGCCGCTGGCGCAGTACCGCGAGTTCGTACTCCCGCACTCCGAGCGCGTCTTCGCCGAGCTGGCCGAATACGGCGTCCCCCGAATCCATTTCGGCGTCGGCACCGGCGAACTGCTGGGCGCGATGGCGGAGGCGGGCGCGGATGTGGTCGGCGTCGACTGGCGTGTCCCGCTGACCGACGCCGTCCGCCGCATCGGCCCCGGCAAAGCCCTCCAGGGCAACCTCGACCCCGCGGTCCTCTTCGCCGGACCCACGGCCGTCGAATCCGAGATCCGCCGCATCGCCCACGAGGCCGACCAGGCCATCGCCCTCGGCGCCACCGGCCACATCTTCAACCTCGGCCACGGCGTCCTCCCCGACACCGACCCGGGCGCCATCACCGCCGCCGTGGAACTCATCCACAGCCTCCCCACCCCACTCTGACCGGCCGCCGCTACCAGGAGCCGATGGGCTTCGGGCTCCACGACTGCCGTGTCGGCGGTCAGGGCGGCGTGGGTCACAGCCGGTGAGGGAGTAGGTTCCGAAGGGCAGTGGCTCGCCGGTGGGATGGGGGTGTCGCTGTCGCCTCGCCCGGGTGATCGGGTGCGGTGATTCCGAGTGGCTGAGGAGTGGTCGATGCGGGTCGCGGTGGTCGGTGGCGGGATCAGCGGGTTGGTGGCGGCGTATCGGTTGCGGGGGGCGTTGGGGGAGCGGGTCGAGCTGGTGCTGGTGGAAGGGGGTGAGCGGGTCGGGGGGATTCTGCGGACCGTCGATATCGCGGGGGAGCCGGTGGATCTGGGGGCCGAGGCGTTCGTGGGGCGGCGGCCCGAGATCCCGGCGCTGATGCGGGAATTGGGGATCGCCGAGCAGTTGGTGCACCCGGCGGGCAAGCGACCGCTGATCTGGTCGGGCGGGGCCGCGCATCCGCTGCCCGAACGCACCCTCATGGGGATTCCCGCCGCGGCGGAAGCGGTTGCGGGGCTGGTCGACGCGGAGACCATGGGGCGGATCGCGGCCGAGCCGGAATGGCCGCTGCGCTGGGAACGCGGCGCGGATGTCGCGGTGGGCGCGCTGGTGGCGGAGCGTTTCGGGGCGCAGGTGGTGCGGCGCAGCGTGGATCCGCTGCTGGGCGGGGTGTACGCCGGAACCGCCGACACCATCGGAGTGCGCGCGGCCCTGCCGACCCTCGCGGCGGCGCTGGACGACGGAGCCGCCAGTCTCACCGAGGCCGTGCGCAAGGCCCTTCCGCCGCAATCGGATACACCGGTCTTCGGCGGCATTCGCGACGGCTATCGGGTGCTGCTGGACGCCTTGCGCGCCGCCGCTCAGGTACGGGTCGAAACCGACACCGCCGCAACCCGTCTCACCCGCACCGGTGCGGGCTGGCAGCTGGATCCGATCGGCCCGGTGGACGCCGTGGTGCTGGCCACCCCGGCCCCCGTCACGGCCGCCCTGCTGCGCGAGGTCGCCCCGTCCGCCGCCGACCTCGCCGGTGGTATCGAACTGGCCTCCTCCGCCGTGGTGGCGCTGGCCCTCCCGCGTGACACCCCGCTGCCCGACAACTCGGGCATTCTCGTCGCCACCGGAGAACCCCTGCGCGCCAAGGCGTTCACCCTGTCCAGTCGCAAGTGGCCGCACCTGGCCGACCGGGACGTGGCCCTGGTCCGCGCCTCCTTCGGCCGCTTCGGCGACCCGGTCCCACTGTCCTGGCCGGACACCGAACTCGTCGCCGCCGCCGTCGACGATCTCACCGCCGTCACCGGCGTCCCGATCCGCCCCCTGGCCACCGTCGTGCAGCGCTGGCCCGGCGGGCTCCCGCAGTACGCCCCGGGCCACTCCGAACGCATTGCGGCACTGCGCGATACCCTGGCCGACCGCCCGGGCCTCGCCCTGGCGGGCGCCTACCTGGATGGCGTCGGCGTTCCCGCCTGTGCCGCCTCCGGCACCGCCGCGGCGGCGCGCATCGCCGCCCACCTGGTCGGCGGCCGATAGTCTCCCGCATCCGAACGGACGTCTCCTGCCCGGACATGGTGCCCGTCGCCGCGGTGACCGCTGCGGGGGTCAGTGGTCGGATACTCCCGAGACGAGGACGGCGGTCGGCCGCTGCGGCATCCATTCGGTGGTGATGTGCGTGAGCAGGGCGGCGTTGAACTGGTCCGCCAATCGGGTGGCGGCCTGGCCGTGCGTGAGACGACACCCGGGCGGGCGCATGTAGACGAGCGCCAGCCGACCTCCGGGGCGCAGACGGCCGACCAGGTCCTGGATGACCACGTCCGGATCGCTCCAGTACTGCCAGACATTGATGCCGTAGACGAGGTCGAAGCCGCGCAATTCGGGGTCCAGCCGGGTCGCGTCGCCCAGGCGCAGGTCGAGCCGCCCGGATCGGAGGAGCGCTCGATTGCGACGGGCGGCCTGACGCAGCATCACCGGCGAGATGTCCACCCCGGTGACCTCGATATCCGGCGTTCTGCGGCACACCTCGCCGAGGGTGACCCCGGGACCGTAGCCGAGTTCGAGCACCCGGGCGCCGGCGGTGGGGGCGAGGCGATCGATCGCCCACCGCCCGCGCCTGATGTTGTGGCCCCGATGGGCCATGATCATTCCGGCGAGCGATCCGATCGGCCGGCGCGGGTGTGCGAAGTGCGTGTAGAGGCCCTCGATGGCTGACAAGAGCTGTCTCCTGGCTTCCTGCGGCGACGGGTGGCATTGCGGCACAGTCGTTCTCGTGCAGCTATCGCCGACCAGGCTTCCCGGCACTCCGGGTTCACTGTATCCGATGTGGCCACCGGGTCGTCCGATTCACGGCCGACGCGGCCTCGTCACGGTTCGGTGAGTCCGGCGCGGATGGCGTATCGGGTGAGGGCGAGCCGGTCACGCAGGCCCAGCTTGTGCAGAATGTTGGCGCGGTGCCGGTCGACGGTCTTGACACTGATGACCAGCGCGTCGGCGATCTCACGAGTGCTGTGTCCTTCGGCGATGAGCTTCAGTACCTCCTCCTCGCGGGGGGTGAGGATGGTGTCGGGCAGGCTGTCGCCATTGTGGGCGCGTTGCAGGTAGTCGCGGATGAGGGCGGTGATCGCGCCGGGGTAGAGGAACGGTTCGCCGCGCATGGTGGCGCGGCAGGCCTCCAGTAGTTCGCGGTCGGCGACGGATTTGAGGACGTAGCCGGATGCCCCGGCTTTGAGGGATTCGAAGAAGTACTGCTCGTTGTCGTGCATGGACAGCATGAGGATGCGTACGTGCGGGTGCTGGCGGTTGATTTCGCGGGCGGCTTGCAGTCCGGTCATGCGGGGCATGGCGATATCCAGGATGGCGAGGTCGACTGCGGTGTCGGTGAGGCGTTGGATGGCGTCGGCTCCGTTGGCGGCCTCGGCGACGACGGTGAGGTCGGGTTCGGCGTCGAGGATGAGCCGCAGGCCG
>NZ_BAGD01000086.1 GCF_000308635.1 Nocardia otitidiscaviarum NBRC 14405 | reverse complement strand
TCTGGGGTCTCATCGGGGTGTGCCGGTGTCGGTGGTGTTGACGATGAGTCTCACCGACCTGCAATCGGGGTCCGGGTATGCGCATACCGCGTCGGGGTCGGTGATGTCGGTCCGGGACGGGTTGCGGATGGCCGAGGGTAGCTACCCGTTGTTGATGTTGTTCGACGGCAAGGGTTTGCCCCTGCATTTGGGGCGGGGGAGGTATCGGTTGGCGTCGTCGTGGCAGCGGTTGGCGTGTATCGCCGCCGACCGGGGTTGTACCCGCCCGGGGTGTGAGGCTCCGGCGACGATGTGTGCGGTGCATCATATGGTGCCGTGGTTGCGGGGTGGTCGTACCGATATCGACAACCTCACGTTGGTGTGCGACCGCTGCCACGCCCAGATCCCCGAAGACGGCGAGGATCCGGCCGGGTGGGCCACCCTCGGACGCGGTGTCGGTAGCGGCCGGTATCCGGGTCGTGTCGCGTGGGCACCCCCGACGCGGATCGATCCGGGTCGGGTTCCCCGGGTGAATCTGCATCATCATCCCGAGCAGTGGCTCACCGATGCCCCGGGCGGGCAGTCGCCCCCGACGCTCAGCCGATCGACATCCCCGACGCTTAGCCAGCCGAAGCCCTCGGCCGTCAATCGGCCGATGCCTCCGCCGTTGGGGCGACAGGGTGCGGGCGCGTGTGATCGCCCGTCCCCGCGACGGATCGACCGAGACGCCACCGACCACAGCGACCGGTCAGATCCTCACGACCGTACGGTGCCCCCGCAAAATGCCCAGCGGCCGGGCCCGACCCGAGGCGATCACTTACGCCAATAGCCACACCCGCAAAAGGGCCCATCTCGAAAGCGCAACCCCAGCCAGTCCGTCGGCTGGGGTAGAAGCGCGCGGCACCCAACCCGGCGTCAGCGAAAGCCAGGTAAGGCACCCAACGCCACCACACTCATCTCTTCACATCTCTGCAGCAACACCCCGAACCCGACACGACCCCCGACACCTCAACACATGGACAAGGCCGAAACCACTCCACAACGAGCAACTACTCCATATCGATAACGAAATCCCCCTCCACCCAGCCCCCCGAAGTGCGATCATGGAAAAGCCTGCGTCGCCGCTGAAAGGTGGTGTGCTGTGACCCAATTCGTCCAACAGTACGAACCCCTACGATGGCTGACCCTCCTATCCTTCATAGCCGCAGCCGCAATAGTCACAACCCGCCTGGCCACCCCCACCCCCGCCCTGGAAACAGACCAGGAGTCCGACGCCGCACACCTGATGATGTGCCTGGTCATGCTCGCAATGATCGGCTTCCCCACCGCCATAGACCCCCACGCCATGAACGGCGTCCTCACCGCCATGACAGTGGTCTACGCCCTCCTGTTCCTGGCCCGCATAGTCCAGTGGCGCGACAACCCGCTGGCCCCCGCCGCCCGAGTCATCCCCTTCGCCTACCACCTCACGGCGGCAGCAGCCATGCTCTACGCCATGAGCGGTCACACCGGCGGACACCACGGCGGTGCCCCCGCCGCCCCCATGCTCGCCCTGGCGACCCTGTTCACCATCGACGCCGCCGCCATGGCCCTACCGATGTCGAGAAAGGCTCTGCGCCACATCGTTCCGCACCACGTCGGTACCGCAGGCCCCGCCACGGTGGTGCCACACATCGTCATGGACCTGGGCACCGCCTACATGCTCGTAGCCGCCATCGGCTGATCCCGCGGCGGCGCCTGGAGGTCAGGTCAGCGGATGGAGTTCCGGGACCCCATCGACGCGGTGACGCCTATCGATGCAGCATGGTCGCCGATGGGGTGTCTGCCGACTGTGAGCCGGTGCGTGAAGTCTCCGATCCGAACCACCGTGCGAGCGCTGCTCGCAGCGTGGGCGCCGCGGAATCGGCGGATTCCTCGTCGCCCGCTGCCCAGGCGATATGCGCGTCCGGGCGGATCAGCAGGGCATCGGCCGGTCGGTCCTCGGTCTCGGCGGTGACAACCTCGACGCGCGGCAGCCACTCCCGGACGATTGCGCGCAGGTCCGCGCGGTCGGCCAGATCGAGGAAGACCGGGCGGGCGGCGCGCATGAGTTCCGCGATGCTCGTGACGCCCACGTCGGTACGCAGGGTGCGGTCGGCGGCGAAGGTGCCCGCCAGCGCGTGCTGGTCGGAGCCGGGCAGAGGGTAGCGGATGTCGGTACCGCCGACCAGGGCTCCCAAACGCCGCTGCGTCGCCTCGTCGGTGAGCAGTTCCTCGAAGACCGTGCGCAGCGCGTCGGCGGCCGGATCACCGCCACGACGCAGTGCCATCTGGGCACGGGTCTGAAGCCGGGCGCGGGCACCGGCGAAATGGCGTTCGTCGTGGTAGGTGTCGAGCAAGCCCTCCGGAGCCCAGCCCTCGATCGCGGCGGCCAGTTTCCAGGCCAGATTGACTGCGTCGGACATACCCGCATTGAGGGCGGTACCGGTGGCCGGGAACAGGTGGGCCGCATCACCGGCGACGAGAATCCGGCCCGCACGATACCGCTCGGCCTGACGATCCTGAAAGACATAGCGTGACAACCGCATCGGATCTCCCAGTGGCAGATCCACACCGAGCACACGGCGGATGCTCTCCCGCACTTCGGGCAGGGTCAGCGGTTCGTCACTGTCGTAATCGGCGCCCTCGTCCTCGGAGGTTTGCAGGAACAGGATTTCGGGGGTGGCATGAATCGCGAACTGGCCGTGCTCGGTTCGGGTGTAACCGGCCGCGATTCTGCCTACGCCGGGCACGTCGAGATCGCCATTGTCGTGCACGGTCAGCATCTCGGGCGTGGTGACCTGGGCCAGTCGGTTGACCTCGATCAGGGTGGTGCCGGAGAACTCGATACCGGCCATTCCACGGATCGGGCTGCGCCCGCCGTCGCAGCCCACCAGGTAGTGGGCCGTCACCTGGTAGGGCCCGTCGGGGCCGTGCACGTCGGCGGTCACCGTGTCGTCGTCCTGGCCGACCCCGACCACCGTGTGCCCGCGTCGGATTTCGGCACCGAGTTCCTCGGCGCGCTGGCCGAGCACCTGTTCGATCGCCAGCTGCGGGATCGCCAGCGCCCGCATCGGCGGGTCCGCCAGCTGAGTGAGGTCGAGATACACACCGCCGAACGGGAATCGGGGCGGCGGGTAGGAGCCGCCCGCGGCTTCGAGTCGCTCCAGCAGGCCGCGGTAACGCAGCAGGTCGAGAATTCGGCCGCCGATACCGCTGGCCTTCGGGGTCTCCCGAGGCTGCGGGTACTTCTCCAGCACCAGCGCCCGCACTCCGGCCAGACGCGATTCATTGGCCAGCATCAGGCCGGTCGGGCCAGCGCCCACAATGATCACGTCTGTTTCCACAACTCGCATGTATCGCAACTCCCATATGTACGGATTCTGGGTTCGGACAGCAATTCTGCGGCATACCCGGTGTCGTGCAGCAAGCGGGCGGTTGCGTTGTCGACCGGACGCCGAGCACGATCTTCACTCGCGCACGGCCCTGGCCGCTCGATCTCAGTGGCCTTCGCGCACCTCGCGCATGGTCACCGGCCGCTGCTCGCGGCGCGACAGCTCGCACGCCTCGGCGACGTAGAACGCCTCGAGCGCCTCAGTCGGCGGGCACGGGTTGGCGAGTGTTCCGTCGACCACCGCCACGAAGGCTGACAGTTCCTCGGTGTAGGCACGCCGGAACCGATCCATGAACCCTGGGTAGGCGGGCAGCGGTGACGCCGGGAAATCCGGTTCCACCGAATGCAGCGGCGCTCGGTCGTCCAGTCCCACAATGGCATTGCCCACCGAGCCCAACAGTTCCAGCCGTACGTCGTAACCGGCCCCGTTGTAGCGGGTGAGGGAGACGGTCGCCAACGCGCCGTCGTCCATGCGCAGCACCACCGCGGCGGTATCCACGTCGCCCGCGTCCACGAAGAACTGCTCGCCCCGGTTGGCGCCGACGGCGTAGACCTCGGTGATCTCGCGTCCGGTCACCCAGCGGATGATGTCGAAATCGTGGACGCCGCAGTCCCGGAACAGGCCGCCGGAGCGCGGTATGTATTCGGCGGGAGGGGGAGTCGGGTCCAGTGTGGTGGCTCGCAGGGAGTGCAGCCAGCCGAGCTCCCCGTTCGCGACGGCGGCGCGTGCGGCCCGGTAGCCCGCGTCGAAGCGCCGTTGGAAGCCGATCTGCACCGGCACCGACGATCCGGTGAGCCGTTCGATCACCGCGAGTGTCCCCGAGATATCGGCCGCGATGGGCTTCTCGCAGAAGACCGGCAGTCCGCGTTCCACGGCCGCGAGGATGAGTTCGGGATGGGAGTCGGTGGCCGTGGTGATCACCAGCCCCGCGAGGTCGGCGGCGAGCAGCGTGTCGATATCGGGTGCGAAGTCGACGCCGAGCTTGCGGGCGGTCTCGCGTGCCCGTTCGGTGTCGACGTCGGCGACGACCACCGATTCCACGTCCGGCAGCGCTTTCAGAGTCTCTGCGTGGGAGGTGCCGATGCGGCCGGTCCCGGCCAGGCCGATGCGAAGGGAAGACATGATTCTCCTGGGTTGGCTCAGATGCGAGGTGGGGCCGTCGTCGAGCGGACGACCAGGGCGGGTTCGACGCGGCTGCGCAGTGGTTCGGTGCGCCCGTCGCGCAGCCGCTGGGTGAGTGCTGCTACGGCCAGTTGACCGATGCGGGTGCGCGGCTGGTCGATGGTGGTGAGCGAGACGTAGCGCAGGGCCGCGAGCGAGGTGTTGTCGTAGCCGACCACCGACACGTCCTCCGGCACCCGCAGTCCGGCCTCGTCGAGGGCCGACATGGCGCCGAAGGCGTTGAAATCGTTGCCGCAGACCAGTGCGGTGGGAAAGGTGCTGGGGGAGAAGACGTTCAACAGTTTCCGTACCGCGGCGGCACCCGCGGCGTCGGTGTGTTCGCTCGGGATCACCATCGGTTCGAGCCCGTGCCGCTCCATCGCCGCGGTGTATCCCCTGCGCCGCGGCCCGGCGGCGAAGGCGGCCCCGCCGTCGAAGTGCACGATGCGCCGATGTCCCAGTGACACCAGGTGATCCACGGCCAGTCCCGCACCGGTCTCACCGTCGTCGTTGACCGTGTCGACCCCCGCGATATTCGAGGTCCGCGACACCAACACCACCGGACACCGCTGGGCCGCTTCCCGTATGGCCGCGGCCGGTAGGACCGGCGACAGCAGGATGATCCCGCCGGGCCGGAACGACAGCAGACTTTCCAGCGCCGCCCGTTCCCGTGCCGCACTGCGCCGCCCGGTATTGAGGATCAGTTCCAGCCCGGCTTCCTGCGCCGCCGCGTCCATACCCTCCACCACTTCGGCGAAGTAGGCGTTGCGCAGGTCCGACACCATGACGCCGACGAGATTGGATGTTCGGCTGGCCAGTGACCGGGCCAGGAAATGCGGTTGGTAACCCAGTTCCTTGGCGGCGTCGAGCACCGCCCGGCGGCGGTGTTCGCTCACCTTGGGGGAGCCCCGCATGACGAGCGAGACCAGGGCGCGGGAGACGCCCGCCCGAGCGGCGACGTCCTCCATCGTCGGTCGCGTCACAAATCCCTCCGTGTCGGTGCTGGTGTGTGTGGCACGTTACTGCCCGGACGCGAACCAATCAATAGAGCGCTCTAATCGGACATTTTCCGGCAACCCGGTATCCCTGTTCACGCAGTAAAACCCACCATTTCAAGGGGTTTCGCGATCATGAATCCCGCTGAGGGTTCTTGACACATGAGTGATCCAGATTACATAGTTGGAGCGCTCCAACGCATGGAGCCACAACCGTGTGACTACGACAGGTCGAGGAAGTTCCGATGACCGCACCGCTGCACCCGCTGCGCATCGCCGCCGCACCGATCTCCTGGGGAGTCTGCGAAGTCCCCGGCTGGGGACACGTTCTCGACGCGCACACCGTCCTGGCCGAAATGGCCGCGCTCGGCATCACCGCCACCGAATTCGGGCCACCGGACTATCTGCCCGCCGACCCTCTCGTGCTGCGCGCACAGCTCGGCGAACACGGTCTGACCGCGATCGGCGGCTTCCTCGCCCTTCCGCTGCACCGGGAGTCCGACGCGGCGCTCACCTTCGCCCGCGAGACGGCCACCCGCTACGCGCGGGCGGGTGCGGAGGTGCTCATCCTGGCGGCCGCCACCGGCCTCGACGGCTACGACGAACGTCCCGCACTCACCGACACCGAATGGGACACCCTGGTCGACACCGCCGCCGCCATCGCGGCCATCGCCGCCGAGGTGGGCCTGCGCACCACCCTGCACCCGCACGTCGGCACGCACGTGGAGTCCGAGGCCGAGGTGGAGCGCTTCCTCGCCGACTCCGACCTGCCGCTGTGCCTGGACACCGGCCACCTGCTCATCGGCGGCACCGACCCGGTCGGCCTGGCGCGCCGCTACGCGGACCGCATCGGCCACATCCATCTCAAGGATGTTCGTCTCGATCTCGCCGATCAGGTGCGCGACGGCGCGCTGGAGTACAGCGAGGCGGTGCGGCAGGGCATCTACGCTCCGCTGGGCGCGGGCGATATCGATATCGACACGCTGGTGCGGGAGGTTTACCGCGCCGGTTATACCGGCTGGTATGTGATCGAGCAGGACACGGCACTGCGGCCGGGCGACACCGCGAGGACGCCGACCCGCGACGCCGAACGCAGTCTGCGGCATCTGGCGGCCATCGGCTCGGCGCTCGCCGCAGCACGGATTTAGCTGGAAGTGAGGACGACGATGTCTCAGCAGACCAGACCGCGACGGTGGCGGTGGCTACTACCACTGTCGGCCGTCGCGGTGGCCGTACTCGCGGCGTGCACCGGCCCCGGGGCGGAGGTGGGAACGCAGACCCGCGCACCGGTCGAGGTCGGCACCCTGGAATCGGTCGCGTTCGTCACGCACGGCTCACCCGGCGATGCCTTCTGGAACGTGGTGAAGAACGGGGCCGAGGCCGCGGGCGACACGTTCGGCGTGCGCGTCGAATACAACTCCTCCGGCGATCCGAGCCAGCAGGCCAAGCTCATCGACAATGCCGTGGCCCAGCGCGTGGACGGCCTGGTGGTCTCCATGGCCAACCCCGACGCCCTGCGCGAATCGGTGGAAAAGGCGGTGGCGGCGGGAATTCCGGTGGTCACCATCAATTCCGGTGAGTCCGAGAGCGCCGAGTTCGGCGCCATCGGCCATGTCGGCCAGAGCGAACGGTTCGCGGGTGAGGCCGCCGGGGCGCGGTTGAAGGACGCCGGAAAGACCAAGATGCTCTGCGTCATTCACGAGGCGGGCAATATCGGCGCGAACGAGCGCTGCGCGGGTGCGACGCAGGGTTTCGGCAATGCCGCCACCCTCCAGGTCGATATCAACAACCCCACCGACGCCCAGGCCCGGATTCGCGGCGCACTGGAGGCGGACCGCTCCATCGACGCCGTGCTGACCCTGAACTCGCAGATCGCCGCCCGCGCGGTGGACGGCGCCCGGGAGGCACGCTCGGAGGCCGCCATCGCCACCTTCGATCTGAATACCGATGTGGTGGAGGCGATTCGGGCGGGCAGTCTGCTCTTCGCCGTCGACCAGCAGCAGTACGAGCAGGGCTATCTGCCGGTGGTGCTGCTGGAGCTGTACAAAACCAATCTCGATACCGTCGGAGGCGGACGTCCGGTGCAGACCGGCCCGGCCTTCGTGGACGAATCCAATGTCGACGCCATCGGCGGCCTGGTCGCCCAGGGCACGCGGTGAGCACCGGTCGGGAGAACGAAATGGCTGTTGTGACAAAGGAACCCGCTGGACCCGCCGATCGGCGAGAGGACAGCCCGCCGCCGCTGCTACAGCGGCTGATCGTGCGGCCCGAGATCGGTGCGGCGATCGGCGCGATGGTGGTGTTCTTCTTCTTTTCGGTGATCACCGACGAATTCCTCAGCCCGGGCGGAGTGGCGAACTGGCTCGACGACGCCTCCACCCTCGGCATCATGGCGGTGGCGGTGGCGCTGCTCATGATCGGCGGTGAGTTCGACCTGTCCGCCGGTGTGATGACCGCGTCCACGGCGCTGGTGACCGCGCTGCTGGCGGTGGAGCTCGGCTGGAACGTGTGGTTCGCCCTCGCCGCCTCGCTGGTCTTCGCGTTGGCCGTGGGCGCGCTCAACGGCTGGGTGGTGATGCGCACCGGCCTGCCGAGCTTCATCGTCACCCTGGGCACCTTCCTGGCGCTACAGGGTCTGAATCTCGGCGTGACCCGGCTGGCCACCGGCACCGTGCAGGTCTCGGGGATTCGCAGCGCCGACGGCTACGAGTCGGCGGGCTGGGTGTTCGCCTCCACCACCGATATCGGCGACGCTCACATCCAGGCGTCGGTGGTGTGGTGGATCGTGCTGACCCTACTGGCCGCCCTGCTGCTGGTGCGCACCCGCTTCGGCAACTGGATCTTCGCGGTCGGCGGCGCGCTGCCCAGCGCCCGCGCCGTCGGCGTGCCCGCGGTGCGCACCAAGATCCTGCTGTTCATGGGCACCGCGTTCGCGGCCTGGGTGGTGGGCGCGTGCAATCTGCTGCGCTTCACCAGTGTGCAGGCGAATCAGGGTGTGGGACTGGAGTTCCAGTACATCATCGCCGCGGTGGTGGGCGGCTGCCTGCTGACCGGCGGTTTCGGTTCGGTGGTCGGCGCGGCCATCGGCGCGCTCATCTTCGGCATGGCCCGGCAGGGCATCGTCTACGCCAATTGGAACAGTGACTGGTTCATGCTCTTCCTCGGTGTGCTGCTGCTGTCGGCCGTCCTGGTCAACAATGCTTTCAAGAAGCAGGCGGAAAGGGTACGGCGATGACCACCCCACTCATCGAGACCGTCGACATCGGCAAGAGCTACGGTGGCGTGGTGGCCCTGCGGGAGGTGTCCACCGTGGTCCGGGCGGGTGAGGTCACCTGCGTGCTCGGCGACAACGGCGCGGGCAAGTCCACCCTCATCAAGATCCTGTCCGGGGTGCACCAGCACGATCGGGGTGAGCTGCGGATCGAGGGCACCGCGACCCGATTCTCCTCCCCGCGTGAGGCTTTGGATCGCGGTATCGCCACCGTGTACCAGGACCTCGCGGTGGTGCCGCTGATGAGCGTGTGGCGCAATTTCGTGCTGGGCTCCGAGCCGACCAGGAACTACGGCCCGATCCGGCTGCTGGACCGGCGCAAGGGTATGGAGATCACCCGGCACGCGCTGGACGATATGGGTATCGACATTCGCGATCTGGAGCAGCCCGTCGGCACGCTGTCGGGCGGGCAGCGGCAGTGCATCGCCATCGCCCGCGCCGTGCACTACGGCGCGAAGGTGCTGATCCTCGACGAGCCCACCGCCGCACTGGGCGTCAAACAGGCGGGCATCGTGCTCAAGTACGTGGTGCAGGCGCGTGACCGTGGCCTGGGCGTCGTACTGATCACCCACAATCCGCATCACGCCTATCCGGTGGGTGACCGGTTCCTGCTGCTCAAGCGCGGCACCATGCTCGGCTCGTACGAGAAGAACGAGATCGAGCTCTCCGAACTCACCCGCCAGATGGCCGGTGGTGCGGAACTCGAGGCGCTGCAACACGAATTGGCGCGGGTGGTGTCGGAGTGACGGATCTGGAGGTGTTGACCGTCGGCCGGGTCGGGGTCGATCTGTATCCCGAGCAGAGCGGGGTGCCGCTGGCCCAGGTGCGGACGTTCGCGAAGTTCCTCGGCGGCACCGCCACCAATGTCTCGGTCGCCGCGGCGCGGCTGGGGCGGCGCGCGGCGGTGCTCACCAAGGTGGGGCCGGACGGCTTCGGTGATTACGTGCGCACCGCGTTGGAGGGTTTCGGGGTGTCGGCCCGCTATGTGTCGACCGCGCCGGATCTGCTCACCCCGGTGGTCTTCTGCGAACTGAATCCGCCCGCCGATCCACCGCTGCTGTTCTACCGGCTGCCCACCGCCCCGGACCTCACCCTGACCGAGGACGAGGTTCCCTGGGACACGGTCGATTCCGTGCCGCTGCTGTGGGTGACCGGTACCGGGGTCAGCGCGGAGCCCGGCCGCTCGACCCAGCGGGAGATGCTGCGGCGGCGCGGCAGGCGCGGCCACACCGTGCTCGATCTCGACTACCGGCCCATGTTCTGGCCCGACGAGCACACCGCCCACACCGAGATCGACTGGATGCTCGACCACGTGAACGTGGTGGTGGGCAATCGCACCGAGGCCAAGGTGGCGGTCGGCACCGACGATCCGGACACGGCCGCCGACCGGCTGCTGGCCCGGGGCGTCGAGCTGGCCGTGATCAAACGCGGAGCCGAGGGCGTGCTGGTGGCGACCGCGGACGACCGCGCCACCGTACCGCCCTGCCGGGTGGAGGTCGTCTGCGGTCTCGGCGCGGGCGACGCGTTCGGCGGGGCGCTGGCCCACGGGCTGCTGGCGGGCTGGGACCCGCACCGCATCGCCACCTACGCCAATGCCGCCGGTGCGCTGGTGGCGGCCCGGCTGGCCTGCGCCGACGCCATGCCCACCGCGACCGAGATCGAGGAGCTGCTGTGCACCTGACCGATGAGCGCTGGCAGGAACTGCTGCGGGTGCGCGCCACCGACCCGGACGCGGTGCCGCGCGCCTACGCCGACCGCCGTCGCCGCGAGCGGCTGCTGTCCGAGCGCGGCACCCTGTTCCTGGTGGCCGCCGACCATCCGGCGCGCGGCGCGCTGGGTGTCGGCCCGGACCGCACCGCCATGGCGGATCGGCGCACGCTGCTGGAGCGGTTGCTCATCGCCCTGGAGCATCCGGCCGTGGACGGTGTGCTCGGCTCACCCGATATCGTCGAGGAGCTGCTGCTGTTGGACGCCCTGCACGACAAGGTCGTGGTCGGCTCCATGAACCGGGGCGGTCTGGCCGGGGCGGACTGGGAGATCGACGACCGTTTCACCGGATACGACGCCGAATCACTGGTGAAGTTCGGGCTCGACGGCGGCAAAATGCTGCTGCGCCTGGTGGATTCGGACCGGTCGACCGCGCCGACGCTGCACGCCTGCGCCCGCGCGGTATCGGCCCTGGCCGCGCACGGGCTGATGGCCATGGTGGAACCGCTGCCCTACCGACGCGACGAGTCCGGGGCGCTGGTCATGTGCAAGGACGCGGCCTCGCTGCAGCGGGCCATTACGGTGGCGGCCGGGCTGGGAATCACCTCCGCGCATACCTGGCTGAAAATTCCGGCGCCCGAAGATATTTCGGTGCTGGAGGCGACCACGCTACCGGTGGTAGTACTGGGTGGCGTGCCCTCTGGTGATCCGGCCGCCGATCTCGAATCCTGGGGCACCGCGCTGCGTCACGAGGTGGTGCGCGGGCTGGTGGTCGGCCGCAGTCTGCTGTACCCGCCCGACGGTGACGTGGCCGCCGCCGTGGACGCGGCCGCCCGCACGCTGGGGGCCGCGAAATGAGCGCACTGCACCGCCCGGCCGGAACCCTCACCGCGGGTGCGGATCCCATCCTGCTCACCCCAGAGACGGCGGGCTGGACCTACACGGGTCTGCGGGTGCTGCGACTCGCGCCCGGAGCCCGGCGCACGGTGCACACCGGGGAGTTCGAGGCGTTCGTGCTGCCGCTGGCCGGTTCCTGCACGGTACGGGTGGACGGTGAGGTCTTCGCGTTGGAGGGCCGGGACTCGGTCTTCACGCGGGTCACCGATTTCGCCTACGTGCCCCGCGACGCCGAGGTGGAGCTGGCCACCGACTCCGGGGTGGAGGTGGCACTGCCGATGGCCCGCTGCACCCGCCGACTCACCCCGAAATACGGCCCGGCCGAAGAGGTTCCGGTCGAGGTGCGGGGTGCGGGCCGCGCCACCCGGCAGGTCGTCAACTTCGGTACTCCCGGCGTCTGGGAGCACGCCGACAAACTCAATGCCTGCGAACTGCTCACCCCCGACGGCAACTGGTCCTCCTATCCGCCGCACAAGCACGACGAGTCCACCGAATGCGAGGTCGCCAACGAGGAGATCTACTACTTCCGCATCGCCGGTCCCGACGGAATCACGCCGTCGCCCACTGGCTTCGGTATGCACCGCACCTATACCGCCGACGGCACGCTGGACGAGAACGTGGCGGTGCGCGACGGTGACGTCTTCCTGATTCCGCACGGGTATCACGGTCCGTGTATCGCCGCGCCCGGTTACCCCATGTACTACCTGAATGTGCTGGCCGGTCCCGCGGCGGAGCGGTCGATGGCCTTCTGCGACGATCCCGCCCACGCCTGGGTGCGGGACCAGTGGCACCACGAGACACTCGACCCGCGCTGCCCGCTCACCGACCACAAAGGTCGCATCGAATGAGGTTGTCCGCATGAAACTCACCACCGCGCAGGCGCTGGTCGCCTGGCTCATCGCACAGCATTCGGAAACTCTCGACGGGCGTGAAGTGCCCATGTTCCCGGCGGTTTTCGCCATCTTCGGGCACGGCAACGTCCTGGGGCTGGGCACCGCGCTGGAGGAGCGGCGCGATGTGATCCCGGTCTGGCGCGGGCACACCGAGCAGGGGATGGCGCTGGCCGCGGTCGGGCTGGCCAAGGCCACGCATCGACGGCAGATCGGCGTCGCCACCTCCTCCATCGGGCCGGGGGCGCTCAATATGGTGACCGCCGCCGGGGTGGCACACGCCAATCGACTACCGCTGCTGTTGCTGCCGGGGGACACCTTCACCGGCCGCGCACCCGATCCGGTCCTGCAGCAGGTGGAGCATTTCGGCGATCCGACCGTCACCGTCAATGACGCGTTCCGGGCGGTGAGCCGCTGGTTCGACCGCATCACCCGGCCCGAACAGCTGCTCGCCACCCTGCCGCAGGTGGCGCGGGTGCTCACCGATCCGGCCGAAGCGGGACCGGTGACGCTGGCACTGCCGCAGGATGTGCAGGCCGAGACCTTCGACTTCCCGGAGCGGCTGTTCGAACCGGTGGTGCACCGGGTGCCGCGGCCGCGCGCGGACCGGCGCAGTCTGGAGGAGGCGGCCGCGGCGCTGCGGCGGTCGAAGCGCCCACTGCTGGTGCTCGGTGGCGGGGTGCGCTATTCGGGTGCCGCGGCGCGAGCGCTGGAATTCGCACGGCGGCATCGGATTCCGGTTACCGAGACGACCGCGGGGCGCACGCTCGTCGCGCACGACGATCCGCTCTACGCCGGACCGCTCGGCATCACCGGTTCGGCGTCGGCCAACGCCCTGGCCGCCCAGGCCGACGCGGTGTTGGCGGTCGGCACCCGGCTCCAGGACTTCACCACCGCCTCGTGGACGCTGTTCGATCCGGACGTGCGGCTCATCCATATCAACGCGGCCCGCTTCGACGCGGTCAAACACGGTGCGCTGGAGGTGGTCGCCGACGCCGATACCGCGCTGGAGGACCTGGCCGCGCATATGACCGGTTGGAATGCCGATCCGGCCTGGAGTGCGCGGGCGGCGGCGGCGCGGTCGGAGTGGGATACCCATATCGACAAACTGCGCGCCCCGACGCCCGGCCCGCCCAGTTACGCCCAGATCGTCGGGGTGGTGAACGAGCTCAGCACCGCCGACGACTACGTCATGACGGCCTCGGGCGGGCTGCCCGGCGAACTCATCGGCGGCTGGCGTGCCTCCGGCGGTGAACCCACCATGGATGTCGAATACGGGTTCTCCTGTATGGGCTACGAGCTCGCGGGTGCGTGGGGCGCGGCCATGTCGCATTTCCGCGGCCTGGTCACCACCCTGCTCGGTGACGGCTCCTACCTGATGCTCAATTCGGAGCTGTTCTCCGCCGCCTTCGCCGGACATCCGCTGGTGGCCGTGGTCTGCGACAACGACGGGTACGCGGTGATCGGCCGCCTCCAGGAGGGTCAGGGCGGTGAACCGTACAACAACTTCTACGCCGACTGCCGCAGCAACCATCCGCGCCCGCCGCGGGTGGACTTCGCCCAGCACGCCCACGCCATGGGTTGCCTGGTGTTCACCGCGGGCGATCTGGTGCAGTTCCGGGTGGCCTACAAGAACGCCCGCACCGCCGCGCTGGCCGAGCGGCGGCCGGCCGTCGTGGTGATCCGCACCCAGGCACGTTCCTGGACCGAATCCGGGGCCTGGTGGGAAGTCGGTGTGCCCGAACATCTCTCCGGCCGCGACGCCTATGAGCAGGCCAAGCCCGGCCAGCTGCGCCTTGTCCGCCGCCCCTGACCGTCCGGTCCGGTGGCGGGCCCACCTCACTCGGCGGCTACCGTAGTCGTGAAGTGAAATGCGCCGTGTGCGAAGTGTGGGCGGCGGGTGGTCCAGGGAGGTGCTTGTGGGTTCGCTGTGGCACGGCTTCGCCGATATGGGTGCGGTGGAGCGCGACGGAGCGTTCGTGGTCGCGCGCGGTGCGGGCGCGTACGTCTGGGACGAGGCCGGGAACCGGTATCTGGACGCCACCGCCGGGCTGTGGTTCACCAATGTCGGCCACGGTCGCCGCGAGATCGCCGACGCCGTGGCCGCCCAGCTGGGCGATATCGCGCACTACTCCAACTTCGGCGACCTGGCCTCCCCGGTGCTGCGGGAGCTGGCCGAGCGGCTCGCCGCCATCGCACCGGTGCCCGGCAGCAAGATCTTCTTCACCTCCGGCGGCTCCGACGGTATCGACACCGCCGCCAAACTGGCCCGCCGCTACTGGCATGAGCAGGGCAAGCCCGAGAAGACGGTCATCGTGGGCCGCCAGAAGGCGTACCACGGCATGCACGTGGCGGGCACCGCGCTCGCGGGCATCCCGGTCAACCGCGAGGGCTACGGCGAATTCATGCCCGACGCCCGCACCGTCGGCTGGGACGATCCGGCCGCCCTGTCCGCGCTCATCGCGGAGGTCGGCGCGGACCGTATCGCTGCCTTCTTCGCCGAACCCGTTATCGGCGCGGGCGGTGTCTACCCGCCGCCGCCGGGCTACCTCACCGAGGTGCGCCGTATCTGCCGCGAGCACGACATCCTCTTCATCGCCGACGAGGTGGTCACCGGCTTCGGTCGCATCGGCGGGTCCTGGTTCGCCTCTTCCCGTTTCGACCTCCAGCCTGACCTCATGACCACCGCGAAGGGGCTCACCTCCGGCTACCTGCCCATGGGCGCGGTGTTCATCGCCCCGCACATCGCCGCCCCCTTCTTCGGCGGCGGCGTCTGGTTCCGCCACGGCTACACCTACGGCGGCCACGCCGCCTCCGCCGCCGCGGCCATGGCCAACCTCGACATCATCGAGCGTGAACACCTCCTCGACGCCAGCAAGAACCTGGAATCGCTGCTGCACGAACACTTCTCGCCGCTGGCGGCGCACCCGCGGGTCGCCGAGGTCCGCAGCGGTGTCGGCGCGGTGGCGGCCGTGCAGCTCGCCGACCCCGCCGAAGCGCTCGCCATGGTGAAAACCCTGCGCGCGCACGGCGTCTCGACCCGCGCGGCGGGTCAGGGCGCCTTGCAGATCTCGCCCACCTTCGTCATCACCGAACAGCAGGTCGCGGATATGGCGGCGGCCTTCGGCCGCGCCCTCGACGCTTAGCCGCGGTCCGGTGCAACGCCCGGGGTCGTCGCGACCCGGACGTTGTCGTCTGCGTCCCGATCCCTCCTCGGACCGTCCCGGTGGTCTCGATATTCGAACGAAACGCGCTCGGATGTGATCGCGCCCGCGCGGTGGCAGCGAATCATGGTGAGGACACCCGAGCATTCCACGGGCCGTACGACGAAGGGACGCATGCCATGGTCAGGTTTCGCCGCGCGTTGGTCGCCCTCGCGGGTTCGGTTCTCGCGGCCGTGAGCGGCGGCGGCATCGCCGGGGCCGCACCCGCGCCCGCCGTGCTCGGCGGTGGTTCCGGGATCGTGTTGGCGAGCGAGCCCTGTTCGCTCACCATGATCGGATACGACGGCGGGGGCCGGTTGGTCGGCCTGACGGCGGGGCACTGCACGTACGCCGGTGCGCCGGTGCGCGCGGAGCGGTCGTCCGAGGCCGGTGTGGTCGGCACCGTGGTGTTCTCCGACCGGGGGCAGGGGCTCGATTACGCGGTGATCGAATTCGATCCGGCCCGGGTGAACGCGGTGCGCACGGTGGGGGCGACCACGATCGCCGGGATCGGGACGGCTCCGGGTTTCGGGATGACCGTGTGCGCCGACGGGCGGTCCAGTGGGTTCGACTGCGGGATGGTGTGGGGGTCGGTGGATGGGCGTGTCTACAACCAGTCCTGTTCCATCCCAGGGGACTCCGGGGGACCGGTCACCGTGGGGGACCGCCTCGTCGGCATGAATCAGGGGCATCTGAAGCCGTGGGGGATCGACCTGCCGTGTGTCAGCGCGGCGTTTCCGCTGTACGGACCCGCCTACTTCCGCCCGATCACGGAAATCCTGCACGCGCTCGATGTCGCGGGTGGGATCGGGGCAGGTTTGCGGCCGGTGTAACCGCCGAAGCCCCCAGCGATAACCGGCCTGGCACTCGGTGATAGCTGTCTAATAGCTGCCGCCCTGAGGGTGGCGATATCGCCACCGCAACAGGTCACGGTCATCCGGTGGCGAGGATTACATCCACTGCCCGGCGGCGGCGTTGCAGCGGCATTGTGCAGGGGTTTGCTGGTGTACGGAAGGTGAACGGCCGGTCACGCGAGGTCTGAATCGACACCTGTGGATTGCCAGAAATTTGCTGAACGTGTTCACTCTGAGCACTCCATTCGGACGGTTGTCCGGTGTCGATCGAGAAAGAGCGGGATCATGCGTATTCGAGTCATCTCCCTGGGTTTCGTCGCGGCGGCGGGCGGTGCCGCCGCTGTGCTGGTGGGTTCGGGCACGGCGTCGGCCGTCACCCCGTTCATGGGACCGGATGAGGTCGGAGTCGTGCTCACGCCGGGTGAGACCGCCGCCTTCGCGACCGGTCCGATTCCGGGTGGAATCGACGCGCTGGTGCCGTTCGGTGCGCAGCGGGTGGATCTGGAGCCGGAATCGCAATTGGCCGAGCCGGATGGCAGCACCTACGCCAGCACCGCCGCGATCGCCGCCGAGGCCGCCGCGCATCCCGGTGGCGGGGCCTATGTGTCGGTGGTGAATCCCCTCGATCCGCGTGATCCGGGCGCGCTGCTCGTCGTCGGTCAGTACTGGTGACGGCGGGGCGATGGGATCACGGCTACGAGAGGAATTCGGGTATGAGAAGGCGTTTCGCGATCGCAGCCGTGGTCGGTGCGGCACTGGTTTCCATCGCCGGGGTCGGCAGCGCCGCGGCCGACCCGGCCCCGGCCGTGCTGGGCGGCAGTTCGGGAATCATCTTGAACACCCATGAGGCGTGTTCCCTGACGGCCATCGGCTACGACGCCGCCGGTCGGCTGGTCGGCCTCACCGCCGGACACTGCGCGGCGGCCGGGTCGCCGGTGCGGGCCGAACGGTCCCTCGCGACCGGTGTGCTCGGCACCGTGGTGTTCTCCGATCAGGGCCAGGATCTGGACTACGCGGTCATCGAATTCGATCCGGCCAAGGTGACTCCGGTGCGCACGGTCGGTCAGACCACCATCGCCGGAGTCGGGGCACCGCCCGCTCCCGGCGCGCCCGTCTGCTCCAGCGGCCGTTCCAGCGGTTTCGACTGCGGCGTCGTCTGGGGTGCGGCGGGCAACATCATTGTCAACCAGTCCTGTTCCATTCCGGGCGATTCCGGTGGGCCGGTCACCGTGGGCGATCAACTCGTCGGCATGAACCAGGGGCACGTCACCCCCTTCGGAATCGATATGCCGTGCGTGACAGGGGCATTCCCGATCCACTCGCCCGCGTACTTCCGCCCCATCGCCGACATTCTGCAAGCCGTGAACGCCAACGGCGGCGTGGGAGCCGGACTGCGACCGGTGTGATCCGCCGGTCACAGTCCTTGCGCGCGACGGGAGGGAACTAGTACGTTCGCTCCATATAGAGCATTTGCCCTATATGGAGCGGTACCAGTTCGCTTGCGGCAGGACAGAGGATCGGCATGAAACTTCCCCCGGGTCAGCGCGCCGTCGATGGATTCCCACGGTTCGGGACGCATCTGCACCACCCGCCACCGCCGATCCCCGACGATCCGGTCATCGCGGTCGACGGTGCCCTGACCGAGGGCTTCACCCTGCCGGTCGCGGGACTCGCCGAACTGCCGCGCCGTGCGATCGAAGCCGACTTCCACTGTGTCGCAGGCTGGTCCGCGACCGGTCTGCGGTGGGAGGGGATCGCGTTCGAGACCCTCTACCGCACCCGGGTGGTGCCACGGCTGCGGCCGGGCGCGGTGATCAGTCACGTCGTCTTCGACGGTCTCGACGGCTACCGATCGATCACGCTGCTCGAGGACGTCCTGCACGCCGATGTGCTGATCGCCGACCGGCTCGACGGGCGACCGCTCGACGGTGATCACGGCGCACCGGTGCGGCTGGTAAGCCCCGCGCAGTACGGCTTCGTCAATACGAAGCACCTGTGCCGCATCGGATTCCGCACCTCCCAGCCCCGGGACCCCGATCGGTGGTCGCCGCTCGCGGCGCATCGCAGGGCCCGGGTCTGGGAGGAGGAACGCCATCGCTATCTGCCCGGCCGTATCGTCCGGCCGGTCTACCGTTCACTGATCGGACCCATTCGCAGGCTGAGCGCCCGCGGCGGGTCGTCGAGCTGACCGGGCCCTACTCGTGCCCGTTCAGCTCGCCCGCCGGGATGTGCCGCAGCTTGATCACGGAGATGACCGCCAGCACGGCCGCGGCCACGGTCACGATGCCCGCGCTCAGGTGCACGCCGTGCAGGAACGCCTCGCGGGCCGCGGTCAGGACGGCGGTCCCGACCTGCTCGGGTAGTGACTCCGCCACCGCCACCGCCGCCCCGAGGGTGTCGCGGACGGATTCGCTCGCCTCGGCGGGCAATCCGGCGGGCAGGGTGGTGAGGTCGCCGCGGTAGATGGCCACGCTCAGGCTGCCGAGAATCGAGATGCCCAGGGCCCCACCCAGTTCCGCGCCGGTCTCGGAGAGGCCCGATGCCGCGCCCGCCTGCTCGGGCGGGGCCGAGCCGACGATCAGTTCGGTGGTGATGCCGAAGACCGGGGCCAGGCCGAGGGAGATCAGCAGGGAGGCCACGACGGCGAGCATCGGGCCGCTGTCCGCCGAAGCCTGGGTGAGCAGCGCGAGCCCGACGGCCGCCACGCTCATCCCACCGCCGATCAGATACGCCGGGCGGAGCACCCGCACGATGCGCGGGGCGAGCTGCGAACCGATGATGAATCCCAGCCCCGAGGGCGCCATGGCGATACCCGCCCGCAACGGTGACATACCCAGCACCAGCTGGAAGTACTGCCCGATGAACAGGAAGTACCCGAAGGCCACGAAGACGCCGATCACATTGACGGTCAACGCGGTACGGAATTCGCCGAGTTTGAACAGGCGCAGGTCCAGCATGGGGTCCGGCCGCGACAGTTGCCGCCGCACGAACAGCACACCCGCCGCGACGCCGACGGCCAGTGCCGCCAGCGCGCCGACGCCGATACCGTCCTGCGCGATCTGCTTCATGGCGAAGACCAGCGCGATCATGGTGACCACGGACTGCGCCGCGCCGATCAGGTCGAGTCGACCCGCCTCCGGATCCTTGAACTCCGGCAGCACCTTCGGCCCGAGCACCAGCAGCAGCACCATGACCGGCACCGCTAGCAGGAACACCGAACCCCACCAGAAGTGTTCCAGCAGTACGCCTCCCGCCAGCGGTCCGATCGCGCCGCCGGCGGAGAACGCGCCCACCCACACGCCGACCGCCACCGACCGTTGCCGCGAGTCGCGGAACATGTTGAAGATCAGCGACAGCGTGGAGGGGGCCAGGGTCGCCCCCGCGATGCCGAGCAGCGCCCGGCACAGGATCAATGCCTCCGCCGTCGGTGCGAAGGCCGCGATCACCGACGCCAGGCCGAAGGCCGCCGCACCCGCCAGCAGGATGCGTCGTCGCCCGATCCGGTCGCCGAGCGTGCCCATGGTGATGAGCAGGCCCGCGACCATGAATCCGTAGACGTCGATGATCCACAGCAGTTGCGCGCTGGTCGGCTGGAGGACCGCACTGATCTGCGGTACCGCCAGATGCAGCACGGTCAGGTCCATGGCGTAGACCAGGCAGGCCAGCGCGAGCACGCCGAGGCCGACCCACTCGCGGCGCCCGGCCCGATTATCGGCGAGCCCGGCGGGCTGCGAACTGACGGCGGTATCCACGGCGGGAGTCCTTCGATCGGGGGAGGTGTCGCCGGTAGTGACGGCGTGATCCCTACGATCTCATCGGCCACCGACAGATTCGGCAACCGAATTTCCCCGCGATGAATTCCGGGTCGGTGACCGGATCGCCGATCACACCACCGCGGGCATGCGCACGACCTGACCCGCGTAGGCCAGGCCCGCGCCGAAGCCGAGCAGCAGCGTGACGTCGCCGGGCCTGGCCGCGCCCGAGCGCAGCAACTGCTCCATGGCCATCGGGATGGAGGCGGCGCTGGTATTGCCGGTCTCGGCGATATCCCGTGCGATGGCGACGGTTTCGGGCAAGCCCAGGGTCCGGACCAGTGCGTCGGTGATGCGGCTGTTGGCCTGGTGCGGTACGAAGGCGTTCAGCTCCTCGGCCGCCACCCCCGCCCGCTCCAGCGCGTCGCGGCACGCCTTCTCCAGGAAGGTGACCGCCCAGCGGAAGACGGCCTGCCCGTTCATCCGGATGTAGGGCCGCTCCGAGCTGCCCCCGGCGGCCTCCGCGGCGGCGACCTCGGCGAAGTACTGCTGGAAGTCCTTGTCCTGCTTGATCGCCGAGGTCTGGCTGCCGTCCGAGCCCCAGGCCACCGGGCCGATGCCCTCGGCCTCGGCCGCACCCACCACGGCCGCGCCCGCGCCGTCGGCGAAGATGAACGCGCAGGTGCGGTCGGTGGGGTCGAGCAGGTCCGACAGCCGTTCCACGCCGATCACCAGTACGTACCGGGCCTCCCCGGAGCGCACCAGGCTCGCGGCATTGGCCAGCGCGTAGCAGAATCCGGCGCATCCGGCGGAGACGTCGAAGGCCGCGGTGTCGTGCATGCCGAGTTCGGTGGCCACCACCGCGCCCGCCGACGGTCCGAGCACCATTTGCGAGGAGGTCGCCAGCACGACGGCGTCGATCTGCTCGGCATCGATTCCCGCCGCCGCCAAGGCGTCCCGGGACGCGGCGGTGCTCATGGAGACGATGGTCTCGTCCGGTGCGGCCCAGCGGCGGGCGGCTATTCCGGAGCGCGTTCGAATCCACTCGTCGGAGGAGTTGATCCGGTCCACGATCTCGGCATTGGGGACGATTCGGCGGGGGCGGTACACCCCGAGTCCCAACATGGCGGCATGCGCCACCTGCGGCATCGACTTGATCTGCACAAACTCCGACCCTATTGGGGAGGTGCGCGCCGCGCTACCCGAACACCCGCAGAGTTGCCGACCCGAATTTGGAGATTCCACCAGTAACGAAATCAGGGGTGCCAGGTGATGCGGCCGCCCTGGAAATCCTGGGCCTTACCGCCCTCGTAGTCGTACTCGTCGCTGGTGGGGAAGCCGTAGACGCCGTTCTCCGCGCCGCGGCCGACCCACTGGTCGCGAATGGCTCCCCAGACCACGTGCGCCCCGGTGCGCGCGGACCAGTAGACGGCCCCGCCGGGGAAGAGGTTGTAGCGGCCGTTGTCCTTGCCCGCCGCGGATTCGTCGGTGATGGGGAAGCCCAGCGCACCGCTCTCCCAGCCGTAGGCGGCCCACTTGTCCCGGATCGCGCCGCCGATCTGGTGTGCGCCGGTGCCGACGGACC
Organism: Nocardia otitidiscaviarum NBRC 14405; assembly: GCF_000308635.1. Taxonomy (GTDB): domain Bacteria; phylum Actinomycetota; class Actinomycetes; order Mycobacteriales; family Mycobacteriaceae; genus Nocardia; species Nocardia otitidiscaviarum. Next base: position 8,423 of record NZ_BAGD01000086.1, on the reverse strand, counting down.
AGTAGATCGAACCACCCTGGAAGTGGTTGTAGCGACCGGGGTTCACGGGCGTGCCGTACTCACGGGTGACCGGATAGCCGAGAGTTCCCGCCTCCCACCCGAGGTCGCGCCACTTGTCGCGCACGGCCCCGCCGACCTGATGCGCTCCCGTCGCCGGATGCCAGTAGATCGAGGACCCGCGCTGGAACACCTGGAACCGCCCGCCTCCGGCGGCGTCCAGTTCCGGTGTGGTGGGATCGCCGAAGAATCCGCCCCCGCCCGCCTGGTCGTATTCGACCTCGATCGCCCCGCCCACATCGAACGGCCCGATCGGCCGTGCCCCGGCCGCGCCGGGATCCAGGGCCGCCAGCACGGCGGCGGCAGCGCCGACGGTCAGCAGACGGCTGGCGGCGCGGCGGATGGGACGGTTGCTCGGACGTCGTGACAGCAAAGGGGCTCTCCGTTCGCAGGCAATCGATACGCCCCTTCATCGGGGCATCCGCACCGCACATTAGCCAGCCTGTTGCTCACCTCACATCGGGCGCGGCGTCAGTGCGGGGTTCGAGGACGACCACCGCGGTCTCGGTGGAGCGGCGCGCGGCGAAAGCATCGAGGTCACGGTCGATCTCGCGCCACCGGTCCCACAGCCGGGCGCGCTCGTCACCCGCTGCCGCGCGCCCGCGCACCGCGCGGGTGCCGCCCTTCAGCTCGGCGGTGGCCTCCGGATGCGCGCGCAGATTGAGCCACCACGCCGGTTCGCCCTCGCCCCAGCCGTTCATGGCGAGGGTGACCAGATTCGGCCCGTCCTCGAAGTAGCCGAGCATGACACCGCGTTCGCGCCCGGTGCGGCGCCCGATCGTGGTGAGCCGCAGGGTGCCCCAGTGCTCGCGGTCCTTGGGTGGCCACAGCCCGACGCGCCCGCCACTGACGCGGTAGAGCGCCCGGTGGGTGTGCCAGGCCAGATGGATGAACCAGCGCGGCGGCAGCCACGGCTGGCGACGAGACGCGGACGACATGCCGCCTCCTCTGGTTCGGCCGGACTCGGACCGGCGAATCACGCTGTCTCTCATAGGATCAGCGCTGCGCCGGACCGTGTCCAGCCCAGGGGATACCGTCCTGCCGCCACGACCGACCATCGCCCGCGCCGGGGCGCGGGCGGCGTCGCCTCACGCCGTCTGTCGCTTGGGCAGCTTCCAGTTCGGCCGCGGGTAGTGGCAGGTGTAGCCGTCCGGGTAGCGCTCCAGGTAGTCCTGGTGCTCCGGTTCGGCCTCCCAGAACTCGCTCGCGGGCGTCACCTCGGTGACCACCTTGCCGGGCCACAGACCCGAGGCGTCCACGTCGGCGATGGTGTCCAGGGCGATGCGCCGCTGCTCGTCATCGAGGTAGAAGATGGCCGAGCGGTAGCTGCTGCCGATGTCGTTGCCCTGACGGTCCTTGGTCGTCGGATCGTGGATCTGGAACAGGAACTCCAGCAGCGCCCGGTAGTCCGTCTGCGCCGGGTCGTAGCTGATCTCGACGGCCTCGGCGTGGCCCGGATGGTTGCGGTAGGTCGGATGGTCGTTGACGCCGCCGGTGTAGCCGACCCGGGTGGACAGCACGCCGGGCTGCTTGCGGATGAGGTCCTGCATCCCCCAGAAACAGCCACCGGCCAGAATCGCCTTGCGGGTATCGGTCACGCTTCCTCCTTCGTGAACAGGGTCCGGTACCGCCCGTACAACCCGCGGCCCGCACCGGAAAGTTCCGGTGCGAGGCGACGTCATACTTCGTTCATCACCGGTCGCGCTAGACGACCACCGGATGGTCGGCGACCGTGCGCCCGCCCAGCCGCACCCACCCGTCGGAGTCCCATTCGGTGAACATCTGCGAGCCCCGGCCCTGGGTGATGTTGAGGCTACGCCGCAGCAGCGCGGTGAGCGCGATGGCCGCGGCACCGGTGGCCTCGTCCTCGGCGATACCCATGGCGGGGGCGAACATCCGCGCGCGCAACGCACCGCGGTTCTCGTCGGTCCAGGTCCACACGTAGTGCGCGCCGGAGGTGAAGTCGGCCGGGTCCAGCGTGGCCATCTCCTCGGCGCTGCCGAACTGGTGGAATTCGAACTTGGGCGCCCATTCGGCGCGGGCGCGAACCCAGGTGATGCCGTCGGTCCCGGACACCTCGACCGGTCCGGCGGGCACCTCGATGACCGTGACCGGGGTGCGCTGATCGCTCAGCCACCAGCCGGTGCCCACGGTGGGGTGCCCGGCGAAGGGCAGTTCCACCGCCGGGGTGTAGATCCGCATGCGGGTGCGGTCGCCGGTCGGCGCGTCCACCACCACGGTTTCGGCGTATCCGGCCCGCGCGGCCAGCGCCTGGTGGTCGACCCCGGCGACATCGGCGGCGCGGGCGATGCCGAGGCGATTGCCGAAACGTCCCGCTTGGTCGGTGAAGACCCGAACCACGTCGATCTGGGTGCCATCGCTTTCCGGAACGGTCATGAGTGCCAGGCTACGACGTGATCGGGCCGGTGGGGGGAGGTAGGTGGTGAGCGTCTCGCACGGAAAGGGCCGCGCACCGTGGCGGTGCGCGGCCCGTCCGGGTATGCCGGTTGCTAGACGGTGGCCGTGGCCAGCGCCTCGGTGGACGCCACGGCCTGACCCACGCCCGCGACGATCGCGGCCACGCGCAGCGACTCGAAGATCACCTCACGCGACACGCCCGCCTCGCGCAGCGTGTTCTCGTGCGCCTCCAGGCAGTGGGCGCAGCCGTTGATCGACGACACGGCGAACGACCACAGTTCGAAGTCGGCCTTGTCGACGCCCGGGTTGCCGATGATCTGCATGCGCAGACCGGCGCGCAGGTCGTCGTAGCGACCGCCCAGGAAAGCCTTGCCCCGGTAGAACACATTGTTCATACCCATGATGGAGGCGGCCCCGAGCGCGGCGTTGTACGCCTCGGCCGACAGCGTGTCCGCGGCCTCCTCGGCGATCTCACGCAGCGTGGTGGCCGACCGGGTGGCGGCGGCCGACGCCAGCAGGGTGCCCCACAGCTGCTGCTCGTTCAGCACGGTGGTGCGTGCGATCGAGGACAGGTTGAGCTTGAGGTCCTTGGCGTACTCGGGCAGGGAGTTCTTCAGGTTCTCGATGGTCACAGCGCGAAATCCTTACTCGGACGGCAGAGTTGCTCAGACGGAAGCGGTCATGAGCTCGCCCGCCTGGATGGTGGGATCGCCCTTCTTCCAGTTGCAGGCGCACAGCTCGTCGGACTGCAGCGCGTCGAGCACGCGCAGCACCTCGTCGACATTGCGGCCCACGGAACCCGCGGTGACCGAGACGAACTGGACCTCGTTGTTGGGGTCGATGATGAAGGTGGCGCGGTCGGCGACACCCTCGGCGTTGAGCACACCGGTGGCGGCGGACAGCTCGCGCTTGAGGTCCGACAGCATCGGGAAGGGGAGGGTCTTCAGATCCTCGTGCTGGGCCCGCCACTGGAAGTGCACGAACTCGTTGTCGACGGAGACGCCGAGCACCTGCGCGTCCCGGTCGGCGAACTCCTCGTTCAGCTTGCCGAAGGCGGCGATCTCGGTGGGGCAGACGAAGGTGAAGTCCTTCGGCCAGAAGAAGACGATGCGCCACTTGCCCGCGTAGTCGTCGCTCGAGACCTGGGTGAAGTAGTCGTCGGGCTGCTGCGCGTTCACCTGCGACAGGTCGCCGCCGATCACAGCCTTGAGGTTGTAGGCGGGGAACTGGTCGCCGATGGTCAGCAGGGCCATGCTTGCTCCTCTTTCGTAGTCGGATCGATCGTGTCGTGACTGCCGCGAACGATCTTGCCCAAACCGCTGTGAAAGGTAAAGGTGATCGGTCGCACTATACTGATAGGCGTGTCTGATCAAACTTATCAGCCGACCCTCTCGCAGCTGCGTGCGTTCGTGGCAATCGCGGAGTATCGCCATTTCGGCACCGCCGCGAACCGGCTGAGTGTGAGCCAGCCAACGTTATCGCAGGCACTGGCATCATTGGAAAACGGACTGGGGCTCAAGCTCATCGAGCGCAGCACCCGGCGGGTGCTCGTGACAACGGCCGGCAAACGCCTGCTGCCGCAAGCCATCGCCACCCTGGAGGCCGCGGACCGGTTCGTGGCCTCGGCGGCCGGGTCCGGCCTCGGCGGCACTCTGCGCCTGGGCATCATTCCCACCGTCGCGCCCTACGTGCTGCCGACGCTGCTGCCCGAACTGCGCCGCCAGCTCCCGGCGCTGGCGCCGTACGTGATCGAGGATCAGACCGCACGGCTGCTGGACGGGCTGCGCTCGGGCGTCCTGGACGTGGCCCTGCTGGCGCTGCCCACCGAGGCCACGGGGCTGGTCGAGATTCCGCTGTACACGGAGGAATTCGTGCTGGTGGTGCCGCGCGGGCACATCCTGGCCGGACGCACCGACCTGGTGCCGGGCGATCTGCACGCACTGCCGCTGCTGCTGCTGGACGAGGGGCACTGCCTGCGCGATCAGACCATCGACCTGTGCCGCTCCCACGACGCCCATCCGGGGACCGTGGGCGATACCCGGGCGGCGTCACTGGCCACAGTGGTGCAGTGCGTGGCCGGGGACCTCGGGGTGACGCTCATCCCGGAGATGGCGGTCTCGGCCGAAACCGAGCGCGGCACACTGGATATCGCCCGTTTCGCCCCGCCCGCGCCGGGACGCACCATCGGGCTGGCCTTCCGGTCCTCCACCGCGCGCACCGAGGACTACGAGATCCTGGCCGAGGTGATCCGGTCCCAACAGCCCCATTGACCGATCGGTTCGTGCGTTCCGATTGACCCGAAAGATGCCGTCTGGGACTCTCGGGCACGTGCGGATTCATCACCTCGACTGCGGGACCATGTCCATGGGCATGGTCGACCATTGTCTGCTCATCGAAACCAAGCGTGACGGGCTCGTTCTCGTCGACACCGGCTACGGGTTGGACTGCGTGCGGTACCCCGAGCGGATGATCGGTCCCACGCGGTTCATGCTGGGTGTGAAGCTGCGGCAGGAGGCGACGGCCATCCGCCAGATCCAGCGGTTGGGGTACGACCCGCGCGATGTTCGGCACATCATCCTCACGCATCTGGATCTCGACCACGCGGGCGGACTGTCGGACTTCCCGGAGGCGACGGTGCACGTGCACGGTCCGGAGTTCCGGGCCGCGACCACCCGGCGGGCGATGGGTGAGCGCCTGCGGTACCGGGCGGCGCAGTGGGCGCACGGCCCGAAATGGATGGTGAACGAGATCGAGGGCGGGCAGCCGTGGTTCGGCTTCCAGACGGTGCGGGATCTGCCCGGCCTGCCGCCGGAGATCCTGGTGGTGCCGCTGCACGGGCACACCCGCGGCCATGTCGGCGTGGCGGTCGACTCCGGTCGCGGCTGGCTGCTGCACGCCGGGGACGCCTTCTTCGTGGGCAGCTCCATCGACCCGGTGAAACCGAACACCCCGGCGCTGTGGCGGGCGTACGAGCTGGGATCGATCCTCGGCGGCGTGTATCGCGAGAACCAACGCCGGCTGCGGGAACTGCGGCGCGACCACGGGCACGAGATCACCATCGTGAACTCGCACGATCCGGCGCTGTTCGCGCCCTTCGCGAATCAGCGGTGAACCGGTGAGTGCGCCCCGGGCCCGGCGGCTGCCGGTGCCGAGCGACCCGCTGTTCGTCTACGGCACCCTGACGTTTCCGGAGGTGCTGGTCGAATTGCTGGGCCGCACACCGCGGCTCGACGCGGCCCGGGTGTCGGGGCGGCGGGCGGCGCGGCTGCCCGGCCGGGTCTATCCGGGACTCGTCACCGCCGCCGGTGCGGTGACCCGCGGTGCGGTGCTGCGCGGTCTGACCGCCGCCGAGTGGCGGGTGCTGGACGACTTCGAGGACGACGAATACGACCTGCGGCCGATCTTCGTCCACGCGGGCGAGTCCGCACACGCCGCGTGGACCTATGTGTGGACGGCCGAGGTGCTGGCGGCGGACTGGTCGGCGACCGCCTTCGCCGGCGACCACCTGCCGCACTACGCGGGCCGCTGCGCGCGCTGGCGGACCGGGCCGGCGGTCTGAAGGTCCTGCTCAGCGAGACTGTATGGCGTGGGTCACCGAGCTCTTCTGCCCTGGCCGGGTACAAGGTGCCGAGATACGTCGTGCTTGCCGACGCCTGTCGAAGAGTCCGAGCGGCAAGATCCTCGAACGCGAATTGCGTTTCACCTATGCGGATTTGGCTGCCGCCGGGTAGTCACTCGATGGCGTCCACGTGCGCGATGTTGGCCCGGTCGCCGGGGTCGGCACTGGCCGCTCCGGCGAACCAGGCGTCCAGGATCTCGTCGAGTTGTGCCCGCGAGGTCAGCCGCAGGCTCAATGCCAGCACATTCGCGTCGTTCCACGTGCGCGCCCCGTCGGCGGAGTAGGCGTCCACACACAGTGCCGCCCGCACCCCCGCCACCTTGTTCGCGGCGATCGAGGCCCCGGTGCCCGTCCAGCAGCAGACCACGCCCTGCTCGGCTCGCCCCTCGGCCACATCCCGCGCCGCCGCCTCACTGGCCCACGCCCAGTCGTCGCGCTCCTCGGGTGCCAGTGCCCCGTGCGCGATCACCTCGTGCCCGCGCCGCCGTAACTCCTCGACCACCGCCGCGGCCACCCCGGTGTTCTCATCCGCCGCCACCGAAATCCGCATCGCAGTCCCTCCATCCGATCGCGCCCCGACTCCGCACATTCTGCCCGACGTACGGCTCGGCGCGAGCGCCGTCACCTCCTCGGCGGCGGCCCGCATCGCATTTCGCATGTGTCACCGCGACGACGGCCGACCGCACGGCCCAACCGGCCACGCCGAAGATCATGCTCAGGGCCGTATCAAGGCAGGGGTTGCGGACCGGGTCCCAGCAGGTGCGGGGACCGACATCACCGGGAACCGAGGCGCACTCCGGGCGCGGCTCCATCGACACGATGTGCCAACACGCTCAGCAGCGGTATCCGAGGTGGATCGTGCCACGGCACCCTATCGGTCGGCGTCGCGCTAGAGCCGTTCCGCGGTGACCAGGAGCCGCAGATGGGCGTCGGCCCACTGGTCGAGGGCGGCGGGCCCGGGGTGGGTGAGGGTGCGGCACAGGCGATCCAGGGCGGCGGCCGCACCGGACAGACCGAGGCGGCGGAGGGTGGCGGCGGTGTCGGCGGCGCGGGCGGACCAGGTCGGGGGCAGGTGTCGCAGGCCGCGGTGGGGGAGTTCGGCGGACAGGGCGAGGGCGGTGGTGAGGACGGCGGCGAGTGGATCTGGTCGGGGCAGTGCGGCTCCCGACGGCGTCGGGTGGTCGGTGGTGGCGAAGGCGGGGACCACGACCGCCGCTGCGGCGACGACGGCGGTGGGGTCCAGGGTGAGGCGGCCGTGGTGGCGTTCCAGGGTTCCGGCGAGAAAGCGAATCGGACCCGCGTCGCCGGAGAGCGTGCGGGCGAGATCGTCCAGTGCGCCGGGGGCGGCGGCGGTGTGGGTGAAGGTGACGGTGGCCCTGCCCGCCGGGGCGTGCACGGTCGCCTCCAGGCGTTGTTCGTCCGGGAGGTAGTGGATGGCGTCGATGCGCTCGACCGCGACGGCACGTACCGATTCGCCGCGGACGCGGGGGCGGATGACGGTGGGTGGGAGGGCGGCCAGGCGTGCGGCCTCGGCGTCGAGGTCGGTGACGAGAAGTTCGGGCGGCAGTGTGTCCCAGTCGCCGGTGGCGGGCAGCACCGAGGTCCGCGCCACGCGGCCGGTGGCCAGGCGCACGCCGCGGTTCGCCGAGCGAACGGCGGATTCGGTGACGATATGGCCCGCGGCCAGCTCGCGCAGGCGGGACGTGCCCGCGCGGCGCGCGCCGAGGGCGGCGGCGGTCGGCGGGACGGCGCCCTCCCGGACGGCGATCGTATGCCGGAGAGTGAGGACGATGCGCGCCTCGGGGTGGGCGAGATAGACCTCCACACAGCGGGATTCGTCATCACCGTGAACGCGCGCGCCCAAACCGGTGAGGCGGAGGTGGCGCAGCGGGGTCCGCGCGGCCTCCTCGGTGCCGAGGACCGCGACCGGGTCGCGGGTACCGGCGCGTTGTCGCGCCACCAATTCCGCGATCAGCGCGGCGGTGCGCAGGGGATCGTGGCGCGCGGCGCGGTCGCGGTAGGCGGCGAGCTGGTCGAGCAGTTCGGTGAGCGCGTCGTGCGGCCAGCGGGCCCCGGCGGCGTCGAGGGCGCGATGCGCGCCGGCGAACACCTGCGGGAGCGCCGGACCGGCATGGGCGACACCGTCTTCCAGCAGTTCGGCCAGGGGCGTCAGCACCGCCGCGGCCGCACTGGCCGCGCTCCCGCCGCCGTGCCGTCGGCGTGGTCCGACGGTGACCTCCACGGTCTCGTCAACCGTATCGACCGCGTCCGCGGCCCGGAATGCCCACACCGCCAGGACGATCGCATCGGCACGCGCCCCGCGGGCGGC
>NZ_BAGD01000087.1 GCF_000308635.1 Nocardia otitidiscaviarum NBRC 14405 | reverse complement strand
CGTACTCGATATCGCCGACGCCTGCGCGGACGCCGGGAATCTCGTGGAGATCCGCGCCACGGTACTCGGCCTCGAGGACGACGCCCACGCTCACGGCTGCGTGGTCGCCGACGACGGTACGGTCACCGCACCCGTGGCGGACACGGGCAATCCCGCCCTGGATCTCGCACTCCAGGCATGTCTCGACACCAAGGCCGCGGCACTCCAGGCGCGGCTGGTGCCGCTGTTGGCGGCCGCCGACGGGCTGGACCGTGAGGTGGCGGCCCGACTCGACGACGCCCGTGCCCAACTGCTCGCCCTGGCGGCGAATCCCCAGGGCGCACGGCCGGATTCGCGGGTCATCGACATCCTGGACGGCGCCGCGTTGTTCCCCGAGGACCCGTATGCCGTGCATGAGCTGTGGGAATCCCTCACGCCCGCCGATCGCGACGCGCTCGTCGCCTACGACCCGGCCATCGGGAATCGCGACGGCATTCCGGCGGTGGCGCGGGACTTCTACAACCGGCGGTATCTGGCGCGGCTGGAGTCGGCCGCCCACGCCGAACTCGCCTACCTCGACGGGCTGCATCCGGACTGGGTGGCCGGGCGGAACCCGCCCAGTACACCGGCGGAGTGGATACGTCTGCGGGAGTGGGACGCCGCCCGGCAGGAGGCGCACACCCGGCTGGCCGACTATCGGGTGGTTCGTCGGCAGCTCGACGGTGGCGATGACCCGCCCCGCTATCTGCTGGCGGTCGACGACAGCGGGCGGGGCGCGATCGCCCTCGGCAATCCGGACGCCGCCCGCAATATCGCGACCTTCCTCCCCGGCACCGGCGCGCGGCTGGGCACCATCGGCGCGGGCGTCGACCGCTCGCGTGCGCTGCTGGACGCGGCCACACGCGCGAATCCGGCCGAGCGCAGCGCGGTGATCACCTGGTACGGCTACCACGCGCCGCCCGACCTGATGGCCGCGCTGCGCCCCGACTACGCCACCGCCGCCGCTCCCGCGCTCGACCGCTTCCTGGACGGTCTGCGCGCCACCCACTCCGGCCCGCCCGCGCACACCACACTCGTAGGCCACAGTTACGGCAGTACCGTGATCGGTGTCGCGGCCACCGGAGGACGGTCGCTCGCGGCCGATAGTGTGATTTTCGTCGGCAGTCCGGGGGTGCGGACCGATCATGTCACCGAGCTCCGGCTCGACGGCGTGCCGCCCGCGGACAACCCCCGGCACATCTTCGCCACCGCGGCCGCCGCCGATCCGGTCGCCGTCTTCGGTTCCGTGGCGCACGGTATCAGTCCGATCGAACGGGCGTTCGGCGCAACGGTTTTCGAGTCCGCGCCGGGCACCCGGCTGCAACTGCCGTTCCTCGCGGTGTTCCCGGGAGAGCCGTGGGCGCACCACGGTTACTGGGATGCGGGCAATCCCGGATTGGTCACCCAGGGCGAGATCGTCGGCGGTGCGTACCCCCGATGACCATGGGTTAAACGTCTACCGACGGATCGCCGCGAGTGTTATTCGTACGATTGACCATGTTATGGTGCGTGTGATCCGGGGCACATCGCCCGCAACGGGCAGAACGCCGCGGGTCGCGATGAGGGAAATTGGAAGGTTCGACGATGTTGGTTACCGCTGGCGAGATTCCGGCGCAAGCGGATTCGTGTGGTGCTGAGCGCGTCGACGTGAACGGTTCGGCGAGGACGTAGATGCGCAGCGACAGCATTCGACGCAAGTTCAAGCTCCACGAGGATCAGCGGCGCGCGAGTGAACTACCCCGGCTCCTGGAGGGGCTGGAGGTCCTCGGTTTCGTGCGCGCCGACGAGCTGCCCCAGCAGCTGCTGGACACCCTCGCCGATTTCGGCACCGCCAACCCGGCGCCGAACCAGCGCATCTACGCCGGGACCGCCAAGCCCCGCGTCGACGAGTGGCATGGGGAACTGCTGCGCCGCGCGGGCATCGGTGAACGGTTCTTCCTGCGCACCGGGCTCGAGTACTTCCCCTGGGCGGACTGCCGGGTGACCGACGGACGCTGGCTCGACGCCGTGCGCTCCGTGCTCGGCCCCGGTCTCGCGTTCATCGCCCACGACCGTCATTCGGCGGCGCTCACCGTTCCGGTGCGATACGAACTGCTCGGCTATCTGACCGTGCCGCTGGTCGGCCCGACCGACGCCCAACCCGCCGAACCGGCCGAGGACAACGAGGCGACCGTCCTCATGTCCCGGATCGAGCCCGCCGAGACCGCACGGACGGAAGTCGCGGGCGGCTGACACCCGAACCGTGGCGCGCCGGGATACGTTGTTCCCGGTATCCGCGCGACGGAACGGAGGCGCTGCCATGACGACCCTCGACGGACTGCCCGCGCACGTCCTACTGGTGCACGCACTGGTGGTGCTGGTGCCGCTCACCGCGGCGCTGCTCATCCTCTGCGCACTGTGGGTGGCCGCGCGCCGGCGACTCGTGTGGCCGACCGCGGTCCTGGCGGTGGTGGTGGTCGCGCTGACACCGCTCACCATCGACGCGGGCGAGTGGCTGTACACCAGAGTGGGCAGCACGCCGGCCATCGACGAGCACGTCGAGCTCGGCCGCGCCACCCTCTACTACGTGATCCCGCTGCTGGTGGTGGCGCTCCTGCTGCTGTTCTGGCACTGGCGCGAGGAGCGCGGCGCGACCATCGGCCGTCCCGTGGTGAGTGTCCTCATCGTGCTCGCGATCGTCGCCGGGGTCGCGGCGAGTGCGCAGATCTACCGCGTCGGTGAGAGCGGCTCGCGCGCGGTGTGGGGCGGTATCACGGCGACGTAGCGGCGAAGGATCGTCGAGACGAAAAACCGCCGTGGCCCGGCGCCCGGTCTGCGGGGCGGGCGCCCGGCCACGGCGGGTTCGGCACGGTCAGATCTTGCGGATCACCGTGACAACCTTGCCGAGAATCTGTGCGTCATTGCCCGGGATGGGCTCGAACAGCGGGTTGTGCGGCATCAGCCACACCTGGGAGCCGGTGCGCTTGAAGGTCTTGACCGTGGCCTCGCCGTCGATCATGGCGGCCACGATATCGCCGTTGTCGGCCACGTTCTGCTGGCGCACGACCACCCAGTCGCCGTCGCAGATGGCGGCGTCGACCATGGACTGGCCGACCACCTTCAACAGGAACAGCGAACCCTCGCCGACCAACTCGCGCGGCAGCGGGAAGACATCCTCCACCGCCTGCTCGGCCAGGATCGGACCACCGGCGGCGATCCGGCCCAGCACGGGCACGTAGGTCGGGATGGGCTGATCGCCGGAATCGCCGGGTTCCGCGCCGACCGGACGCAGCTGGGTCACGCCGGTGGCGCGCACGGCCGTCTCGTCCAGGCCCCGGACATCCACGGCGCGTGGCCGATTGGGATCGCGCCGCAGGTAGCCCTTGCGCTCCAGGGCGCGCAACTGATGGGCGACCGAGGAGGTGGAGGTGAGACCGACGGCGTCGCCGATCTCGCGGATGCTCGGCGGATAGCCGCGGTCGCTCACCGAGGTGCGGATGACCTCCAGCACCTTGCGCTGCCGGACGGTGAGATCCGCCCCGGTGCCGGACGCTTCGGTGCTGTCGTCGCCGACCGGTTCGTTGTCACCGTCCACGCCGCCGTGTTCGCTCACCGCCGTCGTCCTCCGTTCCCTGCTGTGTCTCACCGGAATGCTGCTGCACCGGAATTGTGGGTAGCTACCCGGAATTCGTGCTTCGACTGTAGTCCGAGGGCCGCGCTGGATCAAACATCTGTTCGACGCATGTCGCGGAAATACTGGAATCTGTCGGTGGGGCGTGGTAGAAATTCGAACATCAGTTCTTCGAACACATGATCGAACATGTTCGGCACATCCACCATAAGCCCACTTCGGAGGTTTGTTCGATGCGCACTGTGGTCAGCGAATTCGACACCCTGGGAAGCGATCTCGGCTTCGACACCATCCCGCGCGCCATCCGCGCCAGCTTCGCGCCCGCGCGTGTCGTGGATGCCGCGTCGCGCCCGGTCGCGGAACGGCGGCCATGTCGGAATCGGCCACGCCCCGGTGTCGTGTCCTACGGCCGGGCGCGGATGCGTCGCGACCATGTCGTGATGCGCATCGAACCCGAGGCGATGCGCCGCCGCCGCTCGTTCAGTCGGGTGCAGCGTGCACAGGCCGGGCTCGCGGCACTGGCCATCGCGGCGCTGGTGAGCGCCATGGCGGTGGCGGGTCTGATCGCGCTGGCACAGCTGCGTGCCGGTGAGTTCGGCTCGCAGACCGTGCCCGCCGAGATCATGCCCGCCGAGATCATGTCCAGCGAGATCGCGCCCGCCCAGGTGCCGCCCGCTGTTCCGCGCTAGGCGTTCGGCTTCCGCGGCGACTGGGGAAGGTCGCCGCGGGAGTTGGGTCGAATGGGCCACGGGGTATGGCCGGAATTGTTGATCGCAAACTGAAACGTGTTGCTACGTTCCTCGGGGATGTGACCGAGGCAACAGGGGAATGTGCGATCGATGAGCGGACGTAGTAGGGGAAATCGGCGGACCGGGGCCGTGGTTCGACTGCTGGGCATGGCGAGCTGCCTGGCACTGGGCATGGTCGCGGTACCGGCCACACTCGTCACGGCACCGGCGGCCCATGCCGACTCGGCCTATGCCGCCTACCTGGACCTGCCGCCGGTGAACGGCGACGGGGCCGGTGGTGGCGGGCTGCATCCGGCGTTGCCGCTGGACCCGGAGTCGCTGCGCCTGGCACTCGACGAGGTCCGCGCGGCGGGTGTGGCACCGCGCCGCTATGCCACGCTGCTGCATCAGTACTGGCTCACGGTCGCCACCCGCCATGCCGATATCGACCTGGCGGCCTGGGACCCCACCCTCGGCGTTGACGCCAATACCCGCACCTTCACCCAGGTGTATGTGAACTATCTGCGGCTCAACAACGAGCATCCGGACTTCTACTGGGTGGGACTGGCCGGGCTGGCGGGCGGCTCGTTCGCCTCCGGCTTCTTCGATATGAGCGATATGGGCGCGATCGTGAGCGTGCCCGGCGTGCACCAGCTCGGCAATGCCGTGGCCGACCTGCTGCGCGCCACACCGCCGGAGCTGCTCGACATCCTGCCCTCGGATATCCAGCTGCTGGCCAGCGCGGGCGCACGGCTCACCGCCGCGGATCTGACCTGGTATCAGACCCGACTGATGATCATGCAGAAGCACATCTTCATCGACCAGGTGCCGATGCACGAGGCGTACGTGGCCGGTGGCCTGGCCGCGGTGGAGGAGATGTACCGGGCCGGGGTCCTGGACGAGAACGCCATCCTGGCCTGGCGCGGAATCGCGGCCGGCACCCCGGCCGGCCTGGCGGACGCGGCGGTGCGGATGACCGACCGGGAACAGAATCAGATCATCGCCGACCAGTGGGATGTGACCTCCCGGGGGCGGGGTGCCATGGGCCGGGTCATGACCTACGTGAGCACCGTCGCCGGGAAGGCGGCCGTACCCGGCGTGCGCGCCCCCGGCGTCTTCGCGCCCACCACCCTCACCGCCGAGGCGGGCGGGCGCACCATCTCACTGCGCACGCCGCTGCCCGATTTCAATTGGGCCGATCGGGACACGCGCTGGCACTACATCGTCAACGATCTGCTGCCCAGCTATCTGGCCATGGTCGCCGATCCCGCGGTCGCGAGACCGGTTCTGGCCGAACCCTTCCCGGCCAAGCTGGCGAACGGCCGCCTCCTGGTCAGATTGCCGGATCTGCTCGCCGACGTGACCTCGCAGTGGCAGCTGACGGCCTGATGTCAAGACCGGGCGCACGGTAATTGCGTCCCGCCGGGTATCCTCGGGGTTGCTGAGGACCCCAGGCATCGACGAAGGATCCGGAATGCATTGCCCGTACTGTCGTCACCCGGATTCCCGGGTGGTCGACTCGCGTGAGGCCGAGGAAGGCACCGCCATCAGGAGGCGACGTGCCTGCCCGCAGTGTGGGCGGCGGTTCAGCACGGTCGAAACCGCGATTCTCTCGGTGGTGAAGCGCAGCGGCGTGAGCGAGGCGTTCAGCCGCGAAAAGGTGATCCGCGGCGTGCGACGCGCCTGCCAAGGCCGCGAGGTCGACGACGACGCCCTCAACCTGCTCGCCCAGCAGGTGGAGGATGCGGTACGCGCCAAGGGCTCCCCGGAGGTGCCCAGCCACGAGGTCGGCCTCGCCATCCTCGGCCCGCTGCGCGACCTCGACGAGGTCGCCTACCTCCGCTTCGCCTCCGTCTACCGATCCTTCAGCTCCGCAGAGGATTTCGAACGCGAGATCGCCGAACTACGCAAACACCGCGAGGAACAGTCCGTCGGCGCGACCGCGGACTGAGGGCTCGCCGCCCTGCGGCCGAACGGCAACCTTCACTCCTACCGCCGAGTCCCGGCCGCGGCACCCTCACCGTCGCGCGGGAGCCTTCCGCACCGCCTCGATCGCCTTCTCGATCCGCTTGACCGACACCGGATACGGCGTCCCCAACTGCTGCGCGAACAGACTCACCCGCAATTCCTCGATCATCCACCAGATCTCGACCACATCGCGCCCGCCGCGCCGCCCCTCGGGCAGCGCGTCGACCAGCCGATCGTAGGCGGCGTGCACGCGGTCCAGTTCGATCATCCCCTGCCGGTCCCGTCCGGCGGCGGCGGGCAGCGCCTCCAACCGCAGCCGCGCGGCCTCGAGATAGCGGGGCAGCTCGCGCAGCCGCGCGCTGCCCCATTCGGAGATGAATCCGGGGAACACCAGATCGTCGAGCTGATGGCGCACATCCTCGACCGCCTCGCGATCACGGGTGTCGACCAGCGCCGACCGCACCCGGTGCGCCTCGGCCAACACCGGCACCACCAGACGCACGATCCGCGCCACCGCGGTGCCGAACTCCGGTCGCACCCGCTCCACGAGTGCCTGGAACTGCTCGGGACCGCGCACCGGACCACCCGCGGCGGTGATGAGCTCATCGGCGGCGCAGGCGCGGCAGTCCTCCAGCAGCGCATCCAGCGAACCGTACGGATTCTGGCTCAGCGCAAGCCGATCCGCGGGTGGCAGCCCCGCGGTGACCGTACGCGGCGACGTCGGCAGCGCACCGAGCAGCAGGGTGCGCGTACCGACCCGCATGGCCGCGGCCTGTTCGCCCGGTGAACTGAGCACCCGGACCGCCACCCCCTCCGATTCGGCCACCAGGGCCGGATAGCCGGTGATGGTCTGACCCCCCACCTGGCGCTTGACCGAGGTCGGCAGCTCGCCGAGCGATTCCGAGGTCCACACCGTGGCGGGTGCGCGTTCGGCGGCGTTATTGGCCCGCGCCACCGATTTCGACACCTGTTCGGCCAGCCCGTGCTTCAGCTCCGCCAGGCTCTTGCTGCGCGCCACGATCGCCCCGGCCTGGTCGACCGCGGCGAAGGTCATGCGCAGATGATCGGGCAGGCCCGCCGGATCCAGCTGTCCGGGCGCGATGGTGACCGATCCGAGTCGCGACAGTTCCCGCGCCAGCCCGGTGCGCAGTGGTTCGGCGCGCGGCGTGAGCGTCTCCAGCGCCGCGCGCGCGTAGTCCGGTGCCGGAACCACCATGCGCCGCAACTGCTTCGGCAGCGTCTTGATGAGTGCGGTGACCAGTTCCTCGCGCATGCCCGGCACCAGCCAGTCGAAGCCCACCGCGCGCACGTGCGCCAGCTGGGCCACCGGAATGTGCACGGTGACACCGTCATCGGCCTGGCCGGGTTCGAATTGATAGGTGAGCGGGAAGGTCAGCTCACCCTGCCGCCAGCTGTCCGGGTAGGCGGTCGGATCCAGCAGTGCCGCATCCTCGTTGACGATGGTGGAGGCGGTGAAGTCCAGCAGGTCCGGATTCTTGCGCTGCTCCTTCTTCCACCAGCTGTCGAAATGCCGCACCGACACCACGTCGGCGGGAATCCGCTGGTCGTAGAAGTCGAACAGCACCTGGTCGTCGACCAGGATGTCGCGTCGCCGGGCCCGGTGCTCCAGATCGGCGACATCCTCGAGCAGATCCCGATTGCGTTGGAAGAAGGCGTGTCTGGTCTGCCACTCGCCCTGCACCAGGGCATGCCGGATGAACAGCTCGCGGGACAGCTGCTGGTCGATGCGCCCGAAGTCCACCCGCCGCTGCGTCACCAGCGGCACCCCGTAGAGCGTGACGCGCTCGTAGGCCATGGCCGCGCCACGCTTGGACGACCAATGCGGTTCGGAGTAGGTGCGTTTGACCAGGTCCCCGGCCAGGCGCTCGGCCCATTCCGGTTCGATCCGCGCGGCCATGCGGCCCCACAGCCGGGAGGTCTCCACCAGTTCGGCGGCCATCACCCAGCGCGGCGGCTTCTTGGCCAGCGACGAGCCCGGAAAAATCATGAACTTGGCATTGCGGGCACCCAGGAACTCCCGCGATTCCGCTTCGCGCACACCGAGATGCGAGAGCATGCCGGACAGCAGCGCCTGGTGGATCGAGGTGGTATCCCACGGCAGGGCATCGTCGCCGAGCACCGATCGCTCGCTGCGCTCCTCGACCGTCCAGCCGAGCCCACGGGTGATGGTGCGCAGCTGCCCGTGTAGGTCCTGCCACTCCCGAATGCGCAGGTAATGCAGGAACTCGTCGCGGCACAGCCGCCGGAACTGGTTGGACGACAGTGCTTTCCGCTGATCCGAGAGGTAGTCCCAGAGGCGTAGGTAGGCCAGGAAGTCCGAACCCTCCACGGTGAACCGCGCATGTTTGGTGTCGGCCGCCTGCTGATGCTCCACCGGCCGTTCGCGCACATCCTGAATCGACAGCGCCGCGACGATGCGCAGCACCTCGGGCAGGGTGCCGTTGCGGTGCGCCTCCACCAGCATGCGCGCCATGCGCGGATCGACCGGCAGCTGTGACATATCGCGGCCGACCGGGGTCAGTACCAGTCCGGCGTCCGCAATGCCGGGCCGCGCGGCCGATTCGGACTCGGAGCGGCGGCCGAGCGCGCCCAACTCCTCGAGCAGCGCGATGCCGTCACGGATGGCGCGGCTGTCGGGTGCCTCCACGAACGGGAAGCTCTCGATATCCCCGAGTCCCAGCGCCGTCATCTGGAGAATGACCGCGGCCAGATTGGTGCGCAGGATCTCCGGTTCGGTGAAGGTGGGGCGCGAGTCGAAATCGTCCTCGGAGTACAGGCGGATCGCGATGCCGTCCGCCACGCGGCCGCAGCGGCCCGAGCGCTGCCGCGCCGACGCCTGGGAGATCGGCTCGATGGGCAGTCGCTGCACCTTGGTGCGCATGGAGTACCGCGAGATGCGTGCGGTGCCCGGGTCGATGACGTAGCGGATACCGGGCACGGTGAGCGAGGTCTCGGCCACATTGGTGGCCAGCACCACGCGGCGGCCGGTATGCGGCGCGAACACCTTGTGCTGTTCGGCCGCCGACAGCCGCGCGTACAGCGGCAGGATCTCGGTGCGCGGCAGCTTCAGATCGCGCAACGAGTCGGCGGTGTCCCGGATTTCGCGTTCCCCGGACAGGAAGACCAGGATGTCGCCGTCGCCTTCGCGTTGCAGCTCCCGGACGGCGTCGGCGATGGCGTCGGTGGGATCGCGGTCCACGATCTCGGTGTCCTCGTCATCGGGATCGTCCGAGGTGAGCGGAATCTCCAGCGACAGTGGGCGATAGCGGATCTCCACCGGATACGAGCGCCCCGACACCTCGACGATCGGTGCGGGCGTACCCGTCTCGTCCGCGAAATGTCTCGCGAACAGCTCCGGGTCGATGGTGGCCGAGGTGATGACGATCTTGAGGTCGGGTCGCTTGGGCAGCAGCTGTTTCAGGTAGCCGAGCAGGAAGTCGATATTGAGGCTGCGTTCGTGCGCCTCGTCGATGATGATGGTGTCGTAGCGGCGCAGCAGCCGGTCGCGCTGGATCTCGGCCAGCAGAATGCCGTCGGTCATGAGTTTGACCAGCGTGCGATCCGACGCCTGATCGGTGAAGCGGACCGTGTAACCCACCACGTCGCCCAGTTCGGTATCGAGTTCGGACGCGATGCGCTCGGCCACCGTCCGTGCGGCCAGTCGCCGCGGCTGGGTGTGGCCGATGGTGCCGCGAATGCCGCGACCCAGCTCCAGGCAGATCTTCGGCAGCTGGGTGGTCTTACCCGAGCCGGTCTCACCGGCCACGATCACGACCTGGTTCTCGGCGATGGCCTTCGCGATATCGTCGCGTCGCGCCGAGACCGGCAGCTGCTCCGGATAGCGGATGGTCGGCACCGCGGCGCGGCGGGCGGCGACGCGCTGGGCGGCGGCGTCGATATCGGCTTCGAGTTGGCTGAGATCGCCGCCGCGGACCTTGTCGAGCCGCCGACGCAAACGGTGTTCGTCGCGGATCGAGAGATCGGCCAGGCGGGAACGAAGCTCGCGGAAGGTGGCGGCGGTCCTGGTCATTGCGTCAACCAGCGTAGCGAAGCCTTTGCCCGGTTTGCGCGGCGGCGGTGGGTCGGCGGCCGGTCAGGGCTAGCGGGAAGGTTGCCACACCCGCCGAATGTCGCTGTTCCGCACCCGTGCTGTGGGACGATCGTACCCATGGTGACCAGTTCAGCGACACCGCTCTGGATTCGCTCGGCGCGGATCGCGTTCGGTGTGCTCGGTGTGGTGGCGCTGCTGTGGATTCCGCTGCGCAATCTCGATGTGGAGACCTTCTCCACCGCCAACTACTTCAGCTACTTCACCATCGAATCCAATGTGCTGGGCGTCGTCGTGCTGCTGGTCGGCGGCGTGCTGGATCCGAGGTCGCGGCGGTGGCAGCTGGTGCGCGGCGCGACGACGCTGTACCTGGTGATCACCGGCGTGGTGTACGCGGTGCTGCTGGCCGACATCGATGTCATGCTGACCGACCGGTGGATCAACGACGTCCTGCACCGGGTGCTGCCGATCGTGCTGCTGGTCGACTGGCTGCTGGTGCCCGCGGGGTTGATCGCGGGTCTGCGCCTGGTCGGGCTGTGGCTGATCTATCCCGTGGTCTACGGCGCGTACACGCTGGTGCGGGGGCCGATCGTGGACTGGTACCCGTACCCGTTCATCGACCCGCGCGGCCAGGGCTATGTGTCGATGGCGCTCGGGCTGGTGGTGCTGGTCGTGGTGTTCGCGCTGCTGGCCGTCGCGGTGTCGGCGCTGGGCGGGCTGCTGGGCGGCTGGATCGGATTGTCGCGCAACCAGGACGGGAAGGCCGTCAGCTCCGACAGCACCGCGTCCGCTCCGTAGTCCCGCAGCACCGCGGCGCTGTATCCGCCCGTCGCCACGGTCAGGCTGAACGCTCCGGCGGCCCGTGCCGCGTCGACATCGCCCGGATGATCACCCACATACAGCCCCGCACCGTGCTCCCGCAGCGCGATCCCCTTCTCCGCGGCCCACAGCCCACCCCGCACCACATCCACCGGCAACCCCAGGAACTCCACCGTCGCCACCGTGTCCCGATGATTCTTGGCCGACACCACCATGGTCCGCCCACCCCTGGCACGCACTGCCTCGATGGCATCCCATGCCCCCGGCATGGTCACACTCGCCGGCACCGCGATCGCCGGATACAACTCCCGATACCGCGCCACCATGGCATCGACCTCCCCGGCCGGAAACCAGTTCGCCAACTCCACCGCCAACGGCGGCCCCAACCGCGAGGTCACCAACTCCACATCGATAGCCACGCCCGTCTCGGCCGCCAACCGCTCGTACACGGCCCCGATCCCCGCCCGCGTATCCGCCAGGGTCATATCGAGGTCGAAGCCCACCATCATGGCCATCAGGCTAGACGCAACGAATCTGTGCCCGAAATCGGGCAGGAAATTCCACCATCGGCGCGTGGGGTGGCTAGGGTGGTCGCCGTGCCTGCTACCGAAGCTCCGCCGCGTGATCTGGTTCGGCATGTCGCCGGGTCCACCGGGCTGCCGTTGGCGGTGGCGGCCCGGGTGGTCGCCGATGTGGTCGCCTATTTCGGGGAGACGACCGAGGAGTATGTGCGGCGGCGGCATGCGGAGTTGCGTGGGCGTGGGCGCAAGAACGCGGAGATCTGGGTGGAGTTGGCCGAGGAACTGGCCAACCGGCCGGTTCGGGCGGGGGAGCTGACCGAACGGCAGCTGCGCCGCATCGTGTACGGCTGAGCGTCCGCGCCCCTATTTGTCCGATATCCGAAGGAAAGAGCGAACGTATGTGTGGAATCGTCGGCTACGTCGGCCACAAGGCGGCGACACCGATCCTGTTGGAGGGGCTGCGGCGGCTGGAGTACCGCGGCTACGACTCCGCGGGGATCGCGGTGCTGCACCGGGGCCGGATGAAGGTCACCAAGGCCGCCGTGCGCGTCGACGAACTGCGGGACCTGGTCGGGGACGGCGGGCCGGGCACCATCGGCATCGGGCACACCCGCTGGGCCACCCACGGTGAACCCTCCGAGGCCAACGCCCACCCGCACTTCGACACCGCCAAGCGGATCGCGGTGGTGCACAACGGCATCATCGAGAACGCCGATGTACTGCGCGCCAAGCTCACCAGCGCCGGGGTGAAGTTCGTCTCCGAGACCGACACCGAATGCATCGCGCACCTGGTCGCGGCGCGGATGGACGCCGGCGCGGCGAGCTTGGAGGACGCGGTGCGGGCCGCGCTCACCGAGGTCGACGGCGCGTACGGTCTGGTCGTCCTCGACCTGCGCACCCCCACCGAACTGGTGGTGGCCCGCAACGGCAGCCCCATCGTGCTCGGCATCGGTGAGGGCGAGATGTACGTGGCCTCCGATGTGGCCGCCCTGGTCCGCCACACCCAGCGTGTGGTGTTCCTCGACGACGGCGAACTGGCCACCGTCACCGCCGACGACTTCCACACCAGCACCCTGCAGGCCGTGCGCACCGCCAAGACCGCCACCACGGTGACGGTCGACGACGCCGACTACCGGTTGGGCGGCCACGACGACTTCATGCACAAGGAGATGAGCGAGCAGCCCGACGCCATCCGCCGCGCCCTGCTGGGCCGCCTCGACGAGCGCTTCGCCACCTCCCGCCTCGACGGCCTGCGCCTGGACGCCCGCGAGCTGCGGGCGATCCGGCGGGTGAAATTCCTCGGCTGCGGGTCGGCCTACTACGCCGGTCAGTTGGGCGCGAGCCTGGTGGAGGAGCTGTCCCGGCTGCCCGCGGACGCCGAACCCGCCTCGGAGTTCCGCTACCGCAATCCGGTGGTCGAACACGACACCCTGTACGTCGCGGTCAGCCAGTCCGGGGAAACCGCCGATACCCTCGCCGCGGTGCAGGAGCTCAAGCGCAAGGGCGGCCAGGTGATCGGCGTGGTGAACGGCGTCGGCAGCGCCATCGCCCGCGAATGCGGCCGCGGCGTCTTCCTGCACGCCGGTCCGGAGGTGTCGGTGGCCTCCACCAAGGCCGTCACCAATATGAGCGTCTGCTTCGCCCTGCTGGCCACCCTGCTCGGCCGGGTGCGCGACCTCGGTGTCGCCGACGGCTCCCGCATCGTCGCGGCCCTGAGCGAACTGCCCGACCGGGTGTCCGAGGTGCTGGCCATGGACGCCGAGATCGCTAGTGTCGCAGCGCAGTTCAAGGACGCCACCCGCATGTTCTTCATCGGCCGGGTGCGCTGCTGGCCGGTGGCCCGCGAGGGCGCGCAGAAGCTCAAGGAGATCTCCTACGTCCACGCCGAGGCGTATCAGGCCTCCGAGCTCAAGCACGGCCCGCTGGCCCTGATCGACCCGGATATGCCGTCGGTGGTGCTGGTTCCGGACGACGAACTGCTCACCAAGAACATCGCCACCATCGAGCAGATCAAGGCCCGCGGCGGCCCGGTCATCGCCGTCACCAACGCCGATCTCCCGGATGGCTTGGCGGACGCGGTGATTCGCGCCCCGCACACCACCCGCGAACTGGACCCCATCCTGCTGACGGTGCCGTTGCAGCTGTTCGCCTACCACCTGGCCCGCGCCCTGGGCCGCGATATCGACAAGCCGCGCAACCTCGCCAAGAGCGTGACCGTGGAGTAGCGGATCAGCGCAGGGCCAGCGCCAGGAAGAAGTCGACGCGGTCCTCGAGCCGGGACAGATCGCGCTGGGTGAGCTCCTCGATGCGCTGGATGCGGTAGCGCAGCGTGTTCACGTGCACGTGCAGCACCTCCGAGCAGCGGGCCCACGAACCCGACAGTTCGAGGAAGGTCTCCAGCGTGTTCACCAGATCGGCGCGATTGTCCTTGTCGTAGTTGATGAGCGGGTCCAGCAGCCGGACGCGGAACATGCGGCGCACCTCGTCCGGCACGCTGGCCAGCAGCAGCATGTGGGTGGCCAGTTCGTCGTGGCGCACCACGCTCGTCGGCTGCGGGCGTTCGGCGGCCATGCGGCGCGCGTAGCGGGCCTCCTCGATCGCGCCGCGCAGGCCCTCACCCTCCACCGCGCCGCTGATGCCGACCGACAGCCGACTGCCCTGGAGTCCGGGGCCGAGCGCTTCCACGGCGCGGTGGATGCGGTCGTCGAGCGAGGTGTCGCCGCCGAGGGCCACCAGCACGATCGCCTCGTCGTCGACCACCCCGGCGGCGGGGCTGCGGTCGTGCAGGATCTCCCGCAGCAGCGCGCGCAGTTCGCGCGGGCGCACCGCCCCGGAGTCGGCGGTGGCGGCCACCGCGAGGTAGCGGTCGGAGAGTGCGAGCCCGGTGAGTTCCAGCCGCGACACGATGTCGGCCGTCTTGGCGTCGGAGACGATGAGTTCGATGAGCTCCTGCGCGAGTCGCCCCTCGGAGCTTTGCCGGTCGTCCAGCCGCGCCCGTTCCAGCGACACCACGGCGGCCAGTTCCCCGATCAGGGTGCGGCGCTCCTCGTGCCAGTCCTTGTAGTCGCCCGCGAAGACCAGGAACCAGTCGGCGACCCGCGAGGTGCCGTCGGGGTCCACCGCGAACAGCGAATAGCGGGTGCCGTCGACGGTCGACACGTGCGGCAGTCGCCGGGCGGCCAGGAAGGCGGTGCGCAGCGCGGCGGGCGGCGGTGCGGCGGGTCCGGCGATGACCCGTCCGGTGGACGACACCACCCAGCAGGGCATGCCCAGATTGCGTTCCACGAGTTCCAGCACCGAATCCAGGCCCTCGCCCGAGACCAGGCGGCGGTGCCGGTCCAGGATGGCCGACAGGTCGGCGGCGCGGCCGGTGGACAGATGCCGGTTGACCTGTTCGGTGACCGTGGCGAAGGCGATGTGTTCGGGCACCCGGAACAGCGGGATGCGGTGCTGTTCGCAGGCCGCGACCAGATCGGCGGGCACCTCGCCGTAGAGCGCGTCCCCGGCGGCCAGTCCCGCCACCTTGGCGCGCGCCAGCGCCGAGACGAACGCCTCGCTGTCGGCGGGTTCGCGCCACCACTGCAGGCCGGTGAGCACGAGTTCGCCGCCGGAGAGATATCGGCTCGGGTCGAGCATGTCGGTGGTGACGACCCAGCGCACGAACCGTTCCAACTCGCCCTCGCCGGTGACGAGTCGCAGGCCGAGATCCGTCATGGCCAGCAGGGAATGCAACCGCATGATTGCCGAGGCTAACAGCCAGTGACATCGAGGTTACGGAACTTGGATGTATCTACAAACCGACCGCTGTGAAGCAGGCCACATCTTCGGAGATCTCGTCCCTGCCGCTGGTCACGGCCGCCCTGTGTACTTACCGGCGTAGCTGGTCAAGGGATGGAGGTCGGATGTCGAGTCGCCTGGAATGGCTCGGTTCGCTGCCCCTCGAAGAGGCCGAAGCGCAGCTGCTCAGTTGCTGTGCCTCGCGCCAGTGGGTGCGCAAGATGGTGGCCAACCGGCCCTACGCCGACGAGGCGAGTCTGCTCGCCGCCGCGGTGGACGGGGTGCGGGAACTCGCGTGGTCCGATGTGGAGGAGGCGCTGTCGGCGCATCCGCGTATCGGGGAGCGGGCCGAGGCCGCCCATCGCGCGGGGATGTCCGCCGAGGACGCGCGGCGCGAGGCGCAGTGGTCGCGGCAGGAGCAGTCCGACGCCGCCACCGCCGATGACGCCGTCAAGGCCGAACTGGTCGCCCGCAATCTCGCCTACGAGGAGCGCTTCGGCCACGTCTTCCTGATCCGCGCCACCGGCCGCGGCGTGACCGAGATCCTGACCGCCCTGCACCGACGGCTGCACAACTCGGTCGAGGAGGAGCGTGTCGAGGTGCGCGCCGAACTCGCCGACATCACCGTCCTGCGTATCCGAAAACTGTTGGGGCTGCTGTGAGTCTGTCCACCCACGTACTCGACGCGGCCACCGGCCGCCCGGCGGCGGGACTGCCGGTGCGACTGGAGGCCGCCGACGGAACGGTGCTCGCGGAGCACCGCACCGACGCCGACGGTCGGATCAAGGATCTGCCCGCGCCCGGTGCCGGGACGCATCGGCTGGTCTTCGACACCGGCGATATCAGTCCGTTCTATCCATCGGTGACCATCGCTTTCACGGTCACCGACCCGGCGGAGCACTATCACGTGCCCCTGCTGCTCAGTCCGTACTCCTTCTCCACCTATCGAGGTAGCTGAACAATGTCGATCACGCTCGGTCCCAACCGATACGGCAAGGCGGAAACGCGCGTCGTCCGGGTCACCAAGAACGGCAACAAGCACGATCTGCGCGATCTGAACGTCAGCGTGGCGCTGTCCGGCGACATGGAGGACGTGCACCTGACCGGCGACAACGGCGCGGTGCTGCCGACCGACACCCAGAAGAACACCGTCTTCGCCTTCGCCAAGCAGTACGGCATCGCCTCGCCGGAGGAGTTCGGCCTGCGTCTGGCCCGGCATTTCGTGGACTCCCAGCCCACCATCGACCACGCCCGGGTGGAGATCGAGGAGTACGCCTGGGAGCGGAATGTGGTGGGGCTCAACGCCCATCCGCACTCGTTCGTGCGCTCGGGACGCGAAACCCGCACCGCCCGTATCCACTACGACGGCAACAAGGCCTGGGTGGTGTCGGGCCTGAAGGACCTGACCGTGCTGAATTCCACCGGCTCGGAGTTCCACGGCTACATCCGCGACCAGTACACCACCCTGCGCGAGACCCGCGACCGTGTGCTGGCCACCGAGGTGGAGGCGCAGTGGCGGCACTCCGGTGACACCGCCGAGTGGGACAAGTCCTACGAGATCGTGCGCCGCTGCCTGCTGCAGGCGTTCGCCGACACGCACAGCCTGTCGTTGCAGCAGACGCTGTACGCCATGGGGGAGCGGGTGCTGGAAACCGTCTCCGACATCGTGGAAGTCAAGCTGGCACTGCCCAACAAGCACCACTTCGAGGTGGATCTGACCCCGTTCGGCCAGGTCAACGACAACGAGGTGTTCTGGGCCGCGGATCGTCCGTACGGTCTCATCGAGGGCACGGTGGTGCGCTCGGTCCCTACCGCCGGTCCCGCCTGGGATTGAGAGTACTAGCGGCGCAATGGATCTCCTACGTCCTGAGGATCGGTACGCGACACCATGAGCACACTGATCATCGAAAACGCTTACATCGCACCGGTCGTGGGCGATGAGATCCCGCACGGCCACCTGGTGATCGAGGGTGGCCGTATTCGAAGCCTCGGCGCCGGACCGGCGCCGACGGTGGTGGGCGCGCAACGCCTCTCCGCCACCGGCTGCCTGGTGACCCCGGGCCTGGTGAACACCCACCACCATCTCTACCAATGGGCCACCCAGGGCCTGTTCCAGGACGCGACGCTGTTCGAATGGCTGACCGGCCTGTACCGCATCTGGGCACGCATGGACGCCGATGTCGTCTACGGCGCGGCCACCGCGGCGCTGAGCTGGCTGGCGCTGACCGGCTGCACCACCTCCAGTGATCACCACTATCTGTTCCCGAAGGGGCGCGGCGACCTGTTCGCCGCGGAGGTGCGTGCCGCCCAGGAGGTGGGGCTGCGCTTCCACCCGTGTCGCGGCTCCATGGATCGCGGCCGGTCCGACGGCGGCCTGCCGCCCGACGAGGTGGTCGAGAACCGCGACGACATCCTCGCCAGCACGGCCGAACTCATCGACACCTACCACGATCCGTCGTTCGACTCCATGCTGCGGGTGGCCGTGGCCCCGTGCTCACCGTTCTCGGTGACCGAGGGCCTCATGCTCGACGCCGCCGCACTGGCCCGCACCAAGGGTGTG
Organism: Nocardia otitidiscaviarum NBRC 14405; assembly: GCF_000308635.1. GTDB lineage: Bacteria > Actinomycetota > Actinomycetes > Mycobacteriales > Mycobacteriaceae > Nocardia > Nocardia otitidiscaviarum. The sequence continues at coordinate 15,134 of NZ_BAGD01000087.1, read as the reverse complement.
CGGCTGCACACCCACCTCGCCGAAACCCTCGACGAGGAGCAGCACTGCCGCGAGCAGATGGGCTGCTCCCCGGTCGAATACATGGCGAAGCTGGGCTGGCTCGGCGACGACGTGTGGTTCGCCCACGCCGTACACCTGCACGACGCCGATATTCGCCGCTTCGCCGAGACCGGCACCGGCACCGCGCACTGCCCGAGCTCCAATGCCCGGCTCGGTGCGGGTATCGCGCGGGTGTCCGAACTGCTCGCCGCCGGCGCGCCGGTCGGACTCGGCGTGGACGGCGCCGCCTCCAGCGAACTCACCTCCCTGGCCGGAGAGATGCGCCAGGCCATGCTGTTCCAGCGGGCCGTGCACGGCCCCACCGCGCTCACCGCCCGCCAGGCTCTCGAGCTCGGCACCCTCGGCGGTGCGCGCAATCTGGGCCGCCAGCACGAGATCGGTTCGCTGGAGCCGGGCAAGCTCGCCGATATCGCCGTCTGGCGGGTGGACGGCTTCCGGGCCGCGGTCGAGGATCCGGTCTGCGCCCTGGTGTTCGGCCCCACCCCGCCGCTGGCGCGGCTGCTGGTCGGCGGTCGCACCGTGGTCGAGAACGACGAACTGCGCACGCTGCCGCACGACATGGTCGGACAGGCCGGTGTCCTGGCCCGGCAACGGCTGCTGCGGCAGCAGTCCCGATGACCCACTCCCGATGACCCCACACGAGCGCACGGAAGGAAACACAGGCCACCGGAGCCTTACTCCGGAGCAGTTGATCAACAGGGGCAGACCGCATTCCACGCGGTAGAGACCCCACAACAGCAACGACCGAATCTCGGTCCGGCACATTCGGGTCGGACCGCAGGTCGGCTATGCCCTGAGGAGGGCAGCCATGACCCAGCTCCAGTCCCCGTCCGGCCGATCACAGCCGGATACCGTCGCCGTCCGGTCGCCACTCGACCGGTTCTTCAAACTGAGCGAACGGCGGACCACCGTTTCCCGCGAAATCCGCGGCGGCATCACCACATTCGTGGCGATGGCCTACGTCATCCTGCTGGTGCCGCTGATTCTCGGCGGGGTCACCGACATCAACGGCGACAAACTCAGCATTCCCCAGCTGACCACCGCGACGGCGCTCGCCGCCGGACTCTCGACCGTGCTCATGGGTCTGGTCGGCAATGTGCCGCTCGCCCTGGCCGCGGGCCTGGGTCTGGTTCCGGTGGTCGCCTACCAGGCGGCTCCGCACATGACCTGGCCGCAGGCCATGGGACTGGTGGTGCTCATGGGCGCGGTGATCGTGGTGCTGGCCGCCACCGGCCTGCGCACCATGATCATCAACGCGATTCCGCTGGCGCTCAAGAACGCAATCGGCGTGGGCATCGGTATGTTCATCGCCATGATCGGCCTGGTGTCCTCCGGGGTGGTGGGCAATGGCGCGGCGGGCGGACCGCCGGTCACGCTCGGCGTGGACGGACATCTCGAGGGCTGGCCGGTGGTGGTGTTCGCGGTCGGACTGCTGCTCATGCTGGCGCTGTTCGCCCGCAAGGTGCCCGGCGCCATGCTGATCAGCATCGCGGTGGCGACGGTACTCGCCATCATCATCAACTCCGTGGCCACCATCGATCCCATGGCCTGGGGCACCGTCGTTCCGGAGGCACCCGAATCCTTGTTCGCCGCACCGGATTTCGGACTCATGTTCAATGTCGACCTGTTCGGCGGCTTCGCCGAGGCGGGTGCGCTGGTCGCCAGCGTGGTGCTGTTCACCCTGGTGCTGACCGGCTTCTTCGACGCCATGGGCACCGTCTTCGGCGTCTGCGACGAGGCCGGACTGCTGGACGAGAAGGGCAGCATGCCCGGCTTCGGCAAGATCCTGACCACCGACGGCGTCGCGCAGATCATCGGCGGGGCCACCGGCGGCGCGGGCAGCACGGTGTACGTGGAATCCGCTACGGGCGTCGGTGAGGGGGCCCGTACCGGACTCACGAGTGTGGTCACCGGTGGACTGTTCTGCGCGGCCATCTTCTTCACGCCGCTGGCGGCGGTGGTGCCGATCCAGGCCGCCGCACCCGCCCTGGTGCTGGTGGGCGCGCTCATGATGACCCAGGCCCGCAAGATCGACTGGTCGGATCTGGAAGTGGCCATCCCGGCCTTCGTGACCATCGTGCTCATGCCGTTCACCTACTCCATCACCAATGGCGTCGGTGCCGGCCTGATCGCCTACGTGGTGATCAAGGCGGCGCGCGGCAAGTTCAAGGAGATCCACGGGCTGGTGTGGATCGTGAGCGCGGTCTTCGCCGCCTACTTCGCCATCTCCGGTATCGAACTCGTCCTGGGTGGTTAGTGTTTCACCGCAGGTCGGCCGCCACCGCGCGGCCGACCTGCGCGAGCAGGGGCACCGCCCGCGCCACCAGCTCATCGCTCATCCGCCCCGCCGGTCCCGAGATCGAGATGGCCAGCCGCGCGGGGGCTTCGGGCACGGCGACGGCGACGCAGCGCACGCCCACCTCCTGCTCTCCGTCGTCCATGGCGTAGCCGTTCTCGGCGGCGCGCTCCAACTGCCGCGTGAATTCCCGGGCGTCGGTGACGGTGTGGTCGGTGTAGCGCGGCATGCCGGTGCGCTGCAACAGCTCTCGTACGCGTTCCGGCGGCATTCCGGCCAGAATGGCCTTGCCCACCGCGGTGCAGTGCGGCAGCACCCGGCGGCCCACCTCGGTGAACATGCGCACCGAATGTCGCGAGGGCACCTGGGCGACGTAGACGATCCGATCCCCGTCCAGCATGGCCATATTGGCCGATTCCCCGAGTTCGTCCACCAGCCGCGCCAGATGCGGTCGCGCCTGCGAGCTGAGCATGCGCGCCGAACTCTCGCCCAGTTTGATCAGCTTCGGCCCCAGCACGTACTGCCGCGACGGATCCTGGTGCAGATACCCCAGATCGACGAGGGTGCGCACCAGCCGGTGGATCGTGGGTAGCGGCAGGCCGGACGCCTCGGCCAACTGCGACAGTCCCATCACGCCGCCCTGGTCGGCCATGGTCTCCAGCAGTCCGAACGCCCGCTCCACCGACTGCACGCCACCGGAGCGCCCGCTGGTTGAATTCGCCACTGAACCGCCTCGTCGAAGTTTCCGGATGGCGGAAGTTTACCGGGGGAGTGGTGGCGGTAGCCTGAGGGCCATGCGGCTGCGCGCGGAGTTCACCACCGAACCCTTCCACGGCGAAGGGCAGCCGCCGCCGCACGCCACCGAAACCCTCGATGTCCTGCAAAGTGCCGGTCTGGCTTGTGAATTCGGCCCCCTGGGCACGTCGGTATCGGGTTCCGACGAGACCCTGCTGCCCGCGCTGCGCGATATGCTCGCCGCCGCCTTCGCACACGGTGCGACCCGGGTGACCCTGCAGGTCGAGCGTGTCGATGAGTGAGCGCGCGACGCTGGACACGAGCCATCCGGTGCTGGTGACGGTGGCTCCGCTGCTGGAGCGGATCGGTGGCAGGCTGGTGCCACCGCAGGAGTGCGCCCCCGATGACGTTCCGCTGGTGTGGGAGGGCACGACCCTTGCCGGGGTGCGACTGGCCGCACCGGGCGCGGAGACCGATCAGGGTATCGACCGTCTGCTCAGCGATGTCGCCGCCGAATTCGGTGGTCGGCTGGCCGATCTGCCGCGCGACGAGAAGCAGCGGGCGGTGCGGTTGCTGGAGGAGCGGGGCGCGTTCAGCTACCGGAAATCCGCCGAGAAGGTTGCCGAGGCGTTGGGCGTCACCCGGTTCACCGTCTACAACTATCTCAACCGCACCCGGTCCTGACCCGGTTCGGAGTTTCCTGAATCCCGCTGCACGGCAGCGGGATTCGTCGTTTTACGGGTAGTTGCGTCGCGCCTGGGGGCAGACTGTCGGCACGGAACTTCAACAAACTGTTGACGTCAGGGCGTGATCCGTGCCACTATTTCGTTAGTCGGAATTCAACTTCCGCAATACGAGAAAGTGCAGCTCATGGTCGTGCTCGACGAGTTCAACAGTATGGAGGCCGCCTGGCTGCGCCCGGCCCTGCTCGACTGCTGCGATGTGCCCGAATGGGCCGACGCGCTGCTCGACGCCCGGCCCTACCCGGACCTCGACAGCCTGCTGGGTACCGCCGAACAACTGGCCGGAGCGCTGCGCCCCGAGGCCGTGGAGCGCGCGCTCGCCGCCCACCCGCGCATCGGCGAGCGCGCTCCCGGCTCCGGCCGCGGCGCCTCCTGGTCCCGCGAGGAGCAGTCCCGCATCGATGCCGACGTGGAGACCGCCGCCGCCCTGCGTTCGGCGAACCGCCTGTACGAGAAGCGCTTCGGCCGCGTCTTCCTCATCTGCGCCACCGGGCTGACCAGTTCCGAGGTGCTCGCGGCCCTGCTGCTGCGGCTGGGCAACGACCCGGAGACCGAGGCCGCGGTGGTGGCGGTGGAGTTGCGCAAGATCGCGCTGCTGCGCCTGCGCCGGGTGGTGGTGCCCGCATGAGCGCCGTCACCACCCATGTCCTCGACACCGCCCTGGGGCGGCCCGCCGTCGGCGTGCCCGTGCGGCTGGAACGCGTCGACGGCGATACCGCCGAAGTCCTCGCCATCGCGGTCACCGACTCGGACGGCCGTATCCGCGATTTCGGGCTCGACCGGCTGGACCCCGGCGGCTACCGGCTGGTCTTCGGGGTCGCCTACTACGCCGCGACCACCGGGCAGGACTACTTCCTCTCCGCCGTCGACATCACCTTCACCCCCGCCGACAGCGGCCACCACCATGTGCCGCTGCTGCTGAGCCCCTTCGCCTGTTCCGTCTACAGAGGGAGTTGATCACCGTGGCCATTCAGCTGGGCCCCAACCAATACGGGAAGGCCGAGAACCGGATCGTGCGCGTCTACCGCGACACCGACCGGCACCGGATCCGGGACCTCAACGTCTCCACCTCGCTGCGGGGCAGGTTCGACGACGCGCACATCACCGGCGACCAGAAGGATGTGCTGCCCACCGACACTCAGAAGAACACCGCCTTCGCCTTCGCCAAGGAGAAGGGGGTGGAGGCGGTCGAGGACTTCGCGCTGGTACTGGCCGACCACTTCATCTCCCGCACTCCCGGCGCGGACGGGGCGCGCATCGAGATCGAGGAGTACGCCTGGAACCGCATACCGATGGACGGCGCGGAGCATGATCACGCTTTCGTGCGCGGCAGCTCCGAGGTGCGCACCACCGTGGTCAATATGGACGGCTACGGCCCGGACCGGCGCACTCACGTGGTGTCCGGGCTGCGGGATCTGGTGCTGCTCAAGTCCACGGGGTCGGAATTCCACGGCTTCTTCGAGGACAAGTACACCACCCTGCGGCCCACCAAGGACCGCATCATGGCCACCTCGCTGGTGGCTCGGTGGCGTTACGACCACCTGGACGTGAACTGGGACAAGTCCTTCGACGCCATCCGTTCGATTCTGCTGCGGCAGTTCGCGGCGGTGCACTCGCTCGCCCTGCAACAGACCCTCTACAGCATGGGACGCGCTGTGCTGGAACAGCTTCCGGAGGTCGCCGAGATCAAGTTCTCCGCGCCCAACAAGCACCACTTCCTGGTGGACCTGAGCCCGTTCCACGTGGAGAACCCGGGCGAGGTGTTCATCGCCGCCGATCGCCCCTACGGGCTGATCGAGGCCAGCGTGCACCGTGACGACGCCTCCGATCCCGGGGCCGCCTGGTTCGCCGTGCCCGGATTCTGTTGAGGGAGTGATGCATCCGTGAAGCTCTTCAACAAGAACCGGACCCCGGGGCCCGAGGACGAGACCTATCCGCCGCTGGCCACCCTCGCCTACGGTACCCAGCACATCCTCACCATGTACGGCGGGGTGATCGCGCCGCCACTCATCGTGGGCGGTGCGGCCGGGCTGTCGCCGGGGGAGATGGCGCTGCTGGTCACCGCGGGTCTGTTCGTGTCCGGACTGGCCACGATGCTCCAGGCGCTGGGCATCGGTCCGGTCGGCAGCCGATTGCCCATCGTGCAGGGCGTGTCGTTCGTGAGCGTCTCCACCATGGTGGCCATCTCCGAGAGCGGCGGCCTGAGCGCGGTCTACGGATCCATCATCGTGGCCGGTGTGATCGGCCTGGTGCTGTCGTCGGTGTTCGCGCATCTGGTGCGGCTGTTCCCGGCGGTGGTGACCGGCACCATCATCACGGTGATCGGGCTGTCGCTGCTGCCGGTCGCACTGCGCTGGGCGATGGGCGGTGATCCGGGACAACCCGACTACGGGTCCATGGCCGATATCGGTTTCGCGGGCCTGACCCTGTTGGTGATCCTGGTGATCAGCCGGGTCTTCCAGGGCGCGATCTCCCGGCTGTCGATCCTCATCGGCCTGGTGCTGGGCACCGTGGTGGCCGTCGTCCTCGGTCGCGCCGACTTCTCCGACGTCGGCGACAGCCCACTGGTGGCGCTGCCGCCGCTGTTCCCCTTCGGTCCGCCGACCTTCGAGGTCGGGGCCATCGTGGCCATGACCATCGTGATCCTGGTGATCATGACCGAGGCGACCGCGGACATCCTCGCGATCGGCGAGATCGTCGACACCGAGGTCGACACCAAGCGGGTGGCGGCCGGACTGCGCGCCGATATGGCCTCCTCGGCCTTCGCACCGTTGTTCGGCAGCTTCCCGTGCAGCGCGTTCGCGCAGAATGTGGGGTTGGTGGCGCTGACCGGCATCAAGAGCCGGTTCGTGGTCGCCACCGGCGGCCTGGTGCTCATGCTGCTGGGCCTGGTGCCCGTCATCGGCGCGGTGGTGGCCGCCATCCCGGACGCGGTGCTCGGCGGTGCCGCCGTGGTGCTGTTCGGATCCGTTGCGGCCAGCGGTATTCGGATGCTGGCGCGGGTGCGCTACGAGGACAACCTGAACATGGTGATCGTGGCCGTATCGCTCGCCTTCGGCGTCATACCCATTGCGGCCCCGACATTCTGGGACGCGTTCCCGGAATGGATCGGTGTGGTGATGCACTCCGGTATCAGCGCCACCGCCATCGTCGCCGTGCTGCTCAATCTCCTGTTCAACGAGGTGACTATCGGCAATCGGTCGGGCGCGTCCGTGTTCGCCGCCGCAGCGGACGAACGCGACGGATTCGGCGAGCGAATCGACGACGACATCCGGGACTGAATGCCCGGCTGGACGAATCTACGAAAACAGCCCCGAATCGATTCGGATGTTTGGTGCTCATCGGCCTATCGCGGGCGGTGTGACTCCGGACATACTTTCGGTCATCGGGGGAGGAAGGACTCACGATGCCTCTCATTTTCCTGAATGGCGGAGCCATGCGTGGTGGGCCACTGAATCATCTGCTCGCGGGCGCACCGTTCGCGGGTGAGGTGAAAACCGCGCCGCACTACCGGTTCTATTCGGTCGGCGACCGGTTCCCGGGCCTGCATCCCGTGTCCGACGGGGGCGCTCCGATTGTCGGGGAATTGTTCGACGCGCCGATGGAAGTGCTGCGTACCAGCCTGCTTCCGGCGGAACCGCCGGAACTCGAGCTCGGCGTGATCGAACTCGAGGACGGCCGTTCGGTGCTGTCCATGGTGCTGCGCCGTCCGCCCGTTTCCTATCCGCAGCTGATCGACATCACCGAATTCGGCAGCTGGACGACTTATCGCGAGGGAAAGAAATGAAATACGGACCCGGAGGCTCGCCCCGGAAATTCGACGTCAACTGTTCGATTCTCTTCACCGACCTGCCGCTGTTGGAACGGCCCGCCGCGGCCAAGGCGGCCGGATTCGACGGCGTCGAATTCTGGTGGCCGTTCGGAGAGAATCCGGCCCCGGGCGACAAGGAGATCGACGCCTTCGTGCGCGCCATCGGCGACGCCGGGGTGGAATTGGTCGGCCTGAACTTCATCGACCTCATTCCCGCGGGCCGCGGTCTGGTCTCGGTGCCGGGGGAGGAGACCCGATTCCGCGACAATATCGACGTGGCGGTCGGCATCGCCGAGCGCACCGGCTGCACGGCGCTGAACGCCCTGTACGGCAATCGGATTCCCGGCGAGGACGCGGAGAAGCAGGACGAACTGGCCCTGGAGAACCTCGGCCTGGCCGCCCGCGCCGCCCAGCGCATCGGGGCGACCGTGCTGCTCGAGGCGCTCAACTCCTATGAGTCGCAGTCGTATCCGATCGTCTCCGCGGCCCAGGCGGTGCGGGTCATCGAACAGGTCGGCGAGCCCAATGTGCGCTTCCTCTGCGACCTCTACCACCTGGCCCGCATGGGCGAGAACCTGACCTCCGTCATCGACACCTGGGGCCGCTACATCGGCCACGTGCAGATCGCCGACTCGCCGGGGCGCGGGCGGCCGGGCAGCGGCGTCCTCGACTTCGACGGACTGTTCGCCGCCCTGGACGCCAGCGGCTACGACGGCTGGATCGGCCTGGAATACAAAGACCCCGAACTGGATTGGGAGTGGATCAAGTGAGCAAGAGGATCGGATTCGTCGGACTGGGCATCATGGGCGGCCCGATGGCCGGGCATCTGGTGAAGGCCGGTCACGATGTCACCGTCTACGACGTCAACCCCACCGCCATCGACAAGCTGACCACCGTCGGCGCGACCGGTGGCGGCGATATCGCGGAGACGGTGCGCGACAAGGACATCGTCATCACCATGCTGCCGCAGGACGAGCACGTGGAGGCGGTGTTCGCCGAGGTCCTGGCGCACGCCGCCGAGGGCACCCTCTACATCGACTTCTCCACCATCACCCCGCGCACCGCCGAGTGGACCTACACCGAGGGCGCCAAGCGCGGTCTGCGGGTGCTCGACGCCCCGGTCTCCGGCGGTGAGCCCGGTGCGGTGAACGCCGCGCTGTCCATCATGGTCGGCGGCAACGAGGACGACTTCGCCACCGCCACACCGATCTTCGAGACGGTGGGCAAGACCTTCGAGCTGGTCGGCCCGAACGGATCCGGCCAGGTCGTGAAGGCGGCCAACCAGCTGGTGGTCGGCGGCACCTACGCCCTGATCGCCGAGGCCATCCTGCTCATGGAGTCGCTGGGCGCGAACGCCGAGAAGGGCCTCGACGTGCTCGCGGGTGGGCTGGCGGGCAGCCGCATCCTCGAACTCAAGCGCAAGACCATGCTGGAGCGTAGCTTCCAGCCTGGCTTCCGCATCGACCTGCACCACAAGGATATGGGCATCATCCTGGCCGCCGCCCGTCAGGCCGAGGTGCCGATCCCGATGGGCGCGCAGACCGCGCAGCTCATCGCCGCCGCCCGCGCCATGGGCCACGGCTCCCTGGACCACTCCGCGCTGCTGCTGGTGGCCGAGGCGCTGGCCGGGAAGGGGCGGGCGTGACACGGATGCGCACCGTGGACGCGGCCGTCCTGATCCTGGAGAAGGAAGGCGCGACACAGGCTTTCGGGCTGCCCGGCGCGGCCATCAACCCGTTCTACAGCGCCATGCGGGCGCACGGCGGCATCCGCCACGTGCTCGCCCGGCACGTGGAGGCGGCCTCGCACATGGCCGAGGGCTACACCCGCGCCCGGGCCGGGAACATCGGCATCTGTGTCGGCACCTCGGGCCCGGCCGGAACCGATATGATCACCGGACTGTATTCCGCGAGTGCGGATTCCATTCCGATCCTGTGCATCACCGGCCAGGCGCCGGTGGCGAAACTGCACAAGGAGGACTTCCAGGCCGTCGATATCGCCTCGATCGCCGCCCCGGTGTGCAAGTGGGCGGTGACGGTGCTGGAGCCCGCACAGGTGCCCGGCTCCTTCCAGAAGGCATTCCAGCTCATGCGCTCCGGGCGGCCCGGCCCGGTGCTCATCGACCTGCCTCTGGACGTGCAGCTGGCCGAGATCGAATTCGATATCGACACCTACGAGCCGCTCGCGGTGCACCATCCCGCAGCCACGCGGGCGCAGGCGGAGAAGGCGCTCACCATGCTGGCCGCCGCCGAGAAGCCGCTGCTGGTGGCGGGCGGCGGCGTGGTGAACGCCGATTCCGCCGATCTGCTCGTCGAATTCGCCGAACTGACCGGCGTTCCCGTGGTGCCGACGCTCATGGGCTGGGGCACCATCCCGGACGACCACCCGCTGCACGCGGGCATGGTGGGCTTGCAGACCTCGCACCGCTACGCCAATGCCACACTGCTGGAATCGGATTTCGTGCTGGGTATCGGCAACCGATGGGCCAACCGGCACACCGGCGGTGTCGACACCTACACGCGCGGACGCACCTTCGTGCACGTCGATATCGAGCCGACGCAGATCGGGCGGGTGTTCGCCCCCGACTACGGCATCGTCTCCGACGCCGGTGCGGCGCTGACGGTGTTCCTGGAGGTGGCGCGGGAGATGGCCGCCGCCGGGCGGCTGCCGGACCGGTCGAACTGGGCGGCGCAGTGCCGGGAGCGCAAGCGCACCCTGCTGCGCAAGACCCACTTCGACGCGGTGCCGATCAAGCCGCAGCGGGTGTACCAGGAGATGAACCGGGCCTTCGGCTCGGACGTCCGCTACGTCACCACCATCGGTCTGTCGCAGATCCAGGCGGCGCAGCTGCTGCACGTGTACAAGCCGCGGCACTGGATCAACGCGGGTCAGGCCGGACCGCTGGGCTGGACCCTGCCCGCGGCGCTCGGTGTGGCGACGGCCGATCCGGACACCCCCGTGGTCGCGCTGTCGGGCGATTACGACTTCCAGTTCCTCATCGAGGAATTGGCGGTCGGCGCGCAGTTCAACATCCCCTACATCCACGTGGTGGTGAACAACTCCTACCTCGGTCTGATCCGGCAGGCGCAGCGGCAGTTCGATATGGACTACTACGTGCAGCTGTCCTTCGACAACATCAACAGCCCCGAGGTGGGCGGCTACGGCGTCGATCACCTGAAGGTGGCGGAGGGGCTGGGCTGCAAGGCCATTCGCGTCTCCGAGCCCGACCGCATCGGGCAGGCGCTCGAGGACGCCAAGAAGTTGATGGCCGAGCACCGGGTGCCGGTACTGGTGGAGGTCATCCTCGAACGGATCACCAACGTGTCCATGGGCCTCGAGATCGACAGCATCAACGAGTTCGAGGAACTGGCCGGCTCGATGGACGACGCGCCCACCTCCATCGCCGCTCTGGAGTACGAAGCGAGCGGGAGCACGGTGTGATTCAACCGCGCGGTGGGGTGAGGAAGGGATGGCAGGAGGGCCACGTGCTGCTGGCCCCCGACAAGTTCAAGGGGTCGTTGACCGCCCCGCAGGTCGCCGCGCACCTCGCGGCCGGACTCCGGGCCGTACGCCCGGACGTCCCGGTCGTGAGCGCACCGGTGGCCGACGGCGGCGACGGCACCGTGGACGCCATGGTGGCCGCGGGTTTCGCTCGTCTGCAGACGGGCGTCACCGGGCCGGTCGGAGATCAGGTGGCCGCCTCGTTCGCGATGAGGGGCGAGACGGCCGTGGTGGAGCTCGCCGAGGCGTCCGGGCTGCGGCGGCTCCCCGACCGGCCCACGGCCGCCACCAGCCTCACCGCCACCAGCGCGGGCACCGGTGAGCTCATGCGCATCGCCGCCGAACGCGGCGCGCGGCGCATCGTGCTCGGTCTCGGCGGCAGCGCCTGCACCGATGGCGGTGCGGGCATGCTCACCGCGCTCGGGGCGCGGCTGCTCGACGAGGACGGGCAGCCGGTGCCGCCGGGCGGCGCGGGTCTGCTGCGGTTGGCGCGCATCGACATCACGGACATGATCCGGGTGCCGGTGGTGGTCGCCTCCGACGTGGACAATCCACTGCTCGGCCCGCGTGGCGCCGCCGAGGTGTACGGGCCGCAGAAGGGTGCGGGCCCGGCGGAAGTATCCCAGCTGGCAGCCGGTTTGGCGCGGCTGGCCGAAATCGTCCGTCGCGATGTTGGCGTCAACGCGGCGGAGCGCCCGGGAGCGGGCGCAGCGGGCGGCGTGGGTTTCACGGCCCTCGCCGTCCTCGGCGCCACCCTGCGCCCCGGGATCGAGATCATGTTGGAGCAGCTGGATTTCGACGCCCTGCTCGCCGGTGCGCGGCTGGTGATCACCGGCGAGGGCTCGCTGGACGAACAGACCCTGCACGGCAAGGCCCCCATGGGCGTCGCACGGGCCGCCGCGCGCGCCGAAGTACCGGTGCTGGCGGTGTCCGGTCAGCGGCTGGTGTCCCGGGAACAGTTGCGCCGCCACGGATTCGAGGACGCGTTCGCACTTACCGATATCGAATCCGATCCGCAGGTCTGCATGACGCAGGCGGGCGCACTGCTGGAGCGGCTGGCCACCCGGATCGCCGAAGCCCGTCTGGAGCGCCCCCTGACCCGAAACCCCCTGTAGGAGAACCATGTCGGATTTCACCACCCTGCCGGATCTGGCTCTGCGCAGCTACCGCGCCGGTGTCGTCGCCGCCAGCGACGAATCCTTCGAGGAGCGCGAGAATCTCATCAACCCGTGGGAGCCTCGCTTCTCCGCGGAAACCTTCGGCCCCAAGGGCCAGGAGTACGACGGCTGGGAAACCCGCCGTCGTCGCAGCCCCGGCCACGACTGGGCGATCATCCGCCTCGGCATGCCCGGCATCATTCGCGGCGTCGTCGTCGACACCGCCTGGTTCAAGGGCAACTACCCGCCCTTCGCCTCCGTCGAAGCCTGCCGGGTGTCGGGCTATCCTTCGGCGGCGCAGTTGAATTCCACCGCCGACTGGGTGGAGATCGTTCCCCGTACCGCGCTGGGCGGTGACGCCAGACACGAGATCCCGGTCTCCGACGACCGCATCTTCACCCACGTCCGCCTGAACATCCACCCCGACGGCGGCGTGGCCCGACTGCGCGTGCACGGTGAGGTCGTCCCCGACCCCGACCTGCTCGCGGGCCTCACCGTCGACCTGGCGGCGTTGGAGAACGGCGCTCGCGCCCTGTCCTGCTCCAACCTGTTCTATTCGGCGGCCGACAATATGCTGGCCCCTGGCCTGGCCCGCAACCAGGCCGAAGGCTGGGAAACCGCTCGCCGCCGCGATGACGGCAACGACTGGGCTCTCATTCGCCTGGCCGCCCAGGGCACGCCCGAGCTCATCGAGTTGGACACCACCAACCTGATGTTCAACGCTCCCGGCGAGGTGCGGCTGCTCGGCATCGACCACTCCGGAGACGAGCCGCTGCCCCCCGCCGACTCCGCCGACTGGTTCGAATTGCTGCCCCGAACAGCCGTTCAGCCCGACACCCCGCACCGTTTCCGGGTGGCAGCCGAGGCCAAACGGCCCGCCACGCATGCCAGGCTGGATATCTACCCGGACGGCGGCGTCGCTCGCCTGCGCATTCTCGGTTCGCTCACGCAGGCCGGAACGGATGCACTGACCGCCCGCTGGTCCGGCACTCCGGCGTGACAACCACGGTCGGCCCACAGCGGTCGACCGCACCATCGTGCCGCCCGCCATCGCCTACCCGGCGGGTTCCGGCGATCCGAACAGCCACAGTGCACCCCTGAACGGATCGCGGTACGGCCGCCCGGCCCCCTTCGTACCGGTTACTTCGAGCAGGACCGATGAGGAGGGGGCCGGTGCGTGCGCACGTCATCGGACGGGCGGTGCGGCGGGTACGGCGTGTCGCTTCGCCCATTCCCGCCACGTGGTGAGTTCGTCCCCGCTCCGGGCTGACATCGCGACGGTGCCTTCCACGGCCCGAATCAGATCGGCCGCCGCCAGCGGGCGACGGCCGGAGTAGGCATCGAAAAGCCCGGTGACGACGCACTGTTCGATCTGTTGGCCGGAGAAGCCCTCGGATGCTTCGGAGAGGTCGTGGAGCAGGGGCGGGGAGAGCGACAGCCCTGCGGCGGGGCCGGTGAGACGACGTTCGAGATGAATGCGCCAGATGGATTCGCGTGCGGCAGAATTCGGGAGGTCGACGAAGAACGTCTGGTCGAAGCGGCTCCCGCAGAGGAGATCCCGGGGTAGACCGTCGATTTTGTCGGCAGTGGCGATCACGAACACCGGGCGGGTCTTCTCGCTCAACCATGCGAGGAATGCGCCGAAAACCGCCGTGCGAGCGCCGTTCTCGCCGGTGATCATTCGATCGATACCGCTCACCCAGAGTACGCAGGGCGCGGTGCCCTCGACCGTGGACAGGGTCGCGCGCACATCGCGGTCACCCACTGATCCATCGCACACCCGGCCGAAGTCCCAGCGGATGAGTGGCAGCCCCCATTCGCTGGCTGTCGCCTTGGCGATCGAGGATTTCCCGCACCCGGACACACCGGCGAGGAACACTCCCTTGGGCGCGGGCAGCCCGTAATCGGCGGCCTCGGCGCGCCAACAGTCGCGACGACTCAGCAGCCACGCCTCGAGGTTCGCGAGCCCACCCACGTGCTCGAACCGCATATCGGTCCGAACCAGCTCCAGCCCACCGGATCTGCGCGCAGCCTGTGCTTTCCCCGCCAGCACGACGTCCACCGCCGACTCCGCAATACCACCGTCCACCATGGCCAGCGTGAACGCCCGTTCGGCCTCGATGAGCGTCATCCCGACCGCCGCCGTGGCGAGCCGGTCGCGCAATGTCTCGTCGAGAACGGCGGTTCCGTCTGCACCCATGCTGTCCAGCAATTCACCGATCTCCACTGCCGTGGGCAGCGGGAAATCCACCACGGTGACATCCCGCTGCAACTCCGCCGGTATCCGCAGCATCGGGGCCACCACGATCACTGTTCGTGCCGCTTCTCCGGATCTGAAGTCCCGCACCAGATCTCGTAGCGCTCGCACCACCTGCGGATCCGCCGGACGTCCATCATCGCCGAGAAAGGCATGCAGATCGGCACAGACGAACACGGCAGACTCCACCACCCGCCGAATCCCCTGCAACATCTGCGCTGGTTCCCGGGTATTGCGTTCGGTCAGCCCACCCGACCGCCGCATCCCCTCCGTAGTCGTCCAGTGCCACAGCGCCCGAGACGACTCCAATTCCTCCACGGCGGACCGGATCTCGCCGAGAACCCGCTGCTCCTCGAACGTTTCGATATAGAGCAGTGGGAAACGAGCCTCGAGGAGACGCGTCAGGGTGCGGCGAAACGGGTGCACACCCGCCGATGGTAGTGCCGCCGGGAAACGCTGGCCGCGTATTCGCGACGGCAGTCGTAAAAGCGGTCGGCACCGAACCCTAAACGGACAATTCGTATGTGAAGATGTGCAGATCAGATACTGTTTTCGCTTCTGCTGCAATATTTTT
>NZ_BAGD01000088.1 GCF_000308635.1 Nocardia otitidiscaviarum NBRC 14405 | reverse complement strand
GGCGGCCCGGCTCTGGTTCGGCGCGCCGCGCCGCACGGCCTGACGGGTCCGGCCGTGACCGCCGTCCGGACGCCCTCGACCGATCCCCTGACCGCCGAGGCCCCGGCCGCCGACCTGGTGCGTGCCCTGCGCGCGGCGGGGCAGACGGTGGCGACCGCGGAATCGCTCACCGCCGGACTGCTCGCGGCCACCATCGCCGGAGTTCCGGGTGCGAGCGCCGTGCTGCGCGGGGGACTCGTCGTCTACGCCACCGACCTCAAGGCGACCCTCGCCGGGGTGAGCGCCGACACCCTCGACACCGACGGACCGGTGGCCGCCAGCACCGCCGAACAGCTGGCCGTGGGCGCGCGCATCCGGTGCGGAGCCGACTGGGGTGTCGGATTGACGGGGGTCGCCGGACCCGAACCACAGGACGGCCGCCCGGTCGGCACGGTATTCCTGGGATTGGCGGGTCCGGAGGGCACCGAGGTGATTCGGTTGAAACTGTCCGGGGACCGGTGGACGATCAGGGTGACCGCGGTTCGCGCCGCGATCACCGAACTGCTCCGCGGCGTGCGGGGTGGTTGAGGCGTTCGGGAACGCGAGGGCGCCGCTGGGCGTTGTCCAGTCAGGCTCCGGGATTCGATCCATCCGCCCGGCGACGAGTGTGAGGAGAACGAGATGACGCTGCTGCGAGAAGCCATCGGGGAAAGTCTGCGGCGCGCTCGGGTCGCCCAGAGCCGGACGTTGCGCGAGGTCTCCACCTCGGCACGGGTCAGCCTGGGGTACCTGTCGGAGGTCGAGCGCGGCCGCAAGGAAGCGTCCAGTGAGCTGCTGGCGGCCATCTGCCAGGCGCTGGACGTGCCGCTGTCGCAGGTGCTCTTCGATGTGAGCGCGGCCATGGCCGACGCCGACCGCGAGACCGAGCGCGCGGCCGCCGCACCCGCCGGGGCCGCGACGGCGAGCGCCGCCGCGTCCGGTTCCGGTGTGACGCCGCGCGGCGGGGACGGCGCGTTCGGCCCCCGGTTCGTCATTCCGGCGCCCAAATCGGATCGCCTGGTGCTGGTCGCGGCCGACTGAACACTGTGTGATGGAGCCGAAAGGGATAAATTCTCGGTAGGCTTCGTGCCGGGAGTGTTGTGCGGGGACGGTCCCCTAGGGGGCCGTCCCGGATTTCAACGGCTACCGCGCAGTGGAGGATAGGGACACAACGGGGTGCGTGACGGTCGCGCACTATGTCGCGTGGGCTCGCGCGGCACGTCAGTATGGAGGCGGGATCAATCGATGGCTAATCCGTTCGTCAAGGCCTGGAAGTACCTGATGGCCCTCTTCGACTCGAAGATCGAGGAGCACGCGGATCCGAAGGTTCAGATCCAGCAGGCTATCGAGGAAGCCCAGCGCCAGCATCAGGCCCTGTCGCAGCAGGCCGCGTCGGTCATCGGCAACCAGCGTCAGCTGGAGATGAAGCTCAACCGCCAACTCGACGAGGTGGAGAAGCTCAACGCCAATGCCCGCCAGGCGGTCATGCTCGCCGACCAGGCCACCAACGCCGGGGATACCGAGAAGGCGATCCAGTACACCAATGCCGCCGAAGCTTTCGCGGCGCAGCTGGTGACCGCCGAGCAGTCCGTCGAGGATCTGAAGGTGCTGCACGACCAGTCGCTGCAGGCCGCCGCCCAGGCCAAGAAGGCCGTGGAGCAGAACGCCATGCTGCTGCAGCAGAAGGTGGCCGAGCGCACCAAGCTGCTGTCCCAGCTGGAGCAGGCCAAGATGCAGGAGCAGGTGTCGGCGTCCCTGCAGCGGATGGACTCCACGCTCTCCGCCCCCGGCACCACCCCGAGCCTGGACGCGGTGCGCGAGAAGATCGAACGCCGCTACGCCAATGCGCTCGGCGCCGCCGAACTGGCCCAGAACTCGGTGCAGGGCCGCATGATGGAAGTGCAGCAGGCCAGCATCCAGATGGCGGGCCACAACCGCCTCGAGCAGATCCGCGCCTCCATGCGTGGCGACGCCCTGCCTTCCAGCGGTGCGTCCCCGCAGCTCAACCAGGGCCAGGCCGCCGCCAACCCGGCCCAGCCGCAGCTGGACAAGGACCGCAGCGCACAGCAGCAGTAGTGACCGAGCGCTCCGGCGGGCCCTCGCCGGGAGCGCTGCGCAGCAATCAGGCGAAAGGTTCGACCGATGGGGAGATCGCGGGCAGCGGGTGAGCCCGCGAGCCCCCGCGCCCGCTTCCGCCGCAAACCGGTAGCGGAGCGCTCGACCGGATTCCGATTCCCGATCCCGGGCCTGGGGTCCGCAGCCGATCGGGACGCGACGCCCCCGGTTGTCCCGCCGCCGGTCGCGAAGAACTCTTCCGGCTCCTCGTCTCCGGGTGAATACGGCCCCGCCGGTCCCGACGCCGCCGGTCGGACGACATCCGGGTACCCCTCGCCCCCGCGCCCGGCCGCACCGGAACCGTCGGACCGTCTCGGCCCTGCGCCGACCGGAACGGCCCATCAATCCAGCGGTGCCACAATCGCTTTCGGTGCGGCTGGCTATCGGCCGGACCACGGGGTCGGGGACTGCCCCGATCCGAGTGCGACAGGTGCGTCTCCGCATGCGACCGGTGCGTCCACAGGCGCACCGGTACGGCCGTGGAACCCCTTGCCCGGCTTCGATATCGGCGTCGTGCGCGACCGGTGGGCGGCGACCGCCGAACGGGACATCTCGCGCGACGAGCCCCGGGACCAGCCACGCGGCATCTACCGGGACTCCGACGCCGGGCGGCAGCGAACCCGGGAGGACGACGGATCCGTCGATGACGCATCGGACCTCCGCTCCGGCGGCGATGTCGGGCATGACGATCTGCCTGGCCATCCCGGGCACGGTGGTCGGCGAAGCGATACTGGGCGCGACCGCTCGCGCGATGGTGTCGGGCGTGGTGCCGCCAGCGGCGATGGTTCGCCTGGTGCGGCCCGGCGCAGCGATTCGCGTGGGGATCTGCGGGACGGACGGACTGGTGGCGTGTTCGGTCGGGGAACTGGTGCTCGTGGGGCGGCCGGTGGCCGCGAATCGACGGTGTTCGGGGTGCGGGGGGCTCGGGAACGGGCCGGTGAGACCGTTCGGGAGATGTTGGCTCCGGCCGGTGTGGAGCCGGAGGAGTTGGCGCAGCGGCTGCCCGAGGCGCTGCGCGGGATGGGGGAGCAGGCATTCGCCACGGTGCGGCGCTGGGCCGATCCGCGGGAGCGCGAGTTGCGCAAGCGGCGGCGGGTGCGGCGGCGCAGCCTGCGGTTGGGCACCGCCTCCGGGGTGACGACCATCGGCACCATCGGCCTGGTGCTGATCTCCGCGCCCGCCTGGGCCGTGGTGGTGGTCGGCGGCGGTGCGGTGGCCTTGGTGACCGGGGCGGCCGTGACTACCAAGCGGTACCTGCAGATTCGCAACGACCCCCTGCCACCGGCCGCATTCCAGCCCAGGCGGCTGCCACCGGCGCGGTCGGCCGCGCGGGCGGCGATCGCGCGACTGGTGCGGGCCGAGCGCGCCATGCACGGCCTCGGCAATCAGATCGCCCGCTCGGGGCGGCTGCCCGCCGACGACCTCACCGACACTCTGGAGACCGCCGGGTCCGGAGCGGCCGCCCTGCATGCCCTGGCCGCCGACATGGTCGCCATGGAACGTGCCGCGAGCGCCCTGTCCCCAACGAATTCTCCTGTAGCCGAACATATTCGGATCGCCGCCGGACGCCTCGACGCCGGTGTCGCCGAATACGAGCGAATCGTGGCCGCCACCGCCCAGGTGCTCGCCGTTCCCGAGAGCGCCGCGCTCGCCGACGACCTGGGCTGGGCCATGGTGGACCTCCGCGACGCCGCCGACCGCCTGGACGGCTGGGCGCAAGCCCTCACCGACCTCGCCGACGGCCGCTACCGCGCCACACCGCCCACGGCCTGACCAATCGGAGCGTCGCCACCACATCCGCGCTGCTCGACCGCCCGTGGTGCGATCGGCTGGAGCCGCTGCTGTGAGCGTTGCCGCGCCTGGCTGCCTCGTGCTGTTCGATCGCTCGCGCCGTGGTTGGCTGGAGCCGCTGCCGTGAGGGTCACCGCGCCTTGCTGCCTCGCGCCGTGCGATCGCTCGCGCCGCGGCTGGCTGGAACTGCTGCCGCGCCTGATCGCCCCGCGCCGTTCGACCGGCTGTGCTGACCGGTGCTCGCGGACCGGCTGTGTCGCTCGGCGCGTTCGCATGCCTGAGCTCGGTCCGGCCGTTGCAGCACCTCGTGCTGCCTGCTCGGCTGGGGTATCGGATGGTCGGCCGCGAGCGGTGTCTGCTGTCGATCGGGTGTGTCCGTGCGGGCGCTGCCGGGCGGGTGCACATCCGGTCGGCCGTGGCGTGGGCTCAGGGGGAACCCTGAACTTTCCCGGATATTGGCGCTGACCTGGTGTTTTTCTCTTGCGGCCCTGCGAGTATGGAGGGTGTCGGATCGCGCGAACGCCGGTTCGGGAAGACTTCGGGAGGTACCAATGCTGTGGAAGATCATCGGCGTCGTCGCGGTGGTGTGGATCGCGCTGGCCATTATCGGCGCGCTGATCAAGGGCCTGTTTCCGATCCTCATGATCAGCCTCGTGGTATTCGGGCTGTACCTGCTGTACAAGGCGATGTCGGGCTCGGACAAGTCGACGATCAGCAAGATGTAGACGCACCGGCACAGCCGATCGGGCCGCCCGCGATTTTTCGCGCGGGCGGCCCGATGCCGTGTCGGCCGATCGTCGGCTCCGGCCGCACGTCCCAGCCCTCGCGCTTCGGGCGCGCGGATCGCGAGCGCGAGTCGTCGTCCCTCGTCCGGGGAACAGTCCACGCGACCGAACCGTTGACCGCGCTATGGCTATCGCGATCATCGCCACCGCCTACGGTGGCCCGGAAGTCCTGACTCCCATCGAGATCGACGTGCCCGCGCCCGGGCCGGGTGAGGTGACCGTCGAGGTGCGGGCGGCCGGAGTGAACCCCTTCGACTACAAGCGCTACTCCGGAGCGTTCGGCACCGACCCCGATGCCCTGCCGATGCGGCTGGGTGGCGAGGTATCCGGTGTGGTGACCGCGGTGGGACCCGACGCCGTCGGCCCGGCCGGTCCGATCCACCTCGGTGACGAGGTGCTGGCCCGGGTGGACGGCGGCTACGCCACCGCGGTCACCGCGCGGGCCGACCGCGTGGTCCCCAAGCCGAAGGCGGTGAGCTGGGAGGTCGCGGCCGGAATCCAAGCCGTCGGCGGAACCGCCGTCCACACGCTGGCGGCCACCGCCGTGCGCGCGGGCGACACGGTGCTCGTGCACGGTGCGGCGGGCAGTGTCGGCGCGACCGCCGCACAGTTGGCCGTCGCGCGCGGCGCGCGGGTGATCGGCACCGCGGCCCCCGCCGCCACGAACGCCTACGCGGCTACGGCGTCGAACCGGTCGCGTACGGGCCGGGGCTCGCCGATCGCGTGCGCGCGCTCGCTCGCGGTGGCGTGGACGCCGCCATCGACACCGTCGGCACCGACGAGGCCGTCGACGTCTCCCTGGCGTTGGTCGCCGACCGTGCGCGCATCGCCACCATCGCGGCCTTCGCGCGGGTGGCCGAGACCGGTATCAAGGCCCTGGGTGGTGGTCCGGGCGCGGATCCGGGCACCGAGATCCGCGCCGGGGCGTGGCGGGAACTGCTCGAGCTGCTCGGCGCGGACAAACTCGAACTCGTCGTCGCCGCGACCTATCCGCTCACCGAGGTCGCCGCCGCGCACGAGTTCGTCATCGCGGGCCATGCGGGCGGAAAGGTCGTACTGCTGCCCTGATTCGGGCAATTCGCCATCGGAGGCGACCGCCGTCGCATATGTTGTTGCCCACAACATTTAGTCGGTGCGCGGTCGCCTACCCGTGACCGCCGCTCGAAAGGTCACCCGATGAGGACGAAAACCCCGCTCCCGCCCCGAAACTCCCGGCGCACCCGCCGCCCGGGGTACGCGCTGTGCGCCCTGGCCATATCCGGGCTCATGGCCCTCACCGCCTGCGGCTCCAACACCACCCGCGACGACGGCCCCACCACCGCGGCGGGCGGCGGTGGCGGCAGCGGCACCGTCGGCGTGATCCTGCCGGAGACCGCCACCTCCGCCCGCTGGGAGTCCTTCGACAAGCCCATGCTCGAACAGGCTCTGCGCGCCGAGGGTTTCGACGCCGACGTGCAGAACGCCCAGGGCGACGTCCAGAAGTTCAGCGCGCTGGCCGACGGCATGATCGCCCAGGGCGTGAAGGTGCTCATCATCGCCGCCATCAACAGCGAGGTGGGCAGCACCGTCGCCGCCAAGGCGCAGCGCGCGGGCATCCCCACCATCGACTACGACCGGCTCAGCCTCGGCGGATCCTCCGACTACTACGTGTCCTTCGACAATGTGCGCGTCGGCGAACTCCAGGGCCAGGCCATGGCCGACGCCCTGCGGGACAAGCCGGGCGCGGAGGTCATCGAGATCGAGGGGGCTCCCACCGACAACAACGCGACCCTCTTCCATCAGGGGCAAACGAATATCCTGAAGCCGCTTTACGATTCGGGCGCGCTGCAGCTGGTGCACAGCCAGCCCATCGACGGCTGGGACAACCAGAAGGGCGGCACCGTCTTCGAACAGCTGCTCACCGGCAACGGCGGCAAGGTCGACGGTGTGGTCGCCGCCAACGACGGACTGGCGGGCGCGGTGATCACCGTGCTCAAGAAGAACGGCCTCAACGGGCGGGTGCCGGTCACCGGCCAGGACGCCACCGTGGAGGGCCTCAAGGCCGTGCTGCGCGGCGACCAGTACATGACGGTGTTCAAGCCGATCCAGGCCGAGGCCGAGGCCGCCGCCGCATTGGCCGCCGCCCTGGCCAAGGGCGACAAGGCCGCCGCGGACGCGTTGGCCCAGGACGTGAGTCAGGATCCGAAGGGTGATCGCGAGGTGAAATCGGTGCTGCTGGAACCGCAGACGATCCTGAAGGATCAGGTGAAGACGGTCATCGACACCGGCTATGTGCAGGCCGCCGACGTCTGCTCCGGTGACCTGAGCGCCACCTGCGCCGAACTCGGTATCGGCTGATCCGCCATGACCGAGCCATTGCTCGACATCACCGGGCTGAACAAGAGTTTCGGCCCGGTGCGGGTATTGCACGAGGTGGACTTCACCGTACCGGCCGGATCGGTCACCGCCCTGGTGGGCGACAATGGCGCGGGCAAGTCCACGCTGGTGAAATGTATCGCCGGCATCCACGCCGCCGATTCCGGCACGGTGCGCTTCCGCGGCGAGGAAGTCCGCATCCACGGACCCAAAGACGCTGCCGCCCTGGGCATCGAGGTCGTCTACCAGGATCTGGCGCTGGCCGACAATCTCGATATCGTCGCGAATATGTTCCTCGGCCGCGAGCGCGGCCGACCCTGGTTCCTCGACGAGGCGAGTATGGAGGAGGCGGCGCGGCGCACCCTCGCCTCCCTGGGCGTGCGCACCGTGAAATCGGTCCGCACTCCGGTCTCGGCGCTGTCCGGCGGGCAGCGGCAGACGGTGGCCATCGCCAAAGCCGTACTGTGGAACAGCAATCTGGTGCTGCTGGACGAACCCACCGCCGCGCTCGGCGTGGCCCAGACCCGCCAGGTGCTCGACCTGGTGCGCAGGCTCGCCGAACAGGGGCTCGGGGTGGTGCTGATCAGCCACAATCTCGCCGACGTGTTCGAGGTGGCCGACCGCATCGCCGTGCTGTACCTGGGCCGGATGGCAGCGCAGGTGCGGGCGGCCGATGTCACCCACGCCCAGGTGGTGGAGCTGATCACCGCGGGCCGGTCCGGCGAACTCGGGCTGGCGCGACCGGAGGCGGTGGCGCTGTGAAGGTTTCCGAATCCGCCGCCTCGCCGGCCGCCGACACCGCGGTCTCCGACTTCGGGATCGACACCACCGCCATGTCCACCCGGGATGCGCTGCGCGACTATCTCATTCGCGTGCGGTCCGGCGATATCGGTTCGCTGCCGGCCATCTTGGGCCTCGTCGCGCTGGTGGTGCTGTTCTCGACGCTGTCGGATGTCTTCCTCTCGCTCAACAACATCGCCAATCTGCTGGCGCAGGGCGCGGGGCAGACCATCATCGCCATCGGCATCGTCTACGTGCTGCTGATCGGTGAGATCGACCTGTCCGCGGGCACCGCCTCCGGCGTGGCGGGCGCGGTCCTGGCCATGCACTACGTGGAGAACGGGAATCTGCTCGCGGGCATGGGATCGACGGTCTTCATCGTCTTCGTGACCATGCTGGTGCTGGCCGCCGCCCTGGCGGCGTTCCTGCGCATCTGGCCGGGTGTGTTCATGTCGCTGCTCGGCGTCGCCATCACCGTCATCGGCTTCGAGGCGAACCCGTGGGTGGAGATGCTGCTCGCGGTGTGCGTGGGCACCGCCATCGGCTGCATCACCGGTTTCCTCATCGCCAAGATCGGGATGCCCTCCTTCGTGGTGACGCTCGCGCTGTTCCTTGCCTGGCAGGGCGTGATCCTGCAACTCATCGGTGAGGGCGGGGTGCTGGGCATCAGCTCCTCGCATGTGCTGAACCAGGTCGCCAACGGCAATCTGTCCACGGTCGGCAGCTGGGCGCTGTTCGTCGTCGCGGCCGGCGGCTATGCGGTGGTCACGCTGGGCGGGCATCTGCGACGCCGCAAGCGCGGACTGGTGACCCAGCCGACCCCGCTGGTGGTCACGAAGGTGGTGGCGCTCACCGGATTCGCGGCCGTGGTGACCGCGCTGCTCACCGTGAACCGGTCGCCGAGCGATCTCATCGAGATCTCCGGCGTGCCGTACGTGGTGCCGATCGTGCTGGCGCTGCTGGTGGTCGGCACCTATGTGCTCAACCGCACCACCTACGGTCGCCACATCTACGCGGTGGGCGGCAACCGGGAGGCGGCGCGGCGCGCCGGTATCGACGTGACCCGGCTGCGGGCCAGTGTTTTCGTGATCAGCTCGGCGTGCGCGGCGGTCGGGGCCATCGTCTACTCGTCCAAGGTCGGCTCGGTCGACCCGCAGGCCGGCGGGCTCAATACGCTGCTGTTCGCGGTGGGCGCGGCCGTGATCGGCGGCACCTCGCTGTTCGGCGGCAAGGGCCGGGTGGCCGACGCCGTCATCGGCGGTGCGGTGCTGGCGGTGGTGGCGAACGGTCTGGGGCTGCTGCGCCAGCCCGCCGCGGTGGTCTCCATCGTGACCGGACTGGTGCTGCTGCTGGCCGCCACCGTCGACGCTCTGTCCCGCCGTCGCAGCGCCGCGTCGGGACGGTGAGCGCCGCAATGGTATTCCTGATGCCATGACCGTCGCCCGCCCGGACGAGGTGCGCCGCTTCAACCGGTCCAGTCTGCTGCGGCTGCTGCACATCGGCGGACCGGCGACCAGGGCGGCCCTCGCCACCGACCTCGGACTCAACCGGTCCACCATCAAGATGCTGGTGGACGGGTTGGCCGAGGCCGGGATCGTGGAGGAGCGGGTGCCGCGCCAGACGCCCGCGGGTGCCGGGCGCGGGGCCGGGCGGCCGTCGCTGCTGGTGCTGCCGCAACCCCAGGCGGCGGTGGTGCTGGCGGTGGACGTGCAGGTCGAACGCACCGCCATCGCGCTGGTGGGATTCGGCGGGCACATCCTCGGGCGCAACAGCTGGAATCTGCACGGGCGGCAACGCGATCCGATCGAAGTGGTCACCCATGTCGCCGAATCCGCCGCCCTGCTGGCCGGTGATCTCGGCGTGCACCCGGTAGCGGTCGGCATCTCGGTGCCCGGGGTGGTGCGCCGCACCGACGGATACGTCCACACGGCGGCCAACCTGCGGTGGTCGGAAGTGGCGCTGGGGGAGCGCATGTCGGCGGTGCTGGGGCTGCCCGTCGCGGTCGGCAACGACGCCGAATTCGGTGCTCTCGCCGAACATGTGCGTGGCGCGGGCCGGGGCACGGCCGACGCCGTCTTCGTCTCCGCCGATGTAGGCGTGGGCGGCGGTCTCATCGCACAGGGCGGCATTCTGCGCGGCGCGGCCGGATACCTCGGCGAGATCGGGCATATGACCGTGCGCCCCGACGGGCGGGCCTGCCACTGCGGCAATGTGGGCTGCTGGGAGAGCGAGGTCGGCCAGGCCGCGCTGTGCCGGGCGCTCGGCCTGCCCGAACACGGTCCGCGCGGTGGAATCGTCGCCGAACTGCGCGCCCTGGAACGGGATTCGGACCCGCTGGCGCGGCTGGGGGAGTACCCCGACTGGTTGGTGCTCGGCCTGGTGAACGTGGTGAACGTCCTCGGCCCCGAACTGGTGGTGCTCGGCGACCTGTTCACCGCCCTGCCCGATGCGGTCGTCGCGTGCGTCCGGGACCGGGTGCGCGAGCGCAGTATCGTCAGCCGGGCCCTGGGTGGGGTTCGGATCGAGAAGTCCACGCTGGGAGCGGATTTGAAGTTGCTGGGGGCGGCCGAGGCGGCGTTCGAGGGGGTGTTGGGTGCGCTGTGAGACGAGATCCGGGCAGGTCGCGCCCGACTGGGCGCGGCGCCCGAGTGTTCGGGCGCGCGCGGATGTTTGAATACCGCCATGGAGCAGTTACCCGAGGACTGGCAGCGCGGCGTCGTCATCGTCGCGCATCCCGATGACATCGAGTACGGCGCGGCCGCGGCCGTGGCGCGCTGGACACGGCAGGGCAAGGATATTCGCTATGTGCTCGTCACCAGCGGTGAGGCCGGTATCGCGGGGTTGCCGCCCGCGGAATCCGGGCCGCTGCGCGAGGCGGAGGAGATCGCCGCCGCCAAGGCCGTGGGGGTCGGGGAGGTGGAGTTCCTCGGCTATCCGGACGGGCGGGTCGAGGAATCGCTCGCGCTGCGCCGGGATCTGGCCGCCGCCATCCGCCGCCACCGGCCGGAGATGGTGATCCTGTTCAACTTCGGCGATACCTGGGCACCCGGATACGCCAACAGCGCCGACCATCGGGCGGTGGGCCGGGCCGGTCTGGACGCCGTCTCCGACGCGGGCAACGAGTGGATCTTCCCCGAACTGGCGGAGCTGCCCGTCTGGTCGCCGCGGTGGGCGGCGGTCACGGGTCCGAAGGTTACCCACGCCGTGGACGTCACGGATACCATCGAGCCTGCGGTGGAATCCCTTGTCGCTCATGGCCGCTACCTCGCCGCGTTGAGTTCGGACCCGGTGCTGGAGCAGGCGCGCGCCATCGTAGACATGTCGACCGGGCCCATCGAGGGCTTCCCGGCCGCTCGCGCGACGGGGTTCGAGCTGTATTACTTCGGTGGCTGAGTCTTCGGGTTCGCCGCCGGGATCACGGGTTCGGCCGCTGAGCCGAGTGCAGCCGTACCCGCGAGGGGCAGGCGGGCGCGATATCGACACTGAAATATGCGTATCTGGGCATAGATAACCGGCATGTCATGCGCCGAACGCCCCAGCGCAGTGGTGTGTAGCGCCCCTGCGCAACGGTGTGTGCTGAGTTCCACCCGCGGATATGGCACGCTGGGCGCGTGCGAGTAGCGGTGGTGGCCGGGCCGGATCCGGGGCATGCGTTCCCCGCGATCGCCCTGTGTCTGCGATTTCTCGAGGCGGGCGATGAGCCCGTGCTGTTCACCGGGCCGCGGTGGTTCGACGCCGCGAAGCAGGTCGGTATCGGGGTGCGGCGGCTGAAAGGGCTCGCGCCCCGGGCCGAGGACGACGATGCCGACGCCGGCCAGCGGATCCACGAACGCGCGGCCTTCATCTCGACCGAGATCCTGCCCGATATGAGTGCGATGCTGCCCGATCTGGTGGTCTCGGACGTGCTCACCGCGGGCGGTGGGATGGCGGCCGAGCGGATGAAGGTGCCGTGGGTGGAACTCTCCCCGCATCCGCTGTACCTGCCGTCGAAAGGGCTGCCGCCCATCGGAAGTGGGCTCGCGCCGGGGGAGGGGCTGAGCGGCCGGGCCCGCGACGCGGTGCTGCGCGGAATGACCGCCCGCGCCATCCGGCAGGGCGAGGAGCAGCGCGAGCGAGCCCGGGCGGGCATCGGCCTGCCGCCCGAGGATCCCGGTCCCGCGGCGCGGCTGGTCGCGACCCTGCCCGCGTTGGAGGTGCCCCGCCCGGATTGGCCGGACAACGCGCACCTGGTCGGCCCGCTGCTGTGGGAGCCGACGGCGAATGTTCTCGACCTGCCGCCGGGTGACGACCCGCTGGTCATGGTCGCGCCGTCCACCGCGCACACGGGTGTCAGCGGCATGGTGGACACCGTGCTCGAGGCGCTCGACGGCGCCGGGGTGCGGGTGGCGATCTCCATGCTGGACACCCCGCCCGCCGAGCTGCCACCGTGGGCAACAGCGGGTTTGGGTCGACAGGACGAGTTGCTGCGGCACGCCGCTGTCGTGATCGGCGGCGGCGGCCACGGGCTGCTGGCGAAATCGCTGCTGGCCGGCGTGCCGGTGGTGACCGTCCCGGGTGGCGGCGATCAATGGGAGCTGGCCAATCGCGCGGCCCGCCACGGCAGTTCGCTCCTGGTCCGCCCGCTCACCGCCGAGGCCGTCCGCACCGCGGTGCGCCGGATACTCGACGAGCCGACCTTCGCCGAGCGCGCCCGCAAGGCGTCCGCCGACGCGAGTGTGGTCTCGGACCCCGTGCCGCTGTGCCACGAGGTGGCCGCCGCAGCGCGCACACATCGCTAGCCGAGGTGGCTCGCGGCGAGCACGCCGGTAGCCGAAGGTGGCTCGCGGTGCGAACACACTCACACCGCTAGCCGAGGTGGCCCACAGCGAGCACGCCGCTAGCCGAGGTGGCTCGTGGTGCGAACACACTCACACCGCTAGCCGAGATGGCTCGCGCCGCGCACATCGCTGGCCGAGGTGGCTCGCGGTGCGCACACACTCTCGGCCGGGGTGGCTTCGGTGCTTGGCGGACGCGCGCCCGACCAGCCGTGGCGTTGCGACGAGTGGTGGCCTCCGACGGCCGCGTGCGTGATGTCGCCCGCACGCGGCCGAGTGGGCGCGGACCGGGCTCGTACCGGCGTTCGTGCCCTCGCGTAGGCTCGCGGCCGTGCGGTTGACGGAGTTCCAGGAGCTGTTGTACACCGAGTTCGGTACGGCGCGCGGGGATGCGCTGCTGAGCGACCACGTGCTGCCGTCCATGGGGAAGACCGGGGCGCAAGCCATCGAGGCGGGGGTCGATCCCCGCGATGTGTGGCGCGCCCTGTGCGCCGAATTCGATGTGCCCAAGGCGCGGTGGTGAACTAGGCGCGTCAGGCGTTGCGCGCGTAGTGCCGGGCCGCCTTGGCGCGGTTGCCGCAGGTCGCCATGGAGTGCCACCGCCGGGCGCCGTTCTTCGAGGTGTCGTAGAACCAGAGCACGCAGTGCGGGTGTGCGCACTGCTTGATGCGGTCGGGCGCCGCCATCAGGGTCAGCAGATCGTCGGCGGCCAGCCAGCCCGGTAGCCATGCGGGGTCGCGGACCTCGATCTCGTCCCGGGGGCCGTGGGCGGTGAGGGTGCGGCGGATCCGCCCGTGGTCGAGGATGTCGTTGAGCTCCTCGAGATCGTCGCCGCGCGCCGCGTGCAGGATGGCCTCGCGTGCCCGCACGAGGGCGTGCAGGGTCGCCGTGTCGGCCGGACAGCGTTCGGCGAGATCGTTGTCGGCCAGCCATTGCCGCAATCCCGCCACGTCGGAGAGCAGATCCTGCAGTCCTTCCCCGCTCATCCAGCGGGTGTTGAGCAGGTCCAGGGCGAGCGGCTCTCCGAGGTGGGGGCGTGGAACGGGCATGCCTGAGGGTAACCAGCTTCCGGTCCGGTTCGGTTGCGGCAGTGCCATTCTAACCACTCAAATCATTTAGGGGGTTGACAGCGGTTCCCCGCTGCTTCTAGATTCTAACCATCAAAACAACACAAACCAGTTAGAGCTTCCTCGGAGGAAATCATGACCGCGGTCACCGCACCCCAGCTCGCCACCGGCCACATCGGCTTGAACGTCACCGACCTCACCCGCTCGGTGGACTTCTACCGCCGCGCCTTCGGCTTCGAGCAGCTCGGCGCGAGCACCGAGGGTGAGCAGCGCTTCGCCTTCCTCGGCGCAGACGGCAAGCTGGTGCTGACCCTGTGGCAGCAGAGCGATGGCGAGTTCTCGGCGAAGATGCCCGGCCTGCACCACCTGTCGTTCCAGGTCGACAGCCTGGAGCAGGTGCGGTCGGTGGAGTCGGTGCTGAAGGATCTGAATGTGAGCTTCGCCCACGACGGCGTCGTCGCCCACGGTGAGGGCGCCTCCTCCGGCGGCATCTTCTTCAGCGACCCCGACGGCATCCGGCTCGAGGTATACGCGCCGAGCGGCGCCGAGGCCGCCCCCGCGCCCAGTGGCTCCGCCCCCACCTGCGGATTCTTCTGACCGACATCGTGATTCACCCGGTGCGGGCGCTGCGCCCGCACCGGGGCGGACGAATACCGGAGAACGAGATGACCACCAGCTACCACCCGGGTGAGGTGGCCGTGCAGCAGCGCATGGGCCAGTCCGATATCGCCCAGCACGTCGGACGCATGATCCGCGCCGAGATACCGCACACCGCGGCGGCCTTTCTCGCCGAACAGCCGCTGGTCGTGATCGCCGCCGCCGATGACGCGGGCCGACTGTGGGCGAGCCAGCTGATCGGCCCGGCCGGATTCGCCCGCGCCACCGACGAGCGCACCATCGTGGTGGACGCGCTGCCCACCGCCGCCGATCCGCTCGCCGAACCCCTGCGTTCCACCCGGCACATCGGCATGATCGCCCTGCAACCGCAGCGCCGCCGCCGGATGCGCGTCAACGGCGTGACCGAACCGACCGAGCGCGGGCTGCGGATCACCACCGACCAGGTGTACTCCAACTGCCCCAAGTACATCACCCGCCGCACCATCGACGACTGGAGCGGCGCGTCCGCGGTGACCGTGCACCGATCGTCCGAGTTGACCGCCGCGCAGCAGCGGGCGATCACCGCCGCCGACACCTTCTTCATCGCCTCCGCCGATCCGGACGGCAATGCCGACGCCTCCCACCGCGGCGGCAATCCCGGCTTCCTCCAAGTGCTCTCGCCCACCCGCCTGCGGTGGCCGGACTACCGCGGCAACTCCATGTTCATGACGCTGGGCAATATCGCCGCCGACCCGCGCTGCGGACTGCTGATCCCGGACTGGCGCACCGGCTCGACCCTGCAGCTGACCGGAACCGCGGAAATAATCTGGGACGACACGACATTCGCCCCCGGCTCACAGGCCACGGTGGACTTCACCGCCACCGAGGTCGTCGAGATCGCCGGTGCCAGCCCGCTGCGCTGGGGTGCGTCCGAACTGTCTCCCGTGAACCCCTGAAGCCACCCTCCGAAAGGATCCGCCATGCGACCCCCACTGCCCCCGTTCGATCTGGAATCGGCCCAGACCAAGGTTCGCGCCGCCGAGAACGCCTGGAACACCCGCGATCCGGAAACCGTCGCGCAGGCGTACACGGAGGATTCCGTGTGGCGCAATCGCGATGAGTTCATGACCGGCCGCGCCGAGATCGTCGACTTCCTGAAGCGCAAGTGGGCCAAGGAGAACGGCTACGCCCTGCGCAAGGAACTCTGGGGATTCCGGGAGAACCGCATCGCCGTCCGCTTCCAGTACGAATGGCACGACGAGGACGGCCAGTGGTACCGCAGCTACGGCAACGAGCTGTGGGAGTTCTCCCCCGAGGGGTTGATGTCGCGGCGCGAGGCCAGCATCAACGACACCCCCATCGCCGAAGCCGACCGCCGCATCTTCGGCCCCCGCGGTCCGGAGGAGGAGAACGCACTGCTGCCGATCCGGTGACACCCGTCGAGCCCCCGTCCGCGCCCGCCCCTCGGGCGGGGGCTCGGTTGTGCCCCGCCGTGGCCGTGCGGGACCATGGAGTTCGCGGTGCCCGCGTACCGCGATCTCTTCTGAGTGTGTTCGGTGATCTGTTCCCGCTACCAGGAGGACGACGATCTATGCGCACCATTCGGAACTACCGCCGCTCGGCCCTGCTGACGGCCGCTCTCGGTGCGACAGCCACGGCTCTCGTCGCCACCGCGGCCCCTGCGGTCGCTGCCAACTCCATCGACGTCACGGGCGTCGGCCCGGCCAATATCGGCATCGACTACAGCTGCGAGCCCACGGCCGGAGTGGTCGCCGCCAAAGTGCTGGTCGGCGCGCCCGAGGCGGACAGCCCCTCGGCCTCGGGCTCCCATTCCGCCCTCATCTGCGATGGCTCCGCCCGGTCCGCCGTGATCGCGCTGACCGGCGCACCGCTGTCGGCGGGGCAGACCGTGCAGGTGCGGGTCGCGCTCGTCGACCACACCGACACCGTGGTGTCGGGTCGGGCGGAGGTGGTCACGCTCGGCTAGTGGTGTCTAATGACGTATTCGTGACGGACGTCATAGTTGTGTACTAGCCTGGGGTGGTCGGCACCGTCTGAGTGGGGACCGCCATGACCTACAGCACCTATCTGGACCTGGAGACGCTGCTCGGTGCGCAGCATCCGGTCAGCAGGCCGCCGCAGCACGATGAAATGCTGTTCATCATTCAGCACCAGACCACGGAACTGTGGCTGAAATTGGTGCTGCACGAGATACGCGCGGCGCGTGCGGCTTTCGACGACGATGCGCCCGATATCGCGCTCAAGGGCATCGCGCGCGTGAAACACATCCAGCAGACGCTGACCGAGCAGTGGTCGGTGCTGGCGACGTTGACGCCCACCGAGTACGCGCGGTTTCGGGGAGCGCTCGGAAACTCCTCGGGGTTTCAGTCGTATCAGTACCGAGCCGTGGAATTCATTCTCGGCAACAAGAATCCCGCGATTCTGGCCGTTTTCGCCGACGAACCGCACGCCGCCGCGGAGTTGACGGCACTGGTCTCCGAACCCACGCTCTACGACGCCTTCTGGCGGCACCTGGCGCGCACCGGACTGGAGGTGCCGCGGTCGACGCTGGAGCGGGATGTCACCGGACGCTACGCACTCGATCCCGCGCTGCTCCCCTTGGTGAAATCGGTGTATCAAGCCCCGCAGCAGTATTGGTCGGTCTACGAGACCTTCGAGGAACTGGTCGACCTGGAGGAGAACTTCCAGCTGTGGCGGTTCCGGCATCTGCGGACGGTGCTGCGGACCATCGGGTCCGCGCGGGGGACCGGGGGAACCAGCGGCGCGGGCTTCCTGCGCCGCGCTCTCGAGGTCAGCTTCTTTCCGGAACTCTTCGCCGTCCGCACCGAAACGGGGGCCCCATGACCCGCAGCGACACCGACTTCACCGCTCGGGCAACGGCTCTCGACGCCGCCGATCCGCTGGCGGCGTATCCGGGCGAGTTCGTCGGCCACGACGATCCGGAGATCGTCGCCTATCTCGACGGCAACTCCCTCGGCCGCCCCACCCGCCGCACCGCCGAACGCCTGTCCGCGTTCGTGACCGAGGCGTGGGGCCGCAGACTCATTCGAGGCTGGGACGAGGAGTGGTTCGAGCTGCCGCTGACCCTCGGCGACCGAATCGGCGGCACCCTGCTGGGCGCAGCGCCCGGACAGACCACCATGGGCGACTCCACCAGCGTGCTGCTCTACAAGCTCGCGCGCGGTGCGCTGGCCATGCGGCCCGGACGCACCGAGATCGTGCTCGACCGCGACAACTTCCCCACCGACCGCTATCTGATGGAATCCATTGCCGCCGACAGCGATATGACGCTGCGCTGGATCGACGCCGACTTCGACGGTGGCGTCACCGCCGCGGACCTGGCCGCGGTGGTGTCCGAACGCACCGCGCTGGTGGTGCTCAGCCATGTCGCCTACCGCTCCGGCTATCTGCTCGACGCGCCCGCCCTCACCGCCGTCACGCACGCCGCCGGGGCCATGCTGCTGCTCGACCTGTGCCATTCCGTCGGCGCGGTGGAGATCGAACTCGACACCTGGGGAGTCGATTTCGCGGCCGGATGCACCTACAAGTACCTCAACGGCGGGCCCGGATCCCCGGCCTTCGCCTATGTGCGCGCCGACCATCTGGCCGATTTCCGGCAGCCGATCTGGGGCTGGATGGGCCGGGAGAATCCCTTCGACATGGCACATGGTTACGTGCCCGCGCCCGGCATCCGGCGGGTGATCAGCGCCAGTCCCGGCATCGTGGGGATGCTCCCGATCCAGGACATGCTCGACCTCATCGAGGCGGCCGGGATGCCGCGGGTGCGCGCGAAGTCGGTGGCGCTCACCGAATTCGCACTCGATCTCGTGCGGGAATGGCTGCTGCCCCGAGGCGTGACGGTGTCCTCGCCCATCGATCCGGCCCGGCGTGGCGGGCACGTCACCATCGACCACCCCCGGTTCCGGGAGATCACCGCGCGGCTGTGGCAGCGTGGCGTCATGCCCGATTTCCGTCGGCCGCACGGTATCCGCCTGGGCCTGAGCCCGCTGAGCACCACGTTCGGTGAAGTGCTCGCCGGAGTGGCCGCCATCCGCGCCGAGCTCGACGCCGATCTCGATGTCTGAACTCCACGCCGTCGGCGCCATCCTCGACGACATCGATTCCCGGCCCGGCAGTGTCACCTCGCTGGCGCGGACCGTACTGGGCGCGTACGTGCGCGAACTCGGCGGCTGGATCGCCATCGCCGATTTCGGCGGGCTGCTCGCCGCACTCGGGGTGCCCGAGCAGAGCGCGCGCACGGCGGTCACCCGGCTGAAGGGCAAGGGTGTGCTCGATGCCGAAACACGCGGCGGCCGCAGCGGATACCGTCTCACCCCGGCCGCCGAGGCCATGTACGCCCGGGGCGACGCCCGTATCTTCGGCTTCCGGCGGATGGGCGAGGACGATCCCTGGCAGCTGATCTGTTTCGGCATTCCGGAATCGGCGCGCGCGGCGCGACATCAGCTGCGCCGCAGGCTGTCCGCCATCGGCTGCGGGACGGTCGCGCCCGGGCTGTGGATCTGCCCGCACTATCTCGCCGACGAGGCCGCGGCCATCGTCACCGCACTCGGACTCGACGAGTACGTGACCACCTTCCGCGCCACCGACATGACCGTGCCGACGACGCCGCGTACCGCGGCGGCTCAGTGGTGGGATCTGGACGGCCTCGCCGGGCGGTACCTGGCCTTCCTCGCGCACCACGGCAGGGGCTTCGCCGACGACACGGCCGGTGACGCGGACGCGGTCGAGAAGCGTGCCGCCGACGGGGCGGCGGGTGATCGGGGTGCGGCGGCGCCGCGGTGGGTCGATGACGACGAGCGGGCGTTCCGGATCTTCGTCCCGCTGCTGGACGAATGGCGGACCATTCCCTACCTCGATCCCGGACTGCCCGAGCGCATGCTGCCCCCGGACTGGCCGGGACCGGCCGGCGTGCGGCTGTTCGCCACCGCTCGGGACCAATGTCTGGGGCCGAGTCTGCGCTGGGTACGGTCGGTCGTCGACCCTCGGTAGCCGACCGTGCGCGGCGGGTCGCCCGACCGATCCGCGTGTCGAGGGGCGCGTCGCTTGCATCGAACACCTGTTCGTCTAAGCTCGGCGGCGGAACTTGTCGGTGCCGCCCTCTAACGTGGGCGCCAACCACAGATTGAGACTCACCCGTCGAGAAGGGGACCAGACGATGGCACCACAGGCTTTTGACCGCGACAAGGCGCTCGAACTGGCGTTGGCGCAGGTCGAGAAGAGCTTCGGCAAGGGCGCGGTCATGCGCCTGGGCGAAGAGGCGCGCCAGCCCATTTCGGTGATTCCGACCGGCTCCATCGCGCTCGACGTCGCCCTCGGCCTCGGCGGTCTGCCGCGCGGCCGCATCGTCGAGGTCTACGGTCCGGAATCCTCCGGTAAGACCACCGTCGCCCTGCACGCGGTAGCCAACGCGCAGGCCCAGGGTGGCGTGGCGGCCTTCATCGACGCCGAGCACGCGCTCGATCCGGAGTACGCCCGCAAGCTGGGTGTCGACACCGACGCGCTGCTGGTCTCCCAGCCCGACACCGGTGAGCAGGCCCTGGAGATCGCCGACATGCTGGTGCGCTCCGGCGCCATCGACATCATCGTCATCGACTCGGTGGCCGCGCTGGTGCCGCGCGCCGAGATCGAGGGCGAGATGGGCGACAGCCACGTCGGTCTGCAGGCCCGCCTGATGAGCCAGGCGCTGCGCAAGATGACCTCCGCGCTCAACAACTCCGGCACCACCGCCATCTTCATCAACCAGCTGCGCGAGAAGATCGGTGTCATGTTCGGCTCGCCCGAGACCACCACCGGCGGTAAGGCGCTGAAGTTCTACGCCTCGGTGCGCCTGGACGTGCGCCGTATCGAGACCCTCAAGGACGGCTCCGACGCGGTCGGCAACCGCACCCGCGTCAAGGTCGTCAAGAACAAGGTCAGCCCGCCGTTCAAGCAGGCCGAGTTCGACATTCTCTACGGCGTGGGCATCTCCAAGGAGGGCTCCATTATCGATATGGGTGTCGAGCAGGGCTTCATCCGCAAGTCCGGCTCCTGGTACACCTACGAGGGCGATCAGCTCGGCCAGGGCAAGGAGAACGCCCGCAAGTTCCTGCTGGAGAACACCGACGTGCGCGACGAGATCGAGAAGAAGATCAAGGAGAAGCTCGGCATCGGCGCGGATGTGACCGTGGGCGACGAGGCCCCGGCCGACTTCTGATCCCTCGATGACCGACCGGGACACCCCCGAGCCCCGGCCCGCCTCGCCGGGGCACGGCAACACCCGCCTGGAAGCGGTGGAACGCCTCCGCCGCCAACTCGACGCCATCGAATCCCGTGCCCGCAAGTCCGACAAACAGTCGCACCTCGCCCGCTACGGCACCGGTGTCTACAGCGCCGAGACCTACGGCCGCCGCTCGGACGAGGACGACGTCGACGAGGGGTACCCGGCGGAGGATCCCACCGCGCGCCGTGCACCGGCGCGGCGGCGAACAGTCGCGCCCGACACGGGGTACGACGTCGAATCCGATGCGGAGGAGCCGTATTCGGTGACGGCGCGGCCGCGTCGCGCTCCCACTGGGGCACGGTCGTGGCGGGGGCGTGACGATGCGGCCGCGGCCCGGGATGTCGTGCCAGGGCATGTCGCCCGCCACAGGGTGGAGGGGGACGAGGATGTCGACGGCGACCTCGCGAGCGGCAGCCGTGACGGCGGTGGTCGCGGGACCGACACCTCCGACACCTCCGAGGGCGTGCATCGTCGCGGCAGGCGATATCGGAGCGCGGATAACGATGCGGAGTTCGACGGGGAGCGGAGCCGGGGCGGTTCGGGTTCCGCCGGACCGGGCGGTGAGCCGGGGGAGTCCGATGGGAGGCGTGGTCGGGGGCGTGGAGCGCAGCGGCGGTCGGCCGGTGGGGGTGAGCCGGGGGAGGGGCTGCCCGGGGGCGGGACCGAGGCGCAGGCGAAGGATGTGTGCCTGCGGTTGCTGACCGATCGGGCCCGGAGCCGGGCGGAGTTGGCGGATCGTCTGGCGGCGAAAGGGTTCTCCGCCGAGGTGGCGGGGCGGGCGCTGGACCGATTGGCCGAGGTGGGATTGATCGACGACGCGGCGTTCGCGGAGCAATGGGTGCATTCGCGGCACACCTTCTCCGGAAAAGGAAAGAAGGCGCTGGCGCAGGAATTGCGGCGTAAGGGGGTCGCGCCCGAGGACGCGGAATCGGCGCTGGCCGGGATCAGCGCCGAGGACGAGCACGAGCGCGCCACCGAGTTGGTGCGGCGCAAATTGCGCACCCTGCCGCGAGATCTGGATCGGGAGAAGGCCATTCGCCGGTTGGTGGGCATGCTGGCGCGGCGCGGATACAATCAGTCCACCGCCTTCACGGTGGTGAAAGCCGAACTGGCCGACCGGGATCTCGCCGAACCCGACTCCCACTGACGAGCGCCACCGGATTCCCACCGGCGGATTTAATCGAGCGCGCGGTCGGAATGTCTCGTCTACTATCGCGAAGGACGGCTGCGGCCGGACGATAGCGGGGGTGGGAGAATGGGACCTCGTCTACCGGTTGTGAGATGCGACCGGGATGCCGGGTGGGGGCGACGGATGGAGAACCCGTCGGTGACTATCGGGGTGGTAGCCACGAAATTCACTGCGCCGTGCGCGTTCACGGGAACCCCGTACGCGTATCGGCTTGACGATACGACCGGTCGACGGGGCCGGGCGCTACCGCACACCGGCTTAACGCCGTGCGTCCGCAGCAGCAGAACGGTGCGCCCGTTCCAGCGGTCCGACCGATCCGCCTCCCGCGACACGGCCGCAGACTCCCCGGATGCGAGGGCCAACCGGTGAGCAGTGAGTCGGACGCCGAGCCGACCCCACCCCCTCCCGACCCCGCGGCAGCCGACCCGGCAATGCCCGGCCCCGATCCCGCGTCCCGATCCGCCCCGACCGATGGTCCGCCCGGATCTACACCCGATACCGCTCGGCCCGGCCACGCGGCCGTCGAGCACCGCTCCGATTCCACTCAGCCCGACCGCACCGCGGCCGGGCCCGTCCGCGAGGAAACCGCGCCTGTGACCGATGCACCCGTACCCGCCGTCGACGCTCCCGCTGCCGAAGCACCCGCCACTCCCGAGGAAGCGGCCACACCACCGTGCGACGGAACCGAGGCAGCAGTGCCCGGTGCCGCGCCCGATCCTGCGGCGGTGCCCTCGAGTCCTGAGCACGGTGCGTCGGGACCCGCGACGGATCGGTCCGGCGCGCCGGGCGGGCCACCGCCCCGCATTCGGCGGGTGGCGCTGCCGGACCGGGAACGGCCCGTCGGACCGTGCACCGGATGCCGAGGGGAGAACTACGACCGTGCCGGGCACTGCGCGGGCTGCGGAATGCCGCATCAACGGCAGGATCGGTTCGAGGCCGACCTCGGGACGGTATGCGTCGTCACCGACCGCGGACTCGTGCACGAGCACAATGAGGACTCGGTGGCCGTGGCCGTCCTGGACGGCCCGGCCCCCGGCCAGCCCGGCGCGACCGTGATCGTGGTCTGCGACGGTGTGTCCACCTCCGAGGATCCACAGGCCGCATCGGGTGCCGCGGCACGGGCCGGGGTCGCGGCGAGCCTGGCGGCGTTCGGCGCGGGCGCGGTGCTGGAGGAGGTGGCGCTGGCCGGACTGTCGGCGGCCGCCAAAGCGGTGCGCGCCGTCGGAACCCCCGAGGGCCGCGCCCCCTCGTGCACCTACGTCTCCGCCGTACTGGTACCGACGGCGGACGGCACCCACATCACGGTCGCGAACGTCGGTGACAGCCGCGCCTATTGGCTCGCCGCTCCCGCTCCCAGCGCTCCCGGTACAGCCCCAGGGCGTGCCGCGCCGGGCGCGCCCGCGCCATCGGGCGCGACCGGCACAACGACAGGCGCCAGCGTGTCCACCGGGCCTGGTGCGTCCGCCGCGCCCGGTGCAGTCGTGGGGGGCACCGCGGCGGGTGCGCCCGCTACCCCCGGCTCACCCCAAGCGACCGACACAGCGGCAGGCACCGGCGCGTCCGCCGGGCCTGGCGCATCCGCTGCGCCCGGTGCAGCAGCAGGGAGCACCACGCCAGGTGGGTCCGCTCCGTCCGATGTATCGGACGCGACCAGCACAACCGCCGGCACGAGTGCGTGGACAGGATCTGGCGCGTCCTCCGAGTCCGGCGCGTCCGCCGGGTCTGGCGCGATGGGTGCAGCCGTGGAAAGCACTGCGCCGGGTGGGTCCGCTGCGTCCGGCGTATCCGGCGTGACCGACACAACGGGGGCAGGGACCAGCGCGATCGCCGGGTCCGGTGTGGCAGCCGGGGCCGGGGCACCCGGTCACCTCGGCGTGGTCACCGGATCACGCCGTCTCACCGATGACGACTCCCTGGCCCAGGACTTCATCAAAATCAGCGGTGTGGACGAGCGCACCGCCATGAGTATGCGCGGGGCGCATACGCTCACCCGCTGGCTCGGCGCGGATATCGGCACCACGCCCTGGGCGGAGGACAGTGTCCGCTCGATGCACGCCACCGGTCCGGGCGCGTTGCTGCTGTGCAGCGATGGCCTGTGGAACTACCTGCCCGAGGCGGAAGCGTTGGGGGACTACACCTTCGGGCCTGCGGGCGCGACCGGTCCGGTCGGGCTGCCGGAGGCCCGCGCCCTGGTCGACTTCGCCATCCGTCAGGGCGGCAGTGACAACATCACCGTCGCGCTGGCTCCCGTCCCGGGTGCCGCCCAGCCGCCTCGGTAATGCGGGCGTACCGGTCCCCAGCAGCGAAAACGGCGTCCCGCCAAGCGTTTCGGTAGCGTGGTCGCCGTCGGATCTCTTCATGGTGGACAGGTGGGGCGCGGCCGTGGGTCGCGGTGGTCAGGAGGATGACATGGTCGACAGCGGTACCACCGAATCGATCGAGGTGGTGGGCGAGGACTTCCACGCCGATCCGCACCGGTACTACGACCGCTGGCGTGCCCACGGTCCGGTGCACCGGGTGCGCTTTCCGGGCGGCTCCCCCTGCTGGGTGATCATCGGCCACGCCGAGGGCCGCGCGGCCCTGGCCGACCCCCGGTTGCGCAAGAACGCCGACGACCTCTACGCCCTGTTCCGCGCCAAGAACGTGCGGACCCTGTCGGATTCGAACGCCCAGGCGCTGGCCGCGCACATGCTCAACAGCGATCCGCCCGAACACACCCGGCTGCGAAAACTGGTGAACAAGGCGTTCCTACCGCGCCGCGTCGCCACCCTGCGCCCGCGCATCGAGGCGATCACCGCGGGTCTGCTCGACGAGATGGCCGCACACGACGAGGTCGATCTCATGCGGGTCTTCGCGAACCCGCTCCCGGTCACGGTGATCTGCGAACTGCTGGGCATACCGTTGGACGCCCGCGCCGACTTCCAGTCGTGGACACGGGTGCTGGTCTCCTCCGGGAATCGGGTGGAGGAGCGGGAGGCCGCCACGCTGGGCATGTCGGAGTACCTGCGTCGGCTCATGGCCGACAAGCGCGCCGATCCGGGTGACGACCTGTTCTCCGATCTGGTGCACGCCGCCGAGGACGGCGACCGGCTCGACGAGCGGGAACTGGTGGCCATGGCGTTCCTGCTGCTGGTCGCCGGGCACGAGACGACCGTCAACCTGATCGGCAACGGCACCTACGCCCTGCTGCGGAACCGATCCCAGTGGGAGACGCTGCGCGAACATCCGGACCGGGTGCCCGCCGCCGTGGAGGAGTTCCTGCGCTACGACGGCCCGGTCGGCTGGTCCACCATCCGATACACCGCCGAGCCCGTCCGCATTTCCGGAATCGATATTCCCGCAGGGGAATTCGTCTACATCGCCCTGGCCGCCGCCAATCGCGACCCGTCCCGCTACGACTCCGGCCCGGACCTCGATATCGACGGAAACACCTCCGGGCACCTGGCCTTCGGCCACGGCATCCACTTCTGCGTCGGCGCGCCGCTGGCCCGGCTGGAGGCCGATATCGCCTTCCGCGCCCTGCTACGCCGCTTCCCGCACCTGGAATTGGCCGATGCGGCCTTCACCCCCGCATGGCAGACCAGCGTGCTGATGCGAGGCATGAACGAGCTTCCGGTGCGGCCCAAGGGAAGCGGGTAACGCCGCGCGATCGAGCTGTGCTGCACAGCAGTCGACCCCGCTGCAGCAGTGGACCCCGCTCCGCGGCTGCGAAGCGGGGTCCATTCGAGGTGCGGGAACGCGGTCGCCGAACCGAATTCAGTCCTTCTTGATTCAGTCCTTCTTGGTGAGCGTGATATCCATTCCGGGCGGCGCGGCGGCGGTGGCGTTGTCCGCGCCGATCGCGGTCCGCCCGCCGCGCTTGCGGGTGCGCAACCACCGCTCGACCCGGGTCGCCACCACGGTCAGCGTGTAGTTGAGCGCGATCATGATGGCCGCGATGACCAGCAGCGCCTGGAAGGTATTGCCCTGCGCCGACCCGAGCTGCTGTCCGGAGCGCACGACCTCGACGTAGCCGATGAGGTAGCCCAGCGCCGAATCCTTCAGCGCCACCACCATCTGTGAGATCAGCGCGGGCAGCATGGCGGTGATCGCCTGCGGCAGCAGGATGGCGGTCATCACCTGGGACTTGCGCATGCCGAGCGCCACGGCCGCTTCCGATTGCCCCTTGGGCAGCGATTTGATGCCGGAGCGCACGATCTCGGCGATGACGGAGCCGTTGTAGATGGTCAGCGCCGTCACCACGGCTGCGAGTGCGAGCCGGTCGTTGGGGAAGACGTTGTACTCGGCGTAGACCGCGAACAGGAAGATCATCAGGATCAGCACCGGGATGGCGCGGGCGATCTCCACCACGGTGCCCGCCGCGATGCGCACGCTGCGGTGATCCGACAGCCGCAGAATGCCGAACAGCATGCCGAGCACGAGTGCGAAGGCGATCGACATCGCCGCCGCCACCAGGGTGCCTCGAATACCCGGAAGCAGATAGGTCTCCCAGATCTGCGCGTCCAGGAACGGCTCCCATTTGTCGGCGGCCCACTGGCCCTGAGCGTCCAGGCCGCTGTAGACCACCCAGGCGAGTGCCGCCACCGCCGCCACGACCACGGCCGTGTACAGCCGGTAGAGCATGCGCGCCTTGGGGCCGGGCGCGTCGTAGAGAACGGTTCCGGCGCTCATCGGGCCACCTCGAATCGCTTGGCCAGCCAGCCGAACAGCAGACCGGTGGGCAGGGTCAGGACCACGAAGCCGAAGGCGAAGATGGCGCCGACGGCCAGCGGCGCGGCCTCCACCTCGATCATCTCGGACATGAGCAGGGCGGCCTCACCGACACCGATGGCCGCCGCGACCGTCGAGTTCTTGGTCAGCGCGATGAGCACGCTGCCCAGCGGTGCGATCACGGAGCGAAAAGCCTGCGGCAGCACGATGAGTCGCAGATTCTGCGAGAAGGTGAAGCCCAGTGACCGGCCCGCCTCCGACTGTCCCATGTGCACCGTATTGATTCCCGAACGCAGCGACTCGCACACGAAAGCCGCCGTGTACACCCCCAACCCGACGACCGCCCAGCGGAAGTTGTTCTCCGCGAGGTCGTTCGGGCCCGCCGCGGCGAGCGTGATGCCCAGCTGGAAGTACAGGCCCAGCGAGCAGATCACGATGATGAGCGTCAGCGGGGTGTTGCGGAATATGGTGACGTACGCCGTGCCGACCCAGCGTGCCACGGGTACCGGCGCGACCCGCATGGCGGCGATGATCGTGCCGAGGACCAGCGCGAGCACTCCGGAGAAGACCGTCAGTTTGATGGTCACCCAGAACGCGTCGAGCAGCTGGTCGGAATACTCAGAGATCAAATCGAACACGGCGTGCGCATCCCTCCGATCGAAAGACGTCGCGTGCCGGGCGGGTGCGTCCCCGCCCGGCACGCACGGTCAACTCAGTAGCGGTCCAGCTGCGGCGGCTCGGGGATCTGGATTCCGGTGGAACCGAAATTCTTCTCCAGCGCGGCCTGCCAGGCGCCGCTGGTGATCATGTCCTCGATCGCGTCGTTGATCTTCTGGCGGGATTCGGTGTCGCCCTTCTTCACACCGATGCCGTACTTCTCGACGGTGAAGGTGTCACCGACGACCTTCAGCGCGCCCGGGTTCTGCGCCGCGTAACCGCGCAGGATGATGTCGTCGGTGGTGACGGCGTCGACGGCACCGGCCTTCAGCGCCTCCACGCA
The DNA here is from genome assembly GCF_000308635.1 of Nocardia otitidiscaviarum NBRC 14405. Taxonomy (GTDB): domain Bacteria; phylum Actinomycetota; class Actinomycetes; order Mycobacteriales; family Mycobacteriaceae; genus Nocardia; species Nocardia otitidiscaviarum. The sequence goes on along the minus strand of NZ_BAGD01000088.1, from coordinate 43,686 downwards.
CAGCGAGTAGGTGTCGTACTCCTGGAGCTGAACATCCTTGGCGTAGGTGTCCTTCACGTTCTGCGCGGGGGTGGAGCCCTTGACCGAGCACAGCTTCTTGTTGCCGCTCAGCGACTCCGCGCCGGTGATGTCGGTGTTGTCCGAGCGCACCAGCAGCGACTGGCCGGTAATGAAGTACGGCCCGGCGAAGTCGACCTTCTCCTTGCGCTTGTCGGTGATGGAGTAGGTGGCGGCGATGAAGTCCACCTGCCCGTTCTGGATCAGCGTCTCGCGCTGTGCCGACGGTGCTTCCTTGAAGGTGATGTTCTCCGGGGACACGCCCAGCTTCTCGGCCACATAGGTGGCGACGTCGACATCGAAACCGCTGAAGGAGCCGTCCTTCTCGCGCAGTCCCAGGCCCGGCTGGTCGTACTTGATGCCGATGGTGAGCTTGCCGTCGGCGGCGTTCTCCGTGGCGGTCTTGTCGCTGCCGCCGCCGCAGCCGCTGGCGACCACGGTCAGGGCGATAGCCCCGACGGCTAGCCGCAGCGCTTGGGTGATCCTCATCTGAATCCTTCTCTCTCGTGAAGTGGCGGAGTGTTTAGTGGCTGAGAATCTTGCCGAGGAAATCTTTCGCGCGTTCGGATTTGGGCGCGGTGAAGAACGTGTCCGGATCGGTGTCCTCGACGATCTGACCGTCCGCCATGAACAGCACCCGGTTGCCCGCGCGCCGCGCGAAACCCATCTCGTGGGTGACCACCACCATGGTCATACCGTCCTTGGCCAGCTGCACCATGACCTCGAGAACCTCGGACACCATTTCGGGGTCGAGCGCGGAGGTGGGCTCGTCGAACAGCATCACCTTCGGGTCCATGGCCAGCGCGCGAGCGATGGCGACGCGCTGCTGCTGACCGCCCGACAGCTGGGCGGGATACTTGTCGGCCTGATTGGCGATGCCGACCCGTTCGAGCAGTTCCATGGCGCGGGCGCGCGCCTTCGTCTTGTCCATCCGGCGCACCTTCACCGGCGCGAGCATGACGTTCTCGAGAATGGTCTTGTGCGCGAACAGATTGAAGCTCTGGAACACCATGCCCACATCGGCGCGCAGCCGCGCCAGGGCCTTGCCCTCGTCGGGCAACCGCACCCCGTCGATGGCGATGGTGCCGGAGTCGATGGTCTCGAGCCGGTTGATGGTGCGGCACAGCGTGGACTTACCGGAGCCGGACGGTCCCACCACGATGACGACCTGGCCCCTGGGCACTTCGAGGTTGATGTCCTGCAGGACGTGCAGAGCCCCGAAATGCTTGTCCACGGTCTGCATCGAGATCATCGGCGCGTCGGCGGTGACGGGTGTGGCGGCGTCGGTCATGACCAGTGACCTTAGAGGGCCGTTGCCCGAAATGCTCGCCTTTGGCCCCCGCGACGCCACAACCGCCCGTACTCGACACCCCGCCGTAACCGAGGATTGACGCCGCGGTGACGGGAGAGAGACGGATCACGCTGATCCCATGGGGTGGAACGGCCGCGAATCGGAGCCCGTACCCTGGACGGGTGAATTCGTTGGGGCTGGTTTCCGCACGTGACTCGGTGGACGTCGATGTCGTGCGCACCTACGAGGTGCGCACCTACGGCTGCCAGATGAACGTGCACGACTCCGAGCGGCTGTCCGGTCTGCTCGAGGACGCCGGGTACGTCAAGGCCACACCCGGTGACACCGCCGATCTCGTCGTGTTCAACACCTGCGCGGTGCGCGAGAACGCCGACAACAAGCTGTACGGCACCCTCGGCCACCTCGCGCCGATCAAGGCGGAACGTCCGGGCATGCAGATCGCCGTCGGCGGCTGCCTGGCCCAGAAGGACCGCGACACCGTCGTGAAGAAGGCCCCCTGGGTGGACGTGGTGTTCGGCACCCACAACATCGGTTCGCTGCCGGTGCTGCTGGAACGCGCCCGCCACAACAGCGAAGCGCAGGTGGAGATCATGGAGGCGCTCGAGGCGTTCCCGTCCTCGCTGCCCGCCAAGCGTGAATCCGCCTACGCGGGCTGGGTGTCGATCTCGGTGGGCTGCAACAACACCTGCACCTTCTGCATCGTGCCGTCGCTGCGCGGCAAGGAGGTGGACCGCCGTCCCGGCGATGTGCTGGCCGAGGTGCAGGCGCTGGTCGACCAGGGCGTCATGGAGGTGACGCTGCTGGGGCAGAACGTCAACTCCTACGGCGTCTCCTTCGCCGACCCGAACGAACCGCGCGATCGCGGCGCCTTCGCCAAACTGCTGCGCGCCTGCGGATCCATCGAGGGCCTGGAGCGGGTGCGCTTCACCTCCCCGCATCCGGCCGAGTTCACCGACGACGTGATCGAGGCGATGGCCGAGACCCCGAACGTGTGCCCGCAGCTGCACATGCCGCTGCAGTCCGGTTCCGATCGCGTGCTCAAGGCCATGCGGCGCTCCTACCGCAAGTCCAAGTACCTGGGCATCATCGAGAAGGTGCGGGCGGCCATGCCGCACGCCGCCATCACCACCGACATCATCGTCGGCTTCCCGGGCGAGACCGAGCAGGATTTCCAGGAGACCCTGGATGTGGTGCGGCAGGCGCGGTTCACCAGCGCCTACACCTTCCAGTACTCCATCCGCCCCGGCACCCCGGCCGCCGAGATGCCCGACCAGCTGCCCAAGGACGTGGTGCAGGAACGCTATATGCGGCTCATCGAGTTGCAGGAGCGGATCTGCATGGAGGCCAATCAGGCACTGGTCGGCACCGAGGTGGAACTGCTGGTGGCCGAGAGCAGCGCGGGCAAGAAGAACGCCGCCACCGCGCGCATGAGCGGCCGCGCCCGCGACGGCCGCCTGGTGCACTTCCGCCCGCCCGCCGATCCCGCGCCCGGAACCGAGATCCGTCCCGGCGATCTGGTCACCGTCGACATCACCGGCGCGGCCCCGCACCACCTCATCGCCGACAGCGTGGTTCGAGACCATCGCCGCACCCGCGCGGGCGACGCCCACGAGCGTGGCGTCACCCCGAAGACCGCGCCCATCGGCGTCGGCCTGGGACTGCCGCGCATCGGCGCACCCGAACCGCCGGCCGCGTCGTCGGGCTGTGACAGCGGCTGCGGGCTGTGAGCGTGCGATGAGCGATCGGCACGGCGACGAGCCCACCACCCCCGACCCGAACGAGGAGACGATGAAGTCCACCGAGCAGGGCAGCCAGGAGTTCGAGCAGTTCCGCGGCGATCTGGAGGCGGTGGAACGCAAGATCGCCGGTGAGATCGATCCGGGGGTGCGCGCCCTGGTGGTCGCCGGCGCGGTGTTCGTGCTGCTGCTCTCGCTGGTGCTGCCGCACGCCGGGGCCGCCCGCGGCTTCGACGTGCTGCTCTACGATGCGGTCGCCCAGGACGAGCACATCGGCCTGCCCTCCCGGGTCTTCGAATGGTTCGTGGTGGTGTTCGGCATCGGCTTCTCACTGGCCGCCCTGACCACCCGCCGCTGGGTGCTGGCCTGGATCGCCACCGCGGGCACCGCCATCGCCAGCGTGTTCGGCGTCTTCTCCATCTGGCACCGCCAGACCCCCGGCCTGGGCAACTACGAGGGCTCGGGTCCCGGCATCGGCCTGGTCCTGGCGGCCATCGCCGCGATCGTGCTCACCTTCCACTGGATTCGCGTCGTGTGGAGCCGCACCGTCGTGCATCTGGAGGCCGAGGAGCGCCGCCGTCAGGCCGCGGCCGCCGCCGAGCAGCAGGACCGCCGCTGGCTCACCGGCGACGAGGAGTGAGCCGCCGCGGCGCGGGTCAGCTGTCGCTTGCGTCGTCCTCCCGCTCCACCGCGCCCTCCTCGGGCGTCTCGGTGTCCGCCGCCGCTCGCGCGCGCTGGGCGATGGCGAGTTCCAGCCCCGCGAGCAGCGGGTAGACCAGCGAGATGAGGAAGCCCGCCAGCGGCCAGGCGACGGTGCCGCCGACGAAGCGGGCGACGGCCCAGGCCACGCCGATGGTGGTGCCGACCGAGAGGAAGCTCAACGAGACACCCAGCGCCATCACGGTGCTGGGTTCCTTGTCGAGCCGCTGCCGGAATCCGGTCGAGACGACCGCTTCGAGCAGACTGAACGCGGCGACCGCGCCCATGGCGAACAGGAAGATCTGTGCCGCGCCCGCGCGGTGCGCCTCGGTATTGAGCAGTGCGGCGCCCGCGGTGATGGAGACGGAGAAGCCGTAGGCCTGCCCGTTGTTGCCCATGGACGCCCGAAGTCCGCGCTTCAGGTGCATGCCTCACCCCCGTCCGGCTCCGGGTGCCCGACGGTGGTGACGGTGATCAGCGCTGGCTGACCGCGCCCTCGGCGGCCTCGGCCCATTCTCGCCACTGTTTGGCCTGCTCCAGGGCTTTCTCCGCGTCGCGGGTCTTGCCTGCGGCCTGGGCCTTGGCGGCCTGCTCCTCGAATTGGGCGACGCGTTCGCGGAATTGGGCGGCGCGCGCCATGGCCTCCGGGTCGGTGCGCCGCCACTGGGCGTCCACCGCTTCGCGCACCTTCTTCTCGATGGCGCGCAGGCGACCCTCGAGTTCGTGGATGCGTTCGCGGGGGACCTTGCCGATGGCGTCCCACTTCTCCTGGAGGTCGCGCAGGGCGGCACGGGCGGCGTCGAGTCCGGATTCCGGATCGATGTGCTCGTACTGCTTCAGCAGTTCCTCCTTGGCGGCGGCGTTCTGCTCGAATTCCGCGTCGCGTTCGGAGGCGGCCGCGTTGCGGGCGGCGAAGAAGACGTCCTGGGCGGCCTTGAACCGCCGCCACAGCTGCTCGTCGGCCTCGCGCGGGGCCCGGCCCGCGGCCTTCCATTCGGTGAGCAGGTCACGGAACACCGAGGCGGTGCCCGCCCAGTCGGTGGAGGAGGACAGCTCCTCGGCGCGCACGCACAGTTCTTCCTTGCGGGTCTTGGCGGCGGCCCGCTCCCGGTCCAGTTCGGCGAAGTGTGCGCCGCGGCGGCGGTTGAACGCCTCGCGCGCCTTGGAGAAGCGTCGCCACAGCGCGTCGTCGACCTTGCGGTCCACGCCGCGAATGGTCTTCCACTCCTCCAGGATCTCGCGCAGCCGGTCGCCCGCGGCCTTCCACTGGGTGGATTCGGCGGCGATCTGCTCGGCCTCGGCGGCGAGCGCCTCCTTGCGTTCGGTGTGCTCGTGCCGGGTGCGCTCCTTCTCCTCCTTGGCGTGCGCGGCCGCCTCGTCGGAGTGTTCGATGATGGCCTGCAACCGCCGGGCCAGACCGTCGATATCACCGATCACGGCGGCGGTCGGCAACGATTCGGCAAGCGCGGCGGCATCGGCCTTGATCTTGCGGGCGTCGGCTCCGGCGGCGAGCCGTTCCTCGAGCAGCACCACGTCGGTGGCGAGGTTGTCGAAGCGGCGGCCGAAGTGCGCCAGGCCCTCGGCGGCGTCACCGGCCTGCCAGGAGCCCACCACCCGCTCGCCGTCGGCGGTCTTCACCCAGGCGGTGCCGTCCTCGTCCACGCGTCCCCATTGGCTGGGGTCGCTGACGGTCGGCACCACCACCGCATGCGGGTGGGGGGTGTGCGCCGGGCCGGGCGCGGGTTTGACCGCATGCGGTTTGGGGGTATCAGAGCTGCGGGCACCGGGTTTGCGGGGCCGATTGCCGGCGGCCTCGGCGGCTGGTGACGGTCGTTCGGCGGCGGCCGCGCCAGGCTGGGGCGTCGTGGTCGACTCCGGGTGGGTAGCTTTGTCGTTTCCGTTGTTGTCGGTCATTGCTCCTCGTCCCTGCCGCGCGTCACGGCTGCCTGGTTACGCCCTGGTCATCCCATCTAGCTTGACCCCATTCAACCAGGCTGGGTGGCGAAATGCTGCGTTTGCGGGCCGCGTCACCGCGCGGCGGCGCGGACGGGGTGGGGCTGGTGTGGCGGGTTGGCGCTACGGTTGACGGCGTGTTCAGTGTTGCGGCCCTGGTCCCTTCGCCGCCCGTGCTCGTACCCGAGTTGGGCGGTGCCGCGGGTGTGGCGGACGGTGGCGAGGTGACGGCGCTGCGGGAGGCCACGCTGGATGCGGTGCGGGAGCTGGCCCGGTCGGCGGTGCGGTGGATCGTCATCGGGGTTTCGGAAACCGACCGACAAATAGCCTCGACGGCGGTGGGCACGTTCCGCGGATTCGGCGTCGATGTCCGGGCGGGCCTCTCGGCCGCCGCGCTGGCCGCCGATACGGCCGCCGATCCGGGTTTGCCGCTGCCGGTGCTGATCGGTGGCTGGCTGCGCGGCCAGGCCGCCCCGGACACCAGCACCGAAGCCCGGCTGCTGGCCGCCGACACCCCCGGCGCGCGGGCCCTGCACGTCGGCCGCGAGCTGCGCGCCGAACTCGACGCCGACCCCGAACCCGTCGCCGTGCTGGTGGTCGGCGACGGTGCGGCAACCCTGACCACCGCCGCGCCCCGCTACTTCGATCCGCGCGCCGAAGCCTTCCAGGCCGAGCTCGACCGCGCGCTCACGGCGGGGGACCGGGACGGCCTGGCCGCCCTGGACGCGCCGTTGTGTGCCGAACTGTCGGTGGCGGGCAGACCGGTGTTCCAGGCGCTCGCGGGTCTGTTCGTGGACGACCCGAGCCGCCCGCGGGTCGAGACCCGTTACCGCGCGGCACCGTTCGGCGTCGGCTATCACGTCAGCGTCTGGCGGCCCGGGGGCGAGCGGTGATCCGCCCCGTCGCCGTCGTCGGCCCCACCGCCACCGGAAAGTCGGATCTGGCTCTGGAGCTGGCGCTTCGCCTCGGCGGCGAGATCGTGAACATCGACGCCATGCAGCTGTACCGCGGTATGGATATCGGCACCGCCAAACTGCCCGTCGCGCAGCGGCGCGGCATTCCGCACCATCAACTCGATGTACTCGACGTGACCGAGTACGCCACCGTCGCCGCCTACCAGACCGCCGCCCGCGCCGATGTGGAGGCGATCATGGCGCGCGGGCACGTTCCGGTGATCGTGGGCGGCTCCATGATGTACGTGCAAGCGCTACTGGACGATTGGGACTTCCCGGCGACCGATCCGGAGGTCCGCGCCAGATGGGAGCGGGTTCTCGAGGAGGAGGGCCTCGGCGCGGTGCACGAGGCGCTGCGGGCTACCGATCCGGTGGCGGCGGCCACCATCCTGCCCACCGACGGCCGTCGCATGGTGCGCGCGCTCGAGGTGGTGGAGCTGACCGGGCAGCCGTTCGCGGCCTCCCAGCCGAAGATCGGCGAACCCCGCTGGGGCACAACCGTCATCGGTGTCGACCGGGAGACCGCCGAACTCGACGCCCGCATCGAGTTGCGCACCGCCCGCATGTTCGAGCAGGGGCTCGTAGAGGAGGTGATCGGGCTGCTCGATCACGGTCTGCGGGAAGGGGTTACGGCGCGGCGCGCGATCGGATACGCACAAGTCCTCGCGTACCTCGACAACGAATACGACCTGAAGCACGCACAGGAGCGCACCTTCATCGGCACCCGGCGCTACGTCCGACGGCAGCGTTCGTGGTTCCGGCGGGACCCCCGGGTGCGCTGGGTCGACGGCGCGGATCCGGATCTGGTCGCCACGACGTCGGCCCTCCTCGAGGAACAGGAACGAGTTCGGTAGTGACGCAGCGCGGCAGCACCCGTAACGCCTCGGTTCAGGTGTGGCAGGCATATCTGAACAATCGGACCAAACGGGCGCGCGATGGACGTTTTCTCGTGCTCGGGCAGCGGGCCATCGCGCGCGCGCTCGAAACCGATTGGCCGCTCGAAACGCTGGTGTACCGGCTCGGTACGCCGGAGCCGTCGGTGTGGGCGCGGCAGGTCATCGACAGCAGCGGGGTACCGAGCGTCGGCCTGGTGCCCGAACTCATGGCCGAACTGGCCGAACCCGCGGAGTCGGTACCCGAACTGGTCGCGGTCGCGGTGTTGCGGCACACCGAACTCGAGGACTTCGCACCCGGATCGGTGGCGGATCCGCCCGTGGTGGTGGTCATCGACCGGCCGTCCTCGGCGCTGCGCCTGGGGGCGCTGCTGCGGTCCGCCGCCGCCTACGGAGCCGCCGGGGTGATCGTGACCGGTTCCGGCGCGGACCATTTCGACCCGCAGGCGGTGCGCGCCTCCGACGGGGCGCTGTTCGCCGTGCCGGTCTTCCGGGTGCCCGGCCCCGAGCGGGTGCTCGCCTTCCGGGACGCCCTGGAGGCGCGCGGACTCGACCCCCGTATCGTCGGCAGCGACGATCGCGGCGGGATGGCGCTCGACGAACTCGACTTCGGCGGAGCGACCATCCTGGTGCTCGGCGACGAGCGGGACACCCTCGGCTCGGCCTGGGCGCCGGTGTGCGACGAACTGGTGAGCATCCCGACCCACGGGACGCTCGGCGCGCCGTCGGCCGCGGCGGTGGCCCTGTACGAAATTTCCCGGCAGCGCCGGGCGTTGCGGTGAGGACTATGAGCGAGAGCGCTGAGATCGAATTCAGCAAAGGGCACGGCACCCAGAACGATTTCGTGGTGCTGCCCGATCCCGACGCGTGGCTGGAGCTGACCGAATCCCGCGTCGCGGCGCTGTGCGACCGGCAGCGCGGACTCGGTGCGGACGGGGTGCTGCGGGTGGCGCGCGCGGGTGCGCTCGTCGACACCGGCGTGCTGGCCGAACTCCCCGAGGGCGTGCGCGGCGCGGACTGGTTCATGGACTACCGCAATGCCGACGGCTCCATCGCCGAGATGTGCGGTAACGGGGTCCGCGTCTTCGCCCACTACCTCGCCGCCACCGGCCTGGAGAGCCGCGACGAGTTCGTGGTCGGCAGCCGCGCCGGAGCCCGGCCCGTCGTCGTGCACCACGCCGACGCCGTGCACGGCGAGGTCACCGTCGACATGGGCCGCGTGCGCCGACTCGGCACCTCCACCGCCACCCTGTCCGGCCGCACCGTCACCGGCCTCGGCATCGACGTCGGCAACCCCCACCTGGCCTGCGTCGACCCGACGCTTACCCCCGCCGACCTGGCCGCCCTCGACCTCACCGCCGCCCCCACCTTCGACCGCACCGTCTTCCCCAACGGCGTCAACGTCGAAATCCTCACCCCGCTGCACGACGGCGCGGTGGATATGCGCGTCTACGAACGCGGCGTCGGCGAAACCCGTTCCTGCGGCACCGGAACCGTCGCCACCGCGGCCGCCGCCCTGGTCCGCGCGGGCGTCGACATCGACACCGCCTCCGGCGAGGTGCGCGTCCGCATCCCCGGTGGCGAGGTCACCGTCACCATCGACCACGGCACCGCCACCCTCCGCGGCCCCTCCGTCCTCGTGGCGACCGGCCGCATCGCCGCGAAGTGGTGGCAGGAACTCTGAGCGCGACGCGCGCGAAATAACCGAATGCGCCTTCTTGTTCCTTCGTGGGACCATGGAGGTGTATGAGCAAACAAGAAACGTACGAGTTCACTCCCGCCGAGGAGATCGCCGACGAGATCGCCGAGGACACCCGTAACGGGTGGTCCGCCGATCCCACCGTCGGTGAGCTGCAGCTCGAGGACCGCAGCGCGCTGCGCCGCGTGGCCGGGCTGTCCACCGAACTCACCGATATCACCGAGGTCGAGTACCGCCAGCTGCGCTTGGAGCGCGTGGTGCTGGTCGGCGTCTGGACCGAGGGCACGGCGACACAGGCCGAGGCCAGCATGGCCGAGTTGGCCGCGCTCGCCGAAACCGCCGGATCCGAGGTGCTCGACGCGCTGATCCAGCGCCGCGACAAGCCGGACCCGGCCACCTACATCGGCTCCGGCAAGGCCGAGGAACTGCGCGCCGTCGTGCTCGACACCGGCGCGGACACCGTGATCTGCGACGGTGAACTGACCCCCGCCCAGCTGACCGCGCTGGAGAAGGTCGTCAAGGTCAAGGTGATCGATCGGACCGCCTTGATCCTGGACATCTTCGCCCAGCACGCCACCTCCCGCGAGGGCAAGGCGCAGGTCTCGCTGGCCCAGATGGAGTACATGCTGCCGCGGCTGCGCGGTTGGGGTGAGTCCATGTCCCGGCAGGCCGGTGGTCGTGCGGGCAGCAATGGCGGTGTGGGTCTGCGCGGTCCCGGTGAGACGAAGATCGAGACCGACCGTCGCCGGATTCGCGAACGCATGGCCAAGCTGCGCCGGGAGATCCGCGAGATGAAGACCGCCCGCGACACCAAGCGTTCCAAGCGCACCTCGAGCGGCATTCCACAGGTCGCCATCGTCGGCTACACCAATGCCGGTAAGTCGAGTCTGATGAACGCGCTCACCGGCGCCGGAATCCTGGTGCAGGACGCGCTGTTCGCCACCCTGGATCCGACCACCCGCCGCGCCGCCTTGGAGGACGGTCGCGAAGTGGTGTTCACCGATACCGTCGGCTTCGTGCGGCATCTGCCCACCCAGCTGGTCGAGGCGTTCCGCTCCACCCTGGAGGAGGTGACCGGCGCGGATCTGCTGCTGCATGTGGTGGACGGTTCCGATCCGCTGCCCGATCAGCAGATCAAGGCGGTGCGCGAGGTCGTCACCGAGGTGCTGCGCGAGTCGGATACCCCGGCCCCGCGGGAACTGCTGGTGGTCAACAAGATCGACGCACTGGATCCGCTGGAGCTGACCCAGTTGCGGGCGGCCATGCCCGATGCGGTGTTCGTCTCCGCGCGCACCGGTGCGGGCCTGACCGACCTGCGGGATCGGCTGGCCGAGATTCTCGGTGGCCTGGATGTGGAAGTCGGTGTGCTGCTGCCGTATTCGCGCGGCGATCTGCTCTCGCGCGTGCACGCGGACGGTCGCATCCTCAGTGAGGAGCACGAGGAATCCGGTACCCGGTTGCGGGCGCGGGTGCCGCGGGCGTTGGCCGCGGCGCTCACCGAATTCGCGCACGCCGGGTGAGCCGGGTCACGTTCCGAGTGTGACACCCACAATCGGTGCCTTGCAGTGGTTTTCGTTACCATGACGTAATCGAATTTTCTGCAGGGAGGGAATTTCGTGTCCGACCGAGTCACGTATTTGTCCGATAAGACCGATCGTCCGGCGCTCACCGACGGTGCGCCGTTGCACGTGGAGCTGTCCGACCTCGATCGCCGCATGCTCGATGTGCTGGCGGTGCCGGGGCGGGCCTGGTTCAGTCCGCGGTTCTACGGTCTGGACCGGCTGCCGACCGACGGGCCGGTGCTGCTGGTGGGCAACCACACCCTCACCGGTGGCCTGGACGCGCCCATGCTGGCGCACGAGATCCTGCGCCGCACCGGACGGCTGGCGCGGGGGCTGGCCGAGAACGTGCTCATCGACGTGCCGGGGCTGCGCGATGTGTTGCACCACCTCGGGGTGGTGCGCGGCAACCGGCACAACTGCACCACCCTGCTGCGGCAGGGCGAAATCGTCGCGGTATTCCCGGGCGGGGGCCGGGAAGCCATGAGCGGCAAGCAGGAGAAGTACGTCCTGAACTGGAAGGGGCGTACCGGATTCGCGCAGATGGCCATCGAGGCGGGCGCACCCATCGTGCCCATGGGCATGATCGGGGGCGACGATGTGTACGACGTGGTCTTCGACGGCGCGCATCCGGTCATGCGCCCGGTGCGGGGTCTGGTGCAGGCGCTGGGCCTGCGTGCCAGCCTCACCCCGCCGCTGATTCGCGGCCTCGGGCCGACCCTGCTGCCCAAGCCCGAGCGCTTCTATTTCTCCCTCGGTGACCCCATCGACACCAGCGCGTGGGCCGACGCCTCCGATCCGGCCGAGGCGGCCCTCGAATTGCAGGGCGTGGTGCGCAAGGCGCTCGAGGAGGAGATCCGCTTCCTGCTCGCCCAGCGTGACGCCGATCGCGGTCGCAGTTTGCTGGGTCGGGTGATGCAGGCCGCGAACCCAGCCTGACTGGACGGTCAGGTTTACGGTCGTTCGTTTGGTGCAAACTGCGACTGCTTCCGAGACAGCCGCAGTTCCACCCTCTTTTTCGGGGCCAGAAGTAAACGACGATTCGACTTCCGTGTACCGTATGTGACGTAGGCATCAGTGCCGCTGTGGTCACATAGGAGGTCGGCGTGGAGCGCACCCTTTTCGAACCCGAACACGAGCTGTTCCGGGAGTCCTTCCGCAAGTTTCTGGATCAGCACGTCGCCCCGAACCACGAGCGGTGGGAAGAGGCGGGCGTCGTGGATCGCGCGGTCTGGCTGGAGGCGGGCAAGCAGGGCTTCCTCGGAATGGCGGTCCCGGAGGAGTTCGGCGGCGGCGGAGTGAAGGACTTCCGCTACAACGCCATCGTCACCGAGGAGACCACCAAGGGCATGTACTCGGGCCTGGGCTTCGGGCTGCACAACGACGTCATCGCGCCGTACCTGCTGGAGCTGGCCAACGACGAGCAGAAGGCCCGCTGGCTGCCCGGCTTCTGCACCGGCGAGATCATCACCGCCATCGCCATGACCGAGCCCGGCACCGGCTCCGATCTCCAGGGCATCAAGACCCGCGCGGTCCGCGATGGTGACGACTGGATCCTCAACGGCTCCAAGACCTTCATCACCAACGGCATCAACTCCGATATCGTCATCGTGGTCGCCCAGACCGACCCCGAGAAGGGGGCGATGGGCTTCTCCCTGCTCGTGGTCGAGCGCGATATGCCCGGCTTCACCCGCGGCCGCAATCTCGACAAGATCGGCCTCAAGGCGCAGGACACCGCCGAACTCTCCTTCGACAATGTGCGCGTCCCCGGCAAGAACCTGCTCGGCACCGAGGGTATGGGCTTCATCCACCTCATGCAGAACCTCCCGCAGGAGCGCCTGTCCATCGCCGTCATGGCCGCCGCCGCCATGGAGTCCTGCCTGGACCTGACCTGCCAGTACGTCCGCGACCGCAAGGCGTTCGGCAAACCCATCGGCGCACAGCAGAACACCCGCTTCGTCCTCGCCGAACTCGCCACCAAGACCACCGCCGTCCGCGTCTTCGTCGACCACTGCATCACCCTGCTCAACCAGGAGAAGCTGTCCCCCGAAGACGCCGCCAAGGCCAAATGGTGGAGCACCGAGGAACAGATCGACCTCATCACCAAATGCCTGCAACTCCACGGCGGCTACGGCTACATGCGCGAATACCCGATCGCCAAGGCGTACATGGACGCCCGCGTGCAGACCATCTACGGCGGCACCACGGAGATCATGAAGGAGATCATCGGGCGTAGCTTGAAACTGGCCTGATCAGAGGGCGGCCGCTGCCCGGGACGACCGGTGGGCGACGGGATCGCGACCGAGCGGCGACCGACCCGGCGCGAACCGGGCCCGGCCGCTCGGCTGCCGTAAGGTCGGGCCACATGATGGTGCGACGCACGACGGCGGCCTTGGCGCTCGCCGCATTCGGTTCGCTGTTCACGCAATTCGCGGCAGTCGCCGAAGCCGCGCCCGCGACGGTCGAGCACTCGCCGCCGGATCTGTGGACGGTGCCGACCGCGGCGGCGGACTCCGCGACCATCATCGTCGCGTTCAGTTTCGGCAACCGAATCCCCGCGGGCATGGACGCGACACGTGAGGTCGGCGAACCGGGACCGGTTAATGAGCAGTTGGCGGCGGCGGTCGTGGACACCCGCGGGGACCGTGGTATTCCGGTCTACGCCCAGACCGAGATCGCCGAGGTGCTGAGGTCCCGCTACCACATGGCCGACGTGATCTCCATCGATCCGGATCGTGCCGCCGACGGCACGCTGGTCTACCTGTCCACCGACGGCGTGGCCGCCAAGGTCGCCGCCCTGCGCGGCGGGTCGGTGAGCTCGGACGCGGCGGCGGTGGTCGCGTTCAGGGACCACCAGTGGCGCGCCACCCGCACGACCGCCGAACACGGTTTCCACGCCTTCGCGCCGGCGGGAGTGGTAATGCCCGAGACCTATGATCCGGAATCGGGCCAGCCCTGGACTCGCAGTGCATTGGCCTACTTGCCGACGGACTTCCTCGGGCGCCTGGCGCTGTCGCGGTGATCTCGAGCCCGGTGGCCGACGCTTGCTCCGCGCGCCCTCCGAGCCGACGCTCGATCAGGCACTGTCCGCATTGTCAGGGGGCCAGCGCCGCCGCGTCGAGTTGGCACGAATCCTGTTCGGCGGCAATGGCTCCACCCTGCTGCTGGACCAGCCGACCAACCATCTCGACCCGCCTCACGCGCGGAGGTGCTGGCCGCCATCGACGCCTACCCGGGCGCGATCGTCATGGTCACCCACGACGAGGGCACCATCGACGCCCTGCGCCCCGACCGCGTCCTGCTCCTGCCCGCGGCGTCCGAGGATCTGTGGATCGACGAGTATCGCGCGCCGTGCGGGACCTGCCCCTGGCTGTCGAGCATCGGTCCGCCGGGCACGGTTTGATGATGCCCAGGGTCCTATCCATCGACCGGAGGTTACCGCTTGTGAAAACCGTTCGACTGTTGCTGCCGATGCTCGTCGCTGTCCTGGTGGCGGCCGGATGCGGTGATAGCACCGACGATGCCGCGCCGACCACCACAACGGCGGCGTCCGCCGCGCCGACCACCACCGTCGCGGCGGACGCCCCCGTGCCGAAGGAATTGCAGTTCACCGCGCAGACCATCGACGGTGCGGAGTTCTCCGGTGCCAGCCTGGCCGGGAAGAAGGCCGTGCTCTGGTTCTGGGCCCCGTGGTGCCCCACCTGCCAGCGGGAAGCTCCCGGCGTCGCCGCCGCGGCCGCGGCGCATCCGGAGGTGGAGTTCGTCGGCGTGGCAGCGCGTGACGAACTCTCGGCCATGCGGGAATTCGCCGACAAGTACGGGCTGAAGTTCACTCAGATCGCGGATCTGGACGGTGTGGTGTGGCAGCGGTTCGGGGTGACCGCGCAGCCCGCCTTCGCGTTCGTGAGCAAGTTCTCCGATATCGACATGGTGCCGGGCAGCCTCAGCGAAGACGAGATAGCCACGCAGATCAAAGCGTTGGGCTGAGATCGGACATGGATGCAGAGGTGCTCGGGTTCGCCTTCGCGGCCGGGCTGGTCGCGGCGGTGAACCCGTGCGGATTCGCGCTGCTGCCGGGCTATCTAGCCCTGGTGGTGGCGGGTGAGGGCGAGGCCACACCGGGCCGATTCGCGGCGCTGGGCCGGGCACTAGCCGCCACGGCGGCCATGGCGGCGGGATTCCTGCTCGTCTTCGGCGGGTTCGGGCTGGTGATCTCGCCGTTGGCGGTGTCGGTGCAACGCTATCTGCCCGCGGCGACGGTGGTGATCGGGGTGGTGCTGGTGGGCGTGGGCGCGTGGCTGCTCACCGGCCGCGATATCGCGGTGGCGCTGCCGAAGCCGACACGGGGTGCGCCGAGTGCGCGGCTGGCGTCGATGATCGGGTACGGCGTGGCATACGCGATCGCTTCACTGTCGTGCACGATTGCTCCGTTCCTGGCCGTCACCAGCAGCACCTTCCGCAGCGGCTCGGTACTCGGCGGTGTCGCCGCCTACCTCGCCTACGGCCTCGGAATGACGCTGCTGGTGGGCGTGCTGGCGGTCGTCGTCGCGCTGGCCGGGGCCGCCGCGACGGCGTGGACGCGAAAACTGTTGCCCTACATCGGCAGAATCAGCGGGATCCTGCTCGTTCTGTCCGGGCTGTATGTCACCTACTACGGCATCTATGAGTTGCGGCTGTTCTTCGGCGACGGTGACGCCGACGATCCGGTGATCGTCGCCGCCAGCCACATCCAGGAGACACTGAGTCGCTGGGTCGGCGACCTCGGATGGCGACCGCTACTCGCCGTCCTCGTCGCGGTGTTTGCGGTCGGTCTCGGCTGGCAGTCGGCCCGCGCCCGCAACCGTCGCCGCAGCGCTCCCGATACCGATGCGTCGTCCTGATTCCTTCGCGGTCGAAATCAGCTGTTCGGCTTTGATGGTCGCCGATGCGTGTGCGTGCGGACGACGAAGTGCAGGTCTACCTGAACGTGCTCGGCCCGATCGGTCGGCGTGGGCGCGGTCTCGGCGACAGCAGTTGCCGCACCAGTCGGTCCGCGTCGCGGCCGACGCCGCGCAGGGAGTTCGACGATGGGCTGCGCTGCCATTCGAGTCCGACGTATCCGAGCCCGATATGCGTGGTGGACAACCCCATTCGATGCCGGGGCAGATCGGTATCGGTGAGGGCGGCGATTCCGGTGAGATAGGGCAGGTGCGGGCGGTAGCCGGTGGCCAGGATGATGGTGTCCACCGGGCTGCGGGTGCCGTCCGGCCAGATGGCGTGGTTGCCGTCGAGTCGGGTGAACAGGGGTTTGGGTGACGGGCTTCCGGTGTCGAGGGCCGCTCGATAGCGGCCGGTGTCGAACACCGGCTGTGTCGGTGGGTTCCGGACGAAGCGGCCGAGGGGCAAGGTGTCGAATCCGGTTGCCCGCAGCCAGAAATGCACGTCGCGACCGAGCGGACGTTGCGGGCAGAACCGCACCGGTGTGCGGGAGGCGAGGGTGACGGTCGCGGTGGCGGCGAGTTCGGTGGCGATCTGGACGGCGGAGTTGCCTGACCCCACTACGATCACCTGCTGGCCGTCGTAGGCGTCGGGTATCTGATAGTCGCTGGCGTGCAACAGCTTTCCTGTGAAACCGGCTCGGCCGGGCAGTGTCGGCAGGTGTGGTGCGCCGAAGGTGCCGCTGGCGGCGATCAGTCGGGGTGCGCTGAACGTGTCGCCACTCGCGGTGTGGGCGGTGAAGGTGTGCTGCCGATGGGTGACGGTCTCGACCCGCTCGCCGAGGCGGATGTCGGCGTCGAGGGTTGCGGCGTAGCGGCGCAGGTAGGCGACGACCTCGTCGCGGTGCGGGTAGCGATCCGGATCACCCGGGAAGGGCAGGCCCGGCAGCGAGCTGTAGCGGGCGGGGGAGAACAGGGTGAGGCTGTCGTAGTAGCGCGGCCAGGACCCCACCGGCTCCGTCCCGGCCTCCAAGATGGCGACGGACAGGCCACGGCGGGTCAGATGGTGGGCGGCGGCGAGTCCGGACTGACCGCCGCCGACGATGAGGGCGTCGTATTCGGTGGGCATGGTGACCCTTTCGTTCAGTGCGAGGTTCGAACGGTGCGGCGGGCCAGTAGGACGGTGGGTGCCGCGAGGAGGGCGAGCACGAGATAGGCGCGGGCGTAGCCGCCGGTCCAGGCCGACAGCAGGCTGCCCGCCCAGGGTGCCAACGCCATGACGATGACGACGGGTGCCGACAGCAGGCCGTTCAGCCGCCCGTAATGGGTTGCGCCCCAACGGTCGGTGATGGCCGTGGCCTTGATGAGGGTGAACAATCCCCGGATCACCCCGGCACCGATGCCGATGGCTATCAAGACCGGCACCGTGGTGCCGACGCCGAGCAGCGCGGTCGCGAGCGCGGTCGCCGCGACGATCGCCACCGTTCGCGCCGCCACGCTGGTGCGGGCCGCCAACGCCAGGTAACCGATGCGCCCCAGCAACTGCCCGGCCCCGCCGAGACCGAGTGCCAGCGCAGCCAGTTCCGGGGAGAACCCGCGCTCCTGCAGGAGCGGAACGAGATTGAACACCCCGGCGGAGGTCACGAACGCGGTCACACACAGCGTGATCACCAGGGCGGTGAACGCACGGCTGCGGGCGATGGCGGCGTGGTCGTCGAACGCGGCGGTGACCGGCGCGGGCGGAGGCGGCCACGCGCCGCGCAATCCGGCCCAGTGCGCGGGCACCGTCACCACGGCGAGAACGGCCGCGAGCATCAGATAGGTTGTCCGCCAATCGGTTCGCTGCGCCAGCACGGCGGTCAACGGTGCGAACACGGTGCTGGCCAGTCCGGCGGCCAGCGTCAGGATCATAAGTGCGCGCACCCGCTCCGCACCCCACCAGCGGGTCAGCGCGGCGAAGGCGGGTGGGTACAGCACCGCGCCCATGGCGATCCCGGCCGCGAACCAACCGGCGAAGAACACGGCGAGATTCGGTGCGGTGGCAACGACGACCAGCGCTGCCGCACCCACCACCGATCCGGCGGTCATCACCCCGCGCGGACCGGTGCGATCGAGGACGCGGCCGACGGGGATCCCGATCAGGGCGGCGGTCAGTTGGCTGATCGAGAACGCCGCCGTGATCACCTGCGCCGACCATCCGGTATCGCGTGTGATCGAAACGGCCAGCACCGGGAACGCGTAGTAGAGAACGCCCCAGCTGGTGATCTCGGTGAGGCACAGCACGGCCAGGACACGGCGCAGTCCGGCACGGGTGAGCGCGCCCGTCCGCGGCGCGGTATCGGTGTCGGACCCACCCGCCATCCGATCACCGCGCCCGGAGGATGCGCCGCGCGATGTCGTCGCCATCGATCAGGAATCGGAGCGGACCGACCCCAGGGAGATCAGCTGCGGTGCCGGGGATCCGCAGCAGCCACCGCCGTCGCCGCCCGTGTCGGATTCGTCGACCACGCCCGCCCCGCCGCAGACTCCCGTCTCGGGCAGGGTGAGTTCGACGCGGGCGGCGGCCTCGCGATCCCCGGCGAGTTCGGCGACGATGCTGCGGACCTGTTCGTAGCCGGTGAGCGCCAGGAAGGTCGGCGCACGTCCGTAACTCTTCATGCCCGCGAGGTAGAACCCGGGCTCCGGATGCGACAGTTCGGCCGCGCCGTGCGGGTACACCGTGCCGCAGGAATGCACGTTCGGGTCGATGAGCGGGGCGAGCCGCACCGGGGCCTGGAGCACCGGGTCCACATCGAGGCGGAGCTCCGACAGCCACGACAGCTCCGGCCGGAAACCGGTCAGCGCCACCACCCGGTCCACGGCCTCGACGCGGGTGCCGGACTCGGCCGTCAGCGCGACCCGATCACCGTCGAATTCCACTGCCGCCGTGCGGAACCCGGTGACGACCCGGAGCAGCCCGGCGTCGACGGCGGCCTTGGCGCGCAGACCGAGGGCGCCACGGGCGGGCAGCTGATCGGCCGCGCCGCCGCCGAAGGTGTCGCCGACCTCGCCGCGGCGCAGTACCCAGGTCAACCGGGTGTCCGGGGCGTGTTCGGCCAGTGCCGCCAGCGCCACGATCGCGGTGAGCGCCGAATGGCCGCTGCCCGCGATGACGGTGTGCGCACCGGCGTAGCGGGCCCGCTCGCGCGCATCGTCCAGGTCGGGCACCCGATACGAGATCGCTTCGGCCGCAGCGGCTTCCCCGAGGGCGGGCAGTCCGTCGCCGCCCAGGGGATTCGGGCCGGTCCAGGTGCCGGAGGCGTCGATGACCGCGCGCGCGGTGACTCGCTCCTCCCCGTCGGCGGAGCGCAGACGCACGATCAGCGGTTCGGTCTCGCGACCCGCGTCCACCACCCGGTCGCGACCGCGCCGCGTCACTCCGACCACCTCTACACCCAGTCGAACTACCTTGTCGCCCAAGGCATCCGCCAGCGGAATCAGGTAGTCGCGTGCCCAATCCCGCCCGGTCGGATACGTATCCGGATCCGGTGCGGTCCAGCCGGTGGACTCCAGCAGCCGTCGGGCCGCTGGAGCGATCAGCTCGCCCCAGCGGGAGAACAGTCGCACGTGATTCCACTCCGACACCGCCGCGCCCGCGCGCTCACCACGTTCGAACACCAGCGGGCGCAGTCCGCGTTCCCGCAGTTCGGCCGCCGCCGCCAGACCGATCGGCCCGGCTCCCACCACGACCACAGGCAACTCGTTCATCGGAAGATCCTTCCATCGACACTCATCGATTTAATGCCTCGAACTCTATCGACAGCTGTCGATGAAAGCAACCATTGATGTACATCGATATAGTGGAGGCATGACGTCGCTGGATATGCCGGTCGTACGGTCCGAATACCGCGTGGACCCCCTGCCGGTCGCCGACGCGACCACCTACGCGAGCTGGTTCGCCTGCCTGGCCGATCCGACGCGGGTGCGCCTGCTGCACCAGGTCGCCAGCCGACCGGCCGGGATGACGGTGGGGGAGATCGCCGACGCCCTCGGCATCGGCCAGCCCACCGTCTCCCACCACGTCCGCAAACTCGCCGATGTGGGCTTCGTGCTGGTGCACAAGGAACGCACCAGCACCGTGGTCACCGTCAACCCCGCCTGCTGCACCGGTCTGCCGCACGCCGCCGACGCCGTCATGGGTGTGCTGCCGCCGCAACCGTGCTGCCCCCAGGACATCCCCGACGATGTCACCGTCCGCGCCATGACCGATGCCGACTGGGACGCCGTGCTCCGCATCTACGGTGAGGGAATCGCCACGCGCAACGCCACGTTCGAAACCGAGGTGCCGGACCGCGCTGATCTCGATGCCGCCTGGCTGCCCGGGCATCGCTGGGTCGCCGAGATCGACGGCGCGGTCGTGGGCTGGGCGGCGCTGGCCCCCGTCTCCCGCCGTGACTGCTACCGCGGCGTCGCCGAGACCTCGGTCTACGTGGCCGCGGGCATGCGGGGCCGCGGTGTCGGCAAGGCGCTGCTGCGCACCCAGGTGTGCACCGCCGACGAGGCGGGCCTGTGGACGCTACAGAACTCGATCTTCCCCGAGAACCGCGCGAGTATCGCCCTGCATCACGCGGCCGGCTTCCGCACCATCGGCGTCCGCGAGCGCATCGCCCGCCTCGACGGCGAATGGCGCGACACCGTCCTGCTCGAACGCCGCGGTCCGGCCGCCTGATCATCGCCGCACCGACCGGATCACCGGCGATATCGGTCTACGGTGCCCCGTTGCCGGCTCGCACGGCCCGGTCGAGCCGAGCGGTCAGCCGCGTTCGGGTCGCGGGCCAGTCCTCGGCGATGATCGAGAACAGCACGCTGTCACGAACGGTGCCGTCGGCGCGACGGAAGTTGCGGCGCAGCACCCCCTCGTAGCGAGCGCCGAGACGCGCGATGGCCTGTTGTGAACGATGGTTGCGCACATCGGTTTTCAGCTGTACCCGCCCCACGCGCAACCGGTCGAACGCGAATTCGAGGAGCAGCAGCTTGGTTTCGGGATTGACGCTCGTCGCCCATACCGTCGGGTCGTACAGCGTGAACCCGATCTCCAGCGCCGCATCACGCGCGGACACCGCGAGATAGGCGGTGACCCCCACCACCGTGTCGGCGTCCACGTCGCCGATGCGCCGCCGAGTCCGCACGGTCCACAGCTGCCAATCCGGCTGCCGGCCGGTGACTTCCAAGTGCTCGCGAAATCGCAGCGGATCCGACGGCCGCCACGGCACGTGCGCCCACACCCGGTCGTGGTCGAGCGCCGCGAACAGCGCCGCCGCGTCCGCGGCCGGGTCGAGCGGTGTCAGCCGCACCGTCGCACCGACCAACTCCGTCGTCGCGGGCACCGGCCAGATCATCTCCGGCCACCGCTCGTCGGCCGGACGGGGATCCGGAACGGGTGTGAACCGGTGCGGTTCGTCGATGCTCTCGCTCACGGCAGCACACTAGTGGGGTCGTGCCGCCGCGAGGAATCGAATTCTTGTGGAGCGGCCGGATCAATCGTGCTCGTGGGCGATCGGGCGGTCCGGGCATCGACGGCATTCGAAGATGTAGACGCCTCCGGAGCGGCCGATGTGAACGCCGACCGGTTCGAGTCGATCGGTCGGGTAGTACGAGTCCGCTTGGATCGCGGGTGCCGTCCGCTCCTCCAGCGGCAGCCAGGTGCGCCAGCTCTCGCCGTCGTATTCCGAACTCGGCACGGTGAGCAAATGCTCCATGCGCTGCCCGCAGGACGCGCAGTCGGGCCACACCGGATCGGTGGACCAGCCCGGATACCCGCCGAGCTTGATGCCCGGGGCGGTGGACAGGTGGTACTGATACTGCCAGCCGGTGTCCGCTGTGAGCTGCTCGAACCGGGGTCGCAGCGCACCCCGGAGGCGAGGGTGCAATTGTAGATCCCAGCTGGGGTACTCGGCGACCTGCTCCGGATGCACCAGACACGGTGACGGGATGTATTCCGGCTCGGCGGCCGCGGGCAGCGCCGGGGCCGCCCGCATCGTTCCAGCCGTCGCCGAGTCTCGCCAGAACACCTGTGGGCGTGGACATTCGAGCTCTTCGTGATCGAGCGGGCACCACAGCACCTGGAGGAGGTCACGCCCCTCCGGAAACGGGAGCCCGGGCGCGTCCCGCCGCCACACCTGCACGATCGGCACCATGGGAACCTCGTCCTCGACCGGTGTGGCCGATGCGATTCCGAAATGCGGCTCCTCGCAGACCGGCCACGGTTCACCTTCCGGCCATCGCAGCGGCCCGCCGACCGAACTGTCCGCGGCCGTCGGCCGACCGGGCCTGGGATGCAATCGCACCGTATCCAGGCGCAGCGCGGCCAGTTCCGGAAAAGTCTCCTCGATATCCACCGGCCGGGCCGGTGTGCGAAAGCTCATTCAACATCCCCCGATGTGACGCAACGGATCAACCGCTGTCCGAGCATAGGCCACCCGACAGTGGACTGTCGGGCCGGTCGAACACCGCGCCCAGCACGCTGGCGTGAAGGATTCCCGCACGCCCAAGGTGAGTGGCGGTATCCGAAGGATTGCCCGGCGGCAGCTGTAATCCGGCCCGTCCGTGGCGGTGTCGTACACTCGGCGGCGTGAGTCTCCGATCCGGTTCGCGTCGACGGGTGGCTTCGCAGCGCCGTCCCGCGCTGGTCGGAGTCGTGGTGGCGGCTGTTCTCGGCCTGGTTGTCAGCCTGGTCGCGGCATGTGCGTCCGCTGATCGGTCTCCGACTGCCCAGTGGGTTCCGGAGGTGGCGGCGGTGTCCGCCGGAGCGGCGGCGGAGGTGACCGGAGCGGCGGCCGTCGCGGTGAGCGCGGACAAGGCACCGGGTTGCCGGAAGATGCCTGAACAGCCCCCGACGCCGCTGCGGGATGCCGCGTCGCATCGGGAGGACATCCGGATACCGCTCGCGATCCGGGACACGCCGGACCCGGCCGTGGCCGGACGTTCACCGTCCGTGCGGCCGGTGCCGATCGAGACGACGGGCCCGCCGATATCACCACTGGATCTGACTACCGTCCTGCGGATTTAGACGACCCCGTGCAGCACCGACTCGCCGTCGGCGGGTGGGCTGTATTCGGCATGTCCTCGAGTCGTAGGTCGCGCGTCCACGCCGGACGTGCGTAGTCAGGAGTCTCCCATGTCCAATCGTTCCCAGCGCCGTGCCCGGAACACTCCGGCCACACGGTCGTCCGCTCGACCGGCCATCGCGAAGATCGGGGCGGGTCTCGCGGTGTTCGCCGCGGTGGCCTTGCTCGTGATCGCGATCTCGCAGATCGCCCACAAACGCACCGAGGAATCCGCACGGGCGGATTCGGCGACCACGTCCACGGCGGACGACGAGATCATTCGGCAGCTGGCCGCCCTGGCGCGTCGAGACGCCGCCGACCCCATGGCGCGCGGTGCGGTGGACGCACCGGTGGTGATGATCGAATACTCCGATTTCCAATGCCCGTACTGCAAACAGTTCGCCCAGTACACCGAACCGGAACTGGTGCGGCGGTATCTCGACAGCGGGCAGTTGCGCATCGAGTGGCGGAGTATGGCGTTCTTCGGGCCGGAATCCGAGGTGGCGGCGCGGGCCGCCTGGGCGGCGGGGCGGCAGGGCCGCTTCTGGGAGATGCACGATCTGCTGTTCGCCCATTCGCCGGAGAAGAAGAACACCGGTGCGTACACCGATGACACCGTGACCGAGTGGGCGATGCGCGCCGGGGTCGCCGATATCGCCAAGTTCCGGGCGGACCTGAATTCCGATGCGGCGCGCGACGCCGTGGACGTCGATATGAGCGAGGCGATCGGGATCGGAGTCGGCTCCACGCCGGCCTTCCTGATCAATGGGCGGCCGATCCTGGGCGCGCGGCCGGTCGAGCAGATGATCGCGGTGATCGAAGCCGGGCTACGCGACCGGGAGGGCGTCAAGTGAGCTCCGGAATCGGTTATGCCGCAGCGTTTCTCGGTGGGGTACTGGCGCTGCTGAGCCCGTGCAGCGCACTGCTGCTGCCGAGCTTTTTCGCGTACTCCTTCGGTGCCACCGGGAAATTGATGTCCCGCACCGGCATCTTCTACCTCGGCCTGTGCACCACCCTGGTACCGCTCGGTGCGGCCGGATCACTACTCGGGGGCGTGCTGACCCGGCATCGCGAACTCGTGATCGCCATCGGCGGCTGGACCATCATCGCGCTCGGAGTGGTGCAGATGCTCGGTCGCGGTTTCGCGTTCGGTTTCGCCCAACGCGGAATGGCCAAGCACGGCGGATCCGAGAAGTCCGGCGCGGTCTATCTGCTCGGCATGGTCTACGGACTGTCCGGATTCTGCGTCGGCCCGATTCTCGGCTCGATTCTCACGGTGGCGGCCCTGAGTTCCTCCCCGGTGCACGGTGGCACCCTGCTCGCCGTCTACGCGCTGGGCATGGCCCTGCCGCTGTTCGTCCTGGCCCTGCTCTGGGATCGCTTCGACCTCGGCCACCGCCGCTGGCTGCGCGGTCGCCCGATCACGATCGGGCGTCTCCACCTGCACACCACATCGCTGCTCTCGGGCGTGTTCTTCATCGCCGTCGGCGCACTGTTCCTACTCTCCGACGGCGGCTCGATCATCGCTGGAAACGCCGACGCCAGTGTCGATCTCGAAGACCGGGTGCTGCGTCTCACCGCCGCCCTGTCCGACACCACGGTGCTGCTTCTGCTCGGCGCGGTCGCGCTGCTGCTGGTGGCGTGGCGATTGCTCCGTTCTCCTCGACGCGAGAGGGACAGCGTCGAGGTGTGACCGTGTCGGATGGCCGCATCCGTTGCCTTTATATTCCACATTGGCTATATTGCCGGTATGGCATATACGTTCGAGGTGGTGGCCGAGCCGCGGCGTCGGGAGATACTCGACCTGCTGCGGGATCGCGACCGGCTGGTGGGGGAGCTGGTGGCGGAGTTGCGGCTGGCGCAGCCGACGGTCTCCAAACATCTGAAGGTGCTGCATCGGGCGGGGCTGGTCGAGGTGCGGCGGGATGCGCAGCGTCGGTGGTATCGGCTGCGACCGCAGCCGCTCGCCGAGATCGACCTGTGGCTGGCCCCCTACCGCTCGCTGTGGGAGACCAGTCTGAATGCCCTGGAGCACCACCTCGACACCATGCCCGACGGCACCGCGCCCGATGACGAGGAGGAATGACATGGACGACCGGGTCGAGCTGAATGCCGTTCGCGGCGAACCGATCCTGCGGCTCGAGCGCCGTCTGGCACATCCACCGGAGAAGGTGTGGAAGGCGATCACCGACCCGAAGGAGTTGGCCGCCTGGTTCCCGGCGTCGGTGGACTACACCGAGTTGCGGCCCGGTGTGCCGATGCGGTTCACCTTCCCGGGCGAGGCCGTGGTGGACGGCACCTGGGCGGGTGAAGTCCTCGAGGTCGACCGGCCCAAGGTATTCATGTTCCGCTGGAGCCACGACGTGCTGCGCTTCGAACTGATGCCCGACGGGGCCGGGTGTCGGCTGGTCTTCACTCAAACCATCGGTGGCGGCGGAATCGGTCGCCTGGGCGCGGCCCGCTCCGCGGTCGGCTGGGAAGACTGCCTGACCGAACTCGTTGCCGCACTCGACGGCGTGGCGGCGAGTCCGAACGGTGAATTCCTGCCCCGGGTCGAGCGGTACATCGCCGAATTCGACTTGGACACCGGCGTTCTCGCCGAAGCGGGCGATGACCGCGACATCCGGTTCGTCCGCGATCTGGTCTGGAAGCCCGCCGACGAGGTGTGGTCGGTGCTCGTCGAGGACGCCGCCGCGGCCGTCGGCGGGCAGCCGCCGGTGCGTGCGTACAACGAGCACATCCCGATCGGAACCGTCACCGCCGTCGAGCCGCCGCGAATACTCGAGTACAGCTGGCTCCACGACGGTGTGCCGGTCGGCCGAGTTCGCTGGACCGTCGTCACGGACCCGGAGTTCGGCACCCGCGTCGAACTGAGCCAGAACCTGCCACGCCACCTGATCGCGCTGGCTCCCGAATTCCTCGCCGCCTGGCACGTCCACCTCGACCTGTTCTTCGCCGCGGTCCACGGCGAGGTGCGCTGCGGCTGGCCCGCCGATCGCGTCGCGGTCCTCACCGAGCGGTACGCGTCGATCGTGGCGTGAATGTGGCCGGTTCTGGCGAGCCGTAGGACTGAGCGAAGCTGGGCGATGAAAAGTGAGCGCTTGTGTACAGGCGGTGCCGTCTCGAACTGGTCGAAAGTCCGATTCTGTGGACAAGGCGGCTGGTCGTTCGCCAGGTGCGCCGATACCGGGGCCGCGGCGCGAAAGGGGAGTAGAAGGTGAGCGCTTCTTCACTTTAGGCTTCGATCATCGGCCGAAAGGACCGCAGCACCTGGGCGGAAAGGAGTCGACGATGACATCCAACGAGGCACTCCCGGCGGGACTCACCCTCTCGGGCAAACCCATGTCCTCCCCACTGCAGGACGTGCGCGCCGTATCGAGGCGACTGGTCGGGCACTTCGTCGACAACGTGATCCCCTGCGGCACCCTGCCCGGCGACATCATCGCCGGGGATGTCACCACGATCACCAGGTTCTGCCTACGGCTGTCGGTCAGCATGCTGGACGGGCAGGACATCCCCGCGAAGACCGACCGGCTGGCCGCCGCGGCGGCGGGCTGGGCGCGCGAAGGCGTGCCGATCGACACGATCCTGCACGCCATCCACGAGGGATTCAAGGTCGGAATGGATCTGGTGCTGTCGAATGCGACGGCCAACGACTACGACAATCTCGTGGGCGGTGCGAAATTGGTGGTGGAGATGCTGGACACCATGAACGCCACGGTCGCCCGTGCCTACGTGCGCGAACATCGGGCGGCCGTCAGCGAACATCACACCGCCGTGCACACCCTGACCTCGGCCCTGCTGGCGGGCTGCCCGACCTCGACCATGGCCCGGGAGTGCGGGATCGCCATCGCGGACGCGTATTTCGTACTGGCGCTGGATATTCCGATGCATCCGGACGAACGGCACCCGATGCTCGACGGCAAGGTCGTCGCCCGGCGCAAACTCCGGCGGCTACAGACCGAACTCGGCGCCCGCTGCGGTGAGGACGCACTCGCGCTGCTCAGCGTGGACGGCGGCACGATCCTGCTGCCGACGGCGGGCCGCCGCGACGAGCATCTCGACGAACTGCTCGAGCATCTCTCGGCCGCCGCGCGGGTGTCGGTGACCGCCGCCGTGGTCACCGCCGCCGTCGACGATGTGCCTGGTGCGGCCGATCGCGCCCACGAGGTGCTCGACATGGTGCAGCGGCTCCATTGCGTTCCGGGCCTGTACCGATTCACCGATATGGCACTGGAATATCAGCTGACGCGGCCGGGGCCGGGCCGCGAGGCCCTCGGCTCACTGCTGGATCCGCTCGATTCGCATCCCGAACTGCTCGACACCCTGCTGAGCCATATCGCCAACAATCTCAATCGCCAGCGCACCGCCCGCGAGTTGCACATACACACGAATACCGTGGACTATCGACTGCGCCGCATCGGGCAGCTGACCGGATTGGATCCGACGGTGACTTCCGGTCTGTGGCAGTTACGTTCGGCGATCATCGCCCGCTCTTTCACGGAGTGAATTCGATAGTCGTGTGACGGGCCGCAGGGGGCGGAAAGCGCACCTCCGCACTCGCATAGCCGAAGAGCCTGCGGCCCTGCGATATCGCATTGAGCGAGACGGTGGCGGTGCGGCGGACGCGGTCGCAGGCGACGACCCGCCCGCTGAACTCGATATCGACCGCGTCGGCCCGCGGCACCGCCAGATAGTGGACCTGGTTGGCGAATTCGGCGCGGTAGGTGGTCACGGCGGCGGGGTCGCCGGTCCACGAGGTGAGGTACCCGGCGGTGAGCGCCAGCACGAGGATGCCGGGCGCGACGATCACCGGCTGCCCGGCGGAGGCGGCGCGCTCCGGCATGTCGAGATCCCCGACGGCGCGCGCGTAGGTGGCCAGATCGCGGCGGGTCAGCGTGGTGCCGGCGGTGGGGAGATCGGTGTCGACGGTCAGCCGGTCCAGATCGACGCGGGTCCGCGGTCGCCGGAGGCGTCGCGCGGGGGCGAGGGTGGGTTCCCGGTCGAATCCGGCTCGCGTACGCACCGACGAATGCGGACCCTCGGGCGGCGTGGTGCGGGCGAGCAGAGCGGTCGATCCGGTCTGAACCGGCATTCCGTGCTGGTCGGTGAGCACCCCGTTGATGGTGATCACGTCGAAGTCGTGGAACTGCCGGAACGACTCGAAATAGATGTCGCAGGTGAGTACGTCACCCGCGAGCAGGGGACGGCCGATCTCCAGTGTTTGATCCACGTGCACGATCCGGTCGAGCCGATAACCGGTGATCAGCGTCCGCAGGATCTCACGTCGGGCCTGCTGCCAGATCAGCGCCGCGAAGGACGGCGGCGCCACCACAGCGTCGAAACCCAACCGCGCCGCCGCGGCCTCTCGCCAGTGCGCCGGGTGATACGCCTGAACGGCCCGGGCGAACTCCCGAATCCGAGTGCGCTCCACCCGGAACGGTTCCGCGCAGCGATAGTGATGCCCGACCAGCGCCCTGGCCTGCCCGGCCGCACTGGCCACTGTGTTCGACATGTTGTCTCCCTTTCGAATCGGGCACGGCTACGGCAGCGGGCCGTAGTGCAGTAGAACGGGTAAGTCGCGCATGGTGACTCCAGAATCACGCGGTGGCCGTGCGGAACTACGGTCGGTCTGTCGATGATTCGGCCGGATGTCACGGCGATGGGTAATTCGACGCCATTCCTGGAGATCTCACCGAGCGACCGAAATCGGATTGGTGAGGTTTGTCAGAGTTCGTTCCGGTCGCGTCGAAGGGATTCTTCTCCGGCCTAGCGTGAACGCGGTTTCGGCGCCCGGCATTTCGTCGCCGGTCGCGGAACCGGAATCACCAGCGGGCTACAGGAAGGCGCGAAATGAGACGAAGTACCCGCCGCAGGACGGTCATGGCGGCGGTCATGACCGGAGTCTCGATACTGGCCATCGGATTCGCCGGACCGACCGTGCACGCCGAACCGGAATCCGTCCCGACCGAACAGCAGTTGGCCGACATCATCGGTGCGGGGCTGAAAGATCCGGCGGCACGGCCGATCGTCGACTCGGGTAGTGCGGGCTCCGGGTCGGCGTGCACCTCGGGCAGCGGCGCGGGGTCGGGCAACGGCTCCGGCGACTGCTACGGCGGTTCCGGATCGAGCTCCGGCTCGGCGGGCGGATACGCCTCCGATACCGTGGGGCACGGCCCGGCCATGACCTCCTGGGTCGCGGCCTTCGGCCACGGCCTGCTCAATCCGGATGTCGCGCCGCCGGGCGCGAACGACTGGAACTGCAAGCCCACCGCCGAGCATCCGCGGCCGGTGCTGCTGGTGCACGGCACCTGGATGAACGCCTACAACGGATTCGCGTACATGGGCCAGCCCATCAAGGACGCCGGATTCTGCACCTTCACCTTGAATTACGGGCGCTCGAACCTCGTCGAGGGCGGCGGACTCGGATCGGTGCTGCCCGGCGTCATGGGCACCGGCTACATCCAGGACTCGGCAAAGCAGTTGGCGGCCTTCGTCGATCGGGTGCTGGCGGCCACCGGCGCCGAGCAGGTCGACATCGTGGCGCACTCCCAGGGCGGCTCGATGGCGAACTGGTACACCAAGTTCGAGGGCGGCGCGGCGAAGGTCCACGACCTGATCACCTACGGCGCGACACATCACGGCACCTCGCTGGTCGGGATCGGCGCGCTCGGACGCGCCATCAACAACCTCGGGATCGATGTGCTCGGCCTCGTCGAGATCTTCGTGGGGCACGCCGGAATCCAGCAGACCATCGGCTCGGACTTCGTGAATCGGCTGAACGCCGACGGCGATACCGTTCCCGGCATCGAGTACACCATCGTGGCCACCCGCTACGACGAGATCACCAATCCGTACGATCTGACCTTCCTGCGGCCGGGACCCGGTGCGCGGGTGGACAACATCCTGCTGCAGGACGGCTGCGAACAGGACCTGTCGGATCACCTCACCATGATGTACTCGCCGCGGTCGCTGTCCATCGCGCTGCGGGCGCTCGACCCGGTGCGGTTCCCGGAGCTGGTGTGCGACTTCAACCCCTGGCTGGTCGGCGGCGGCGGATCGCTCTGACGGCCGGCTCCAACAGGCCCACCGGGAGCTGACCCCGCCCGGTGGGCACGCCCCAACGCGGTGTCGTCAGTTGGCCGCAGCGACGCCGTCGACCACGGGAGTCGTTGTGGCCGAGTTGGTTCGAGCGTCGCGCTGCTCGGACTCCATCCACGCGCTGATCATGCGCGCGGTCGAGGCGATGGCCTCGCGGCGGGCCTCCCCGTCGACATCCAGCGCCGAGGCCCGCAGTACGCCCGCGAACCCGGTGTTGATCAGTACGAAGGTCATGACGTCGTACCGGTGATCGTCACCCGGCCCGAGCAGTTGGATCAGCAGCACCTTGACCAGCAGGCGCAGCCGCGGTTCGAATTCGGGGAGACCGCTGCTGTAGAACTGCACTCCGGCCACCAGGGCGCGCACCAGTTTCGCATTGGCCACCAGCTCCTCGGTGAACACCTCCAGCAGTTCGGTGATCAAATCCGGCAGCGCGTCGACGAATGTCGAGTTGACCTGTTCGCGCGATATCTCGGAAACCCACTGGGTGAAGCGACGTTCCGAGCTCTCCAACAGCCGCCCCAGCAACTCGTCCACGATCACGGAGCGATCGGAGAAATACCGGTACAGGGTGCCGATGCTCACGCCCGCCTCGGCGGCGATCCGATTCGTGGAGGTATCGGCGATTCCGCGTTCACCGAACAGGCGTGCGGCGGTGTCGAGAATGTGTTCCCTGGTCGCCTTCGCGCGCTCCTGGGTCGGACGACGGCGCTGTCTGACGGCTTTCGTCATCCTCGCGATCTCCTGTCGTGCGGTGAAAGTCGAGCTTTGCTCATCTTAGGGTGTTCCAGATCACTGCGGTGCGGTATGTTGATGCGCCACACGTGGCACAGGGAGGTGCGCGCAATGGGCGGTCGAGTGCCTTCGGGGCGGCTGGAGCGGGGAACTCGACTGGGTCGACTGGCCGCGGGGCAGGCGATGCGCGGCATCGGCACCAGGCTGTCCATGATCGGCCGTCCCGACGAGGCGCGACGAATCCTCGCGGAGCGCTCCACATTACAGGCCGCGCAGCAACTGGTCGCCGTGCTCGGCACCATGAAGGGCGCGGCCATGAAATTGGGGCAGATGCTGTCGGTGCTCGATCTGGATCTCGTCCCGGAATCTCATCGGGAACTGTTCCGGCACAAACTCGCCGAACTCCAGGACCGGGCGCCGGTAGTCGAGTTCGCGCAGATGCGCGCGGTCGTCGAGGACGGACTCGGACCGCTGTCGCGGGTATTCGCCGACTTCGACGAGGAGCCGATCGCCGCGGCCTCGATCGGCCAGGTGTATCGGGCGCGGCTGCGTGACGGCCGCACGGTCGCGGTGAAGGTGAAGTATCCCGATGTGGATCGGGCGGTGGCCGCCGATATGCGAAATCTCGGCATGATCAGCGGGCTGCTGCACGCCGTACTACCCAGTGCGGGTGACGCTTCGGTACTGGACGAGATCAGCCGGAATATCGGCGGGGAACTCGACTATCTGGGGGAGGCGCGCAACCAGCATCGCGTCGCGTCGCGATATCGCGACCACCCGCTCATCATCGTTCCGGACAGCATCGCCGAATACTGCACCCACAACGTGCTCGTCACCGAATTCCTCGACGGAAAGCCCTTCGAGCACATTCGCTCCCTGCCCGCCCGCGACCGGGACCGTATCGGGGAGCTGATCTACCGCTTCTACATCACGTCGCTGTTCTCCGACTACGAGTTCTGCGGTGATCCGCATCCGGGCAATATTCTGCTGCATTCGGACGGTCGGCTCGGATTCGTCGACTTCGGTCTCTACAACCACATGAATCCGGTCGACGTGGAATTCGAGCGCACCGGAATGCGCGCCGCGGCCGAACAGCGCGCCGAGGATCTGTACCGGCACTGGGTCGACCGCGGCATCATCGCCCCGGATGCGGGAGTCAGCGCGCGAGAATGCCTCGACTACGTGTGGGCCGCCGCCGGATGGCATCTGCTCGACGAGGACATCACCATCACCCCGGAGTGCGCCACCGGTGCGGTGGTGTGCGCCATCGACCCCCGAATGTCCGAGTTCCGAGGCATGCGACAGCAATCGCTGCCACGCGAACACGTGTTCTCCCGCCGCACGGATCTGTGGACCTGTGCCGTGCTCGGACGGCTGGAGGCGACCAACAATTGGCATCGGCTCGCCCGCGAATGGCTCTACCACGAGCCGCCGCAGACCGAGATCGGACGGACCATCGCGCGCTGGCACCGCGACCGGACGCGACGGGCCGCCCGTTAACGCTCGGCGAGCGCGCGGCGACGGAACTCCCGCATCAACACCGGAGTGGCGTGGCCGTCCAGATAGGACTCGCCCGCGGCCACGGCCTTCACCGAGTCGGCGAGCGCCAGACCGGTGAGATCCTTGACGATATAACCGGCCGCACCCGCACCGACGGCGTCGAGCATGGCGCCCGCGCTGACATCGGAGGTCAGAATGAGGAAGCGAGTGGCGGCGTCGGCCGGGACACTCCGGCACAACTCCAGCCCGTCCCCGTCCGGCAGCTGCGGTTCGAGGATCACGACATCGGGTCGCAGCTCGGCGATGAGCAGCCGACCCTTGGCCAGGGTGGCGGCCTCACCCGCCACCGATACCGCGGGATCGAGGTCGAGCAGGTCGCGCACCGCACGTCGGACCGCGCGCTCCTTGTCGACCAGGAGCACGCGGACCCGTCTCGCGGATGCGGGGCGGGAGCGGCCGGAGCCACGGTGCGAGGTGGTGCTCATGCCTCGACGATCCTCCTGCCGCCCCCGCGGCAACCGGTGAGAAAGCAACCTGCCGCGAGGACTTTCGGCACCGAAATGTCGGGCACGTGATGCCGGCGACTCCGGACGTGCCCGCGCCGCCGCTACGGGTAGCGGGGTACGGCACCCGGAGCCCAGAACGGCGCGTACCCGTAGTCGCCGTACACCCGCTCGTAGTAGGCGTAGGCGTCCACCATGGGCGGGTCATAGGGCGTACTGCTCGCCACGGCCTCCCGCGTGCGATCGATATGTACCGTGTCGTCCTCGATGCGGGCGATGGCTTCCGCCGGGATCAGGCGTTCGGTCTTGCCGATCCCGAGGACACCTCCCGAGCCGACACGCAGCAGGCGCACCTGCCGCTCGCTCTCGTCGATGATCAGCCCGTCGACATCGCCGATCTCGTGACCGCGGCGGTCGAAGACCGTGCGCCCGCGAATATCGTCCCCGGCATTGCGGAGTTGCAGCGGGCTGTCGTCCAGATCGATGAGGGTGGGCATGCGCTGTTCGGTCATCCGTCGCTCCTTCCTGCCGTCAGCGCCGAGATGCCCGATGTCGGCGACGTCAAACCGAGTGGCCCGCGACGGCGTCAGATCGCCGGTTCCCGTTCCGGCTCGGTCACCGTGTGCGCCTGCGCGCCCCAACCCACGTGTGCCTCCGCGCGGATGCGGTCGACCATATGCGGATAGTGCAGTTCGAATGCCGGGCGCTCGGAGCGGATGCGCGGCAGTTCGTGGAAGTTGTGCCGCGGCGGCGGGCAGGTGGTCGCCCATTCCAGGGAATTGCCGTTGCCCCAGGGATCGTCGACGGCGACCACCTCGCCGTAGCGGTAGGACTTGAAGACATTCCACAGGAACGGCAGCATCGACGCGCCCAGCAGGAAGGCGCCGACGGTCGATATCTGATTGAGCAGGGTGAAGCCGTCACCCGGCAGATAGTCGGCATAGCGGCGCGGCATCCCGGCGTTGCCCAGCCAGTGCTGCGCCAGGAAGGTCAGGTGGAAGCCGAGAAACGTGGTCCAGAAATGCCAGGTGGCCAGGCGCTCGTCCAACATGCGGCCGGTCATCTTCGGGAACCAGAAATAGATGCCCGCGAAGGTGGCGAAAACGACGGTGCCGAACAGGGTGTAGTGGAAGTGCGCCACCACGAAATACGTGTCGGACAGGTGGAAGTCCATGGGCGGGCTGGCCAGGATGACGCCGGACAGACCACCGAAGAGGAAGGTGACCAGGAATCCCAGTGAGAACAGCATGGGTGATTCGAAGGTCAGCTGCCCTCGCCACATGGTGCCTATCCAGTTGAAGAACTTCACGCCGGTGGGCACCGCGATGAGGAAGGTCATGAACGAGAAGTACGGCAGCAGTACGGCTCCCGTGGCATACATGTGATGCGCCCACACCGCGATCGAGAGGGCGGCGATGGCCAGGGTCGCGTACACCATGCCGGTGTAGCCGAACAGCGGCTTGCGGCTGAATACGGGCAGGATCTCGGAGACGATGCCGAAGAACGGCAGCGCGATGACATACACCTCGGGGTGGCCGAAGAACCAGAACAGGTGCTGGAACAGCATCACCCCGCCCGAGGCCGGATCGTAGATGTGCCCGCCCAGGTGCCGGTCGTAGTACAGCGCCAGCGCCGCCGCGGTCAGCAGCGGAAAGACCAGCAGGATCAGGAAACTCGCCACCACCACATTCCAGGTGAAGATCGGCAGCCGGAACATGGTCATACCGGGGCAGCGCAGGCAGACCACCGTGGTGAGCATATTGACCGCGCCCAGAATGGTGCCCAGACCCGAAACGCCGACACCCAGAATCCACAGATCCGCGCCGACGCCGGGGGAGTGCACGATATCGGCCAGCGGCACATAGGCCGTCCACCCGAAATCCGCCGCGCCGCCCGGGGTGACGAATCCGGCGGTGGCCATGGTCGCGCCGAACAGGTACA
Organism: Nocardia otitidiscaviarum NBRC 14405; assembly: GCF_000308635.1. GTDB lineage: Bacteria > Actinomycetota > Actinomycetes > Mycobacteriales > Mycobacteriaceae > Nocardia > Nocardia otitidiscaviarum. The sequence continues at coordinate 9,044 of NZ_BAGD01000088.1, read as the reverse complement.
GCCAGTAGCTCAGCGCGTTCAACCGGGGGAACGCCACATCCGGTGCGCCGATCTGCAAGGGCAGCAGGATATTCGCGAAACCGAAGATGATCGCCGTCGCGTAGAACAGCAACATGATGGTGCCGTGCATGGTGAACAGCTGATTGAACTGCTCGGGCGACAGGAACTGCATACCCGGCTCGGCCAGTTCACCGCGCATGAGCAAGGCCATCAGGCCCGCGACGAGGAAGAACGACATCGATGTCACCAGATACATCTGCCCGAGCACTTTCGGGTCGGTGGTGGTGACCATGCGGTGGATGAAGGACCCGCGCGGTGCGCGGCGCGGTGGGTAGGGACGCGTAACCTCCAGCGGTAGGCTGGATTTCGGTGATACTGCGGTCACCAAACTTCTCCTCACTGGACCGGTGGAGACACCTGTTCCCCACCGGAATTCCGTGCGAACGCGATCGAACATGCGCACGGTACGCAGCGGAGGCGGGCCCGGATAATCCCCCGAGCACGGTTCGGTGACCTTCGACCGGCGACTGATGACCTTGGACCCTCCGGCTCGGGGACCTACGCACCGGGACCGGGCCGACACCGTATCGACGCCGGTCGCGAATTCAGGACAGGGTCAAGACCTCCGACAGCGGGCGGCGCGGTGTGACCGCGATCGCCTCGGCGTCCGCGGGGGCCGTGCCGACCCGGATCACGATCTGCGGTGTGCCGTGGTGGGAGATGAGATCCGCCAACAGTTCTCGCCCCGCGGGCAACTCGGTGACATCGGTCAGCGCACAGGTCGCCAGCCCGGCAGCGGTGCAGTGCAGCAGCATCGTCGACAGCGTCTCACCGACCCGCAGCCACTGCCGCACCGTGGTGCCCTTGGTGCTCAACACCAGCAGCCGCGATCGGTCCACCAGCCCGGTGCGGCGCGCGGACCGCGGCGCGGCAGGGAACTGCCTGCCCACCCCGACCCGTGCGAACTCCGCCTCGGACGCCAGCGCCGCCCGCGGCACGCCGTCTCGGGTGCCGTAATTACCTGTCCACCAATACAATTCGGTCTCGTAGAGAACGTCTCGATGGCGCAGCTCGCCGAGTCGTCGCGACGCCGCCGCGAGCCGTGGCCGAACCGAGTCGTCGAGGACGTCGATTCCGACCCGCCGTGCGGCGGCCAATGCCCGCAGTCCACCCAGGACGTCGTCCCAGCCCTCGGGCTCACGCAGCGGCAGCCGATCGGTGTGACGCCGGGGGATCGCGTGTGCGCGCCGACGCAGCGCCGTCGGCGGATCGGGCCACGGCCGGAACTCGAGCACCGCCAGCCGGTCCGCCCGTCGCGGATCCGGAACCCGCGCGATATCGGTGTGCCACCCGAACTCGGCGAAGGCGGTGCGCGCGTGGTCCAGCGCGGCACCGCAGCTGATGACCAGCTGGCGGCCGAGCGGATCGGTGGTCGGCAGCAGCCGATCCGCGTCGGCGGTCAGGACGAGCCGGTCGCCGTCGAAACGCCACAGCCATGGCTGGGTGTTGTGCACCGATGGTGCGCGCATCGCGAGTTCCAACGCCGCCACGATCGTCTCGTGGTCCGGAACCGTGGGTACGAGTACGTCCGCGTCGACTCTCATCTATCGAGGATCGCCGTCGACGGCCGGCGGGACTACAGCCCTTGCTCCCGTGCCGATGGGCCTTTGGTCACCGGCGGGCGGGTAGCCCGCCGGGCTGGCGCGTCGAATCCTCCTGCGGCACCCCGCTCGTGGTCCCGTCGAAGGTGAGAATGCCGTCGTCGATCGGTTCGTCGCGCAGTACGGCGCGATCGGCGAAGTAGTCGTCGAGCACACGCCACGGGGCGCGGGTGCCCTGCCGGGGCATCACCGCGTCAGCGCGTCGGATGTAGCCAGAGGTGAGAACGTCGCCCAGCACGGATGTCTCGGCCCGGTCACCCTCGGCGGCCCGCGCCACCACCGTGGTGTGGCCGTGTGCGCGCAGGTATCGGAGGAGGCGGCAGAGGTACTCGGCGGCAAGATCGGCCTTCAATGTCCAGGACGCGTTCGTGTAGCCGAGCACCACCATCGCATTGGGCACGCCGTCGATCATCGTGCCCTTGTGGAGCAGCCGGTCGTGCATCCGCACGGTTTGGCCGTCCACGACGAGCTGTGCGCCGCCGAACAACTGAATGGCCAGGCCGGTGGCGCTGACGACGATATCCGCGGGCAGTTCCCGCCCGGACGCGAGCCGGATCCCCGTGTCGGTGAAGGTGTCGATGCGGTCGGTGACGACCGATGCCCGACCGCTGCGCAGCGCCGCGAACAGGTCCCCGTCCGGAACCACGCACAGGCGCTGATCCCACGGCTGATAGTCGGGGGTGAAATCGCGCATATCGGCGTCCGGGCCGAGCTGTCGCCGTACCGCGGCGAGCAGCAGGGCGCGGACGAGACCGGGATGGTTGCGTGACAGCCGGTAGACCGCGCGCTGCAACAGGATATTGCGCGCCCGCCCGGCCCGATAGGCAAGCGCCGCAGGGAGTTTCGCCCACCGCAGGGCTACCGCGACCGGATCCTCGGCGGGCAGCGTCGCGATATAGGTGGGGGAGCGCTGCAGCATCGTGATGTGCGCGGTATCGGCGGCCATGGCGGGAATCAGGGTGATGGCGGTAGCGCCGCTGCCGATCACCACGACACGCTTGTCCCGGTAGTCGAGGTCCTCGGGCCAATGCTGGGGGTGCACGATGGGACCTCGAAAATCCTTCTCGCCAGGGAATTCCGGCCGATATCCGTGGTCGTAGTCGTAGTAGCCGGTGCAGCCGACGAGGAAGTCGGCGGTGTAGGTCTCGGTCGCGCCGGTCGCCTCGTCGACCGCCGTCACCGTCCAGCGCCGGTCGGTGCCGGACCAGGCGGCGGTGGTCACCCGGCGGCCGAAGCGGATGTGCGGGACGACGCCGTACTCGACGGCGGTGTCCTCGATGTAGCGGCGGATCTCCGGGCCCTCGGCGAGCACCTTCGTGCCGGTCCAGGGGCGGAATTCGTAGCCGTAGGTGCACACGTCCGAGTCGGAGCGGATGCCGGGGTAGCGGAACAGATCCCAGGTGCCGCCGATGGCGGTGCGGCGTTCCAGGACGAGGTAGCTGTGCCCGGTGCGTTCGCGGGTGAGATGGCAGGCCACTCCGATTCCGGACAAGCCCGCGCCGATGATCAGTACGTCGACGTGCCGTGTCATTGACATCTCATTTCGTCGGTGGTGCCGGGGCCTTTCGGTCCCGGATGGCCCCGTGGACGTTATATGTAACCTGAAGTTACGGATAGTGACCTATGGCCCTATTTCCGGTGCCCTGCCCGGTGGACGCTGTGATCATGAACCCTGTCACCACCACCGATGCCGACCCCGTCGTCGCCGAGGCGCGGGAGTACGCGCGCACCCTGCTACTGCTGTCCGAGGGCTCGGTGCACAAGCACTTCGATCCGTTCGTCGACATCGATTGGGAGAACCCGGATTTCGATGCCGATGCCGATCCGCGACGCTGGATCCTGCCGGAATCGGCCGATCCGCTCGGCCGCCATCCCTGGTATCGGTCGCTGCCCGAGGCCGAGCAGATCGCCATCGGGAAGTACCGGCAGGCCAATATCGCCAAGGTCGGGTTGCAGTTCGAATCCATCCTGATCAGCGGCATGCAGCAGTACGTATTCGGGCTGCCCAACGGCTCGCCGGAATTTCGCTACTGCTCGCACGAGATGATCGAGGAGCACAACCACACCCTGATGTTCCAGGAGATGGTCAACCGCATCGGTGTCGACGTGCCCGGTATGGGTCCGCTGGTGCGGCAGCTGCGACACCTGGGCGTACCGGTCGCCATCGCCTTCCCGAGCCTGTTCTTCATGGCGGTGCTGGCCGGTGAGGAGCCCATCGACCACATCCAGAAGGCGGTGCTGCGTTCGGGCGAAGAGGTGCACCCGATCATGCGCGGCGTCATGGCCATCCACATCGCCGAGGAGGCGCGGCACATCTCCTTCGCCCACGAGTTCCTGAAACATCATGTACCGCAGCGGAATCCGGTGAGCCGCATGGCGCTGTCCATTGCCATGCCGATCGTGATGTTCATCCTGGGGCGTTCCATCGCCACACCGCCCAAGGCGTTCTTCACCGAATTCGGCATTCCCGACCGGGTGCGCGAGGAACTGTTCTACGGTTCGAAGGAGGCTCGGCAGGTCTTCGCCGACTATTTCGTCGACGTACGCGCGCTGGCAACCGAACTCGGCCTGATGAATCCCGTCGCCGCGCGCGTCTGGAAGCTGCTGGGCATCGACGGCCCGGTCAGCCGGTACCGCTCCGAGCCGATCCGCGCGACACCGGGCGAGCGGTGAGCCACCGTCCCCGCCGCCCGCTAGGCTGAGCACGGATCTCGATCAGGAGGGCGCATGAATCCGAAAGCAGTCGCGCGACGGATGGTCGGCGGGGTCAACGGCGCGGTGGTCGCACTGCTGCGCATGCCGGTGATCGGGTCGGTCATGGCTCGCGGTTTCGCCGAGATCACCTATGTGGGCCGCCGCTCGGGCAAGACCTTCAGCACCCCGGTCAACTACTGGCGCTCGGGTGACGTTCTGAAGATCGGCGTGGCCATGCCGGACAAGAAATCCTGGTGGCGCAACTTCCAGGGCGAGGGCGGCCCCATCACCATGCGCCTGGCCGGGGAGGATCGCGGCGGGCACGCCATCGCGCGCCGCGACGAACGCGGCCGGGTGACGGTCGAGGTCCGGCTCGACTAGCGTGCCCGTAGGTCACGCCCGCCGGCGTTCCCGGGGTGCGAGGGCCGCCAACAATGCGATGAGCAGGCCGCCGCCGAACAGGTACAGACCCCAGGTGCCGGAGAGCAGGTCGCGGGCGCTGTCGCGCAATTGATCGTCGAACCGCTCGTTCAACCGCCAGGTCAGTGTCGCGAGACCGGCCAACCCGGCGAGGATGCCGAGCCAGGCGAGCCCGCGCGACCCGGTCAGCGCGGCCACCAGCACCGCGGCGGCCGAACCGAGCAACACGATGGCGAGTGAGGACCACAGCGTCGCGTTCTGCTCGGCGAGCTGGTCGAGCGTGACACCCGGCGCGAAGCCCTCGCGCAGATCCTCGAATCGCACGTCACGCGCCTGAACCGACCCGATGAGGGGCCCGACCGCCCCGACGCCCATCGCGATGGCGACCACGAACAACAGCAGGTGGACCGAAGTGCGCATAACTCCACGGTATGCCCGAAAAGGTGTTTTCGGGGGCATTGCGGCGGCGGGCACGTCATCCCGTCCGCATCGGCGCGGGACCCGGGACCTCACCGGCAGCGACGATCGGACCTGCCCGCCCCCGCACACCGCCGACACGGGTCGGGCTGTGTAGGGCGGGCAGCGCAACCGACAGGGTCAGGACAGGCGTACCAGCATCTTGCCGGTGTTGGCGCCGCGCATCATGGCGAGGAAGGCGTCTACGGCGTTGTCGATGCCGTCGACCACGGTCTCCTCGGTGGCCAGGGTGCCCTCGGCGAGCCAGGTGGCGGCCTGGGGGATGAAGTCCGGGGCCAGGTGCAGGTGGTCGCTGACGTTCATGCCGCGCAGGGTGATCCGCTTGCCGATGGCGAGGGGGAGGTGTTTGGGGCCGGGGCGCAGTTCGGTGTCGTTGTAGACCGAGATCGCGCCGCAGAGGGCGATGCGGCCGTAGCGGTTCATGGTGACCAGGGCTGCGTCGAGATGGTCGCCGCCGGCATTGTCGAAGTAGACGTCGATGCCGTCGGGAGCGGCCTTGCGCAACTGTTCGACGAGATCGCCGGCGCGGTAGTCGATTCCGACGTCGTAGCCGAACTCCTCGGTGAGGCGGCGCACCTTCTCCGGTCCGCCCGCCGAGCCGATCACCCTGCTGGCACCCAGCTGTCGAGCCAGCTGACCGGCGACGGAGCCGACCGCACCCGCCGCACCCGAGATGAAGACCACATCACCCTCGCGTACCGGGGCGACCTCCTTCAACCCACCCCACGCGGTGAGCCCGGTGGTACCCAATACCCCCAGATATGCTTGTGCCGGAGCGAGTTTCGGGTCGACAACCTGAGCCTGCGCGGCGTCGAGCAGTGCGTACTCCCGCCAGCCCTGGAAGTGCGACACGGTCGCGCCGACCGGGACGTCCTCCGACTCCGAGGCCACCACGGTGCCGACCGCCGAACCGGTCATCGCCTCACCCAGCTCGAACTGCGGGATGTAGGACTCGCCCTCGTTCATCCGGCCACGCATATAGGGGTCCACGGAGACGAAGTCGTTGCGCACCACGATCTGGCCCGGACCCGGATCGGGCACGGTGGTGGTGACGAGGGAGAAGTCGGCGGGTACCGGCTCGCCGACGGGACGGGCGACGAGATGCCATTCACGGCTGGAAAAAGACATGACAAAGCTCCAAAAGTGTTGGGGTGAGAGTGTTCAGGGTGTTCAGGTGGCGAGCAGTCCGGCGAGCAGTGCGGTGACACCGGTGTCGAACAGTCGCCGCGCCTGCTGCGGCATCTGCTCGAGTCCGACCACGAGCGCGATACTCAGATCGGCGGCCGCCTCGGGGGACACCGAGGATGCGGTCCCCGCCTCGGCGAACAGACGCACCAGCAGGGCACGCAGTTCGGCGGTGTAATCGACACAGATGTCGCCGAACAGCCGCGCCTTCTCGTCGATCAGTTCGGTCGCGTGCGGGGAATCCTCGATCAACCGCAGCACCAGGTCGAGTTTGGCCGCGAGCACCCCGCGAATGCGTTGTGCGGCAGCCGCATCCGATTCCGCCGCCACTTGCGCCCGCGTCAGGGCCCGCGCGTGCAGCCGCTGTGCGAGCTGGCGCACGGCATCGTCCTTGCCGCGCACGTACTGGTAGACCGCCGACCGCGAGACGCCCATGGTGCGGGCGATGTCATCGACGGTGGTGCGCTTGACGCCGTAGCGCCCCAGGCACTCGTAGGTCGCGTCGAGGACCTCGTCGAGGCGGTCGGTGGGCATGATTCAGACCAACTTCCTCGATAGTTCCTCGGCGACACCGGCGGACGACGCCGGATTCTGTCCGGTGATCAGATTACGATCGACCACCACATTGGGTGCCCACGGGTCACCAGCGCGGAAGTCCGCGCCGATCTCGATCAGCCGATCCTGCAGCAGCCAGTGCGCCTGGTCGGCGAACCCGGCCTGCGTCTCTTCCGCATTGGTGAACCCGGTCAGGGCGTACCCCGCGAAAGCATTGGCACCCGTGGCCGTGGTGGCGGCCAGCAGTGCGGCGGGCGCGTGACAGACCACGGCCAACGGCATGCCGGATGTCAGGGCGGCGACGAGCAGCCGACCGGAGTCGGCGTTCACCGCGAGGTCCTCCATGGGCCCGTGCCCACCGGGATAGAACACCGCGTCGAACTCGGCCAACTCGACATCCGCGAGCCGGACCGGATGGTTCAACTCGGCACTGTCCCGAATTACCCCGGCCCGATGCTCCGCGACCTCCTGTCCACCGTTGGCGTCGGATGCGAGACTGCCCCGGTCGACCGGCGGCACCACACCGTCGGGCGTGGCGACCACGATCTCGTGACCGGCGGACTTCAGCGCCTCGAACGGGACCACGAACTCCTCGGCCCAGAACCCCGTCGGATGCTTGCTGCCATCCGCGAGCGTCCAGTGGTCCGACCCGGTCATCACGAAGAGAATCTTGGACATGACGTCCTTTCCACAATCTGACATTCTGTGCAGATTTCGTCAGTAACGACAGTTACGACACTAGACCCGCGCCGAGTATTCCCGCATGGTGACGCTTGCCACGGGATTGCTGGCAAACGAATGGCGAACTAGCATGGCGGATGGGTCGGGGTTGATCCCCTGGAGGCTGCCATGCTCAGGTCTCTCGTTCTCGCAGGTATAGCGGTCGCACTGATGCTCAGCCCAATAGCAGTACCCGCCGCCCATGCCGACACCGACTACGGCGGCGGTTGCGTCCTGTTCGCCAATGACCGTGCGGCCACCGTGGATTCGCTGCGCTTCCGCTGTAATCCGGAACAGCAGGACGCCATCTTCCGTGACGCCCCCCGTGGCGCCGTACCCATGGGAGTCAAGAACGGCTGGGTGGTCCGCCCGGTGGACATGCAGTGGTGGACCCCCGCCGTGTGGATCGGCAAGACCTTCTACACCGGCCCCGACGGCGGCTACCTCATGAACCGGATCACCGGCGCGGGCATCGAAGGCTGGCCCGCCAACGTCTACACCGCCCCGGCCATCCTGGACGGCCAGCCGACCTGGGCGCTCGACTACGCACCCTCGCCCACCCCTCAGGTCTACGACGAGATCCGCGAGGTAACCCCCGGCGTATGGTTCGGCTACTCCTGGTGGCGCGAGGGCGGCCAGAACTCACTGATGCTCACCTTCGCCCTGGCCTGAGATGAAACTCAATGCCATTGAACGAGTTGCCATGAACAACCCGGCGCGAGCCGCGCATCAGCACCATCGGGAAGCCGCGTGGTTCCGGCGGCTGGCCGCTGGTGACCTCGCGGGTCGCAGCGTGCTGGAGGTCGGCTGTGGGCGCGGCGTCGGTGTCGAAGTGCTTCAGGATCGCCTCGGGGCCGAGCGGGTGACCGCCTTCGACTTCGACCCCGCGATGGTCGACCTGGCTCGGGATCGACTGTCCGGGCGGGACAACGTCATTGTCTCCGAGTGTGATGTCTGTGAAATCCAGGAGCCTGCGGCGAGTTTCGATATCGTTGCCGACTTCGGAATCATCCATCACGTGCCCGAATGGCAACTGGGTGTCGCCGAGATCGCCTGGGTGCTGCAACCAGGCGGTACCGTTCTGTTCGAAGAGGTGCCGCGCCACATTCTCGATACCTGGATAATGCGGACATTCACCGTACATCCGCGCGAAAACCGCTTCGAAGCAGAAGAATTCGCTGCCGAACTCGCGCGCAATGGTCTGCACGGCAGAGGTCGAATCGAGCAGCACTTCGGTGGAATGCTGTTTGTGGGTGCTGCGACGAAGATGTGATGTAGCATCTGAAGATTTCGATATCACATGACTATTGCTGTTCTGCTGCAATGGAATTC
>NZ_BAGD01000089.1 GCF_000308635.1 Nocardia otitidiscaviarum NBRC 14405 | reverse complement strand
CCGCCCGCCGCGCGGGCAGCCCGCGCTTCGAATCCGCCGTCCACACCCGCGCCGCCCTCGCCAATCTGGCCGCGGGCCGCCTTCGCGAGGCCGTCGATGCGGCCGATCGCGCCGAGGCCACCCGCGGCCCCACCCGCACCACCCATCCGCACAATCAACTCATCCGCTACACCGCCCTGCGCCGCCTCGGCCGCACCCTCGACGCCGCCGAGTGCTACCGCACCGCCGCCAGCCAGATCCCCGACTTCGACACCGCCCTGGCCAGCTGGACCGCCACCATCCCCGCCGCGACCGCCGCCCCGCTCCCCAGCGCCAGCTGATCCGCCCGCTGCCGAAGGCGGTCCGGCGCGTTCGATGCGGCCTGTATCCCCCGGCCTCATCGGCGTGCTCAGGGCGACCGGTATGCCTGCGCACTCACTGGCCGCAGCACGCTCCGACCACGAGCGTTCCCCCTGCCGCACGCCGCCGAACCCGCACCATCCGACCAGCGGATCTCCTGCGCACTGGAGGACGCCCGCACCTGCACCTCCCGCCGGACCATGTGCTCGGCCGTCCCCGGCGTCGCGCGGTGCGCAGGCAGAGCGTCCGCCGGGACCGCACGACGCCGAAACCGCAGCCGCACCGCCGGGTGGTGGAACCGCTGGGGCATCGGAAGGAAGTCCTTCCACGCACCGTTCACGCCGACCATTCCACTGGGCCGTCCCCGTCGTCGCCCGCCCGATGTTGCCTCGCGGCCCCGTCCGCCGCAGGCCGGGCACAACGGTGTCGCCGCACCCGTCCCTGAACTCCCGCACCGTGTTCCCCGGCGTGTCGCAAGCGAGTGACCGGCTGGCTTCGGCGCCGTGCGGTTCACTGGTAACCAGCCGAGCGGCACGGCGTCGTCGCAGCTCGCGCATCCGGCTCCACCCGTGCGGCGACCTCCGGTCCGCCCGTCGATCGCCCCGCTCTCCCGGGTGTGATGTGCGTGGGGTGGGTGTTGCGGATGGTCCGGATGATGCGCCAGCGGCTAGCCTGAGTGCATGGCAGGTAAGTCCCGCACCACCGCAACGTCCCGTTCGCGGGCGGGATCGACGCGGGGGCAGGCTCCTGCACGGTCTCGTTCCAAGGCCCCGCGTTCGGCCACCGCCACCCAGCGCCGGTCGGCGTCGGCGGGCCGGGTGCGGCGTTCCCCGGCCCGCCGACCCGCCCGCGCCCGCTCGAACACCGCCCCGCTGGCGGTGTTCACCCGCGGGGTGAGCAGCGGCTGGAACATGCTGGCGCGCGGCCTCGGCGCCACCACGCGGGCGCTCGGCCGGGCGGGGGAGATCGAGCACGGCCATCGCCGCGACGGCATCGCCCTGGCCCTGGTCGCCTTCGCCTTCATCATCGCCGCCGCGGTCTGGCTGTCGGCGGGCGGGCCGGTCGGGCGCGGGGTCGATACCGCCATCCGCTGGGTCGCCGGGTCCGCCTCGGCCGCACTACCTTTCGTGGCGTCGGCGATCGCGGTGATCCTGATGCGCACCGAACCGCATCCGGAGGCCCGCCCCCGCCTGGTGCTCGGCGGTCTGCTGGTCGGCCTCCCGATGCTCGGCCTGTGGCATCTGGCCTCCGGTTCCCCGTCCGATATCGACGGTCGTTCCCGCGGTGCGGGTTTCGTCGGTTATGTGGTCGGCGGCCCGCTCAGCGACGGTCTCAGCGCGTTCCTGGCCGTTCCGCTGCTCATGCTCGCCATCCTCTTCGGCGTGCTGCTGCTGACCGGCACCACGGTGCGCGAGATCCCGGAGCGGATGCGCGAGCTGTTCGGCACCGGCAGCGGCGGCGACGAATACGACCGCGAGCCCGGCGAATTCGGCCTCTACGATCCGGCCGACTACGACGCCGACGGCTTCCCGATCCATCAGAAGACCAAGCGCCGCCGCGGTAAGTCCCCCTCGGACAACTACCCGACCGACGAATTCGGCGGCTCCGATGCGGTCACCGAGATCATCGGCGAACCCCCGCTGCAGGACGCCAAGGACATCACCCCGCCCGAACCGCCGAAACCCAAGGCGCGCAAGGCCCCCAAGGTGGTCGATCAGACCCCGCCACCGCAGCAGGCCGAGCAGTTGGAGTTCGTCACCGACCGCGAGGTCGAGGGCGACTACCAGCTGCCGCCCATGACCCTGCTCACCGACGGCGATCCGCCCAAGAAGCGCAGTGCCGCCAACGAATCCATGATCGAGGCGATCACGGAGGTGTTGGTGCAGTTCAAGATCGACGCCGCCGTCACAGGTTTCGTGCGCGGTCCGACGGTCACCCGCTACGAGGTGGAGCTGGGTCCCGGCGTCAAGGTCGAGAAGATCACGGCGCTGGCCCGCAATATCGCCTACGCGGTCGCCACCGAGAACGTACGCCTGCTCGCGCCCATCCCGGGCAAGTCGGCGGTGGGTATCGAGGTGCCCAACTCCGATCGCGAACTGGTCCGGCTCGCGGACGTGCTGAAGGCCCCCTCCACCCGCAACGACCATCACCCGCTGGTGATCGGACTGGGCAAGAACATCGAGGGCGAGTTCGTCTCGGCGAATCTGGCCAAGATGCCGCATTTGCTGGTGGCCGGTTCCACCGGTTCCGGTAAGTCCAGCTTCGTCAACTCGATGCTGGTGTCGCTGTTGCAGCGTGCCACCCCCGATGAGGTGCGCATGATCCTCATCGACCCGAAGATGGTGGAACTCACGCCCTACGAGGGCATTCCGCATCTGATCACGCCCATCATCACCCAGCCCAAGAAGGCCGCGGCGGCGCTGGCCTGGCTGGTGGAGGAGATGGAGCAGCGCTATCAGGACATGCAGGCCAACAAGGTCCGCCACATCGACGACTTCAACCGCAAGGTCAAGTCGGGGCAGATCACCGCCCCGCTGGGCAGCGAGCGGGTGTACCGCCCGTACCCGTACATTCTCGCCATCGTCGACGAGCTCGCCGACCTGATGATGACCGCTCCCCGCGATGTCGAGGACGCCATCGTCCGCATCACCCAGAAGGCCCGCGCCGCCGGGATTCACCTGGTGTTGGCGACCCAGCGGCCGTCGGTGGACGTGGTCACGGGCCTGATCAAGACCAATGTGCCGTCCCGGCTGGCCTTCGCCACGTCGTCGTTGACGGACTCGCGCGTCATCCTCGATCAGCCGGGCGCGGAGAAGCTCATCGGTATGGGTGACGGCCTGTTCCTGCCCATGGGCGCGAACAAGCCCACCCGTTTGCAGGGTGCGTTCATCTCCGACGAGGAGATCCACGCCGTCGTCGAATTCACCAAGGAGCAGAAGGAACCCGAGTACCAGGAGGGTGTCACCGCCGGGAAATCGGGTGAGAAGAAGGACGTCGATCCGGATATCGGCGACGACCTCGACCTGTTGCTGCAGGCCATCGAACTGGTGGTGACAAGTCAGTTCGGGTCCACGTCGATGTTGCAGCGCAAACTCCGCGTCGGTTTCGCCAAGGCGGGTCGCCTCATGGACCTCATGGAAACCCGCGGGGTGGTCGGCCCCAGCGAGGGCTCCAAGGCCCGCGACGTCCTGATCAAGCCCGATGAGCTGGACGGACTGCTCTACACCATTCGTGGTGGGGGAGAGGCGGATTCGGAGCCCTCCGGCGCGGAGTAAGGGTCACACCTCGAGGTCTTCCTCGATGCCCTTGAGGCGGTGGCGGGCCATGGCCAGGTTGGCGCGGTTCTTGTCCAGTGCCACATACAGGAACAGGCCCTTGGATTTTCGGCCCGTCATGGGCCGGATGATGTGGTACTGGCTGGAGAGGGTGATGAGGATGTCCTCGATATCCTCATTGAGCCCCAGCTGTTCGATGGTGCGCATCTTGGCCCGCACCACCTCGGTATTGCCGGCGGCGGCGACCTGCAGGTCCAGTGCCTTCGAGCTGCCGAGCATGCCGAGGGCCATACCGCTGTTGTAGTCGACCACGGCCGCGCCGACCGCGCCGTCGATGACCATCATGTCCTTGAGCGCGATATCCAGATTGGACATAGTTCATTCCTTTCCCACTGTTTTCTTGCGCTGGTCTTTGCGGTGTTGGCCCGTGGTCGGCGACAGATGGTCGGAGATGGCACGGGCCACCGGGCGCGACTCCAGGTGGAGGCGGCCGATATTCACCTCGGGACCGGCCAGCACGGTCAACGAGGTCCAGCCCGCCGCGTAGATGACGACGGACCCGTCGGTGCCGTTGACCACCACCTCGTGGAAGCCGCCACCGTGCGCGGTGGTGGCGAGGCGGTGCGACAGCGACAGATGTGCGGCGGACATGGCCGCCATGCTCGCGGGTTCGATGTGCGGCGGTAGATCGTGTGCGACCAGCAGTCCGTCCGCGGACGCCACCAGCGTGCCGGTCAGCCGGGGTACGCGGGCGCGCAGCGCCTTCAACTCCTCCAGTACCGCCGGATCGGGTTCGGGTCCGGTCATCGCCACCTTGGTCAGCCTTCCCATGAGATCGCCGAGCAGTCTTTTCCGCGGGGTCACGCAAGCTCCTCCAACGCCGCCCGCAGCCGAATGAGCACATCGCGGTCGACCGGCTCCCAGCGATCGGGTACGGAGATCACGGGAGTCTGTCGGACCCGGCGGCGCAACGGTGGTGTGGGGCCACCGATCGCGGGTTCGGCCACCATCGACTCGGCCATGACGAGGGGGGCTCGAACCGGGGCGGCGGGTGGTTCGATGAGGCCGACGGCGCTGAGATCGCGGACGGCCGCGAGGCATCCGTAGGTGGTGCGGCCGAGTTCGCGGGCGATGGCGGTGATGCTGCGGCGGGCGTCGGCGGCGGCGAGCACTTCGGCCGCGCCGCTGGTGAGCACCACCCGCCGCTGCCGGAAGTGCCGGGCGGGCACCACGGGTACCCGATCCACCAGATCCGGTGTCCACGGCCCGGATTCGCGGTTCGCGCGCCGGGCGCACTCGTTCACCAGAATGCGGGGCGCGATCCGGCAGACCGGTGCCAGCCAGTGCGGCGGCGCGGGCCGGAAGTCCACCGTGGTGGTGGATTCCAGCAGGAAGTAGGCGGCGTCGAAGACCGACAGCAGCGCCAGCGCTTCCAGGCGCGGCCGCTCCAGCAGCGACCCCGGGTCGCCGATCTCGGCTCGTCGCCATTCGTCGGCGCTGGCCACCCCGGCCTCCACCACCAGCCGATCCATGCCGGTGGTCCGGCGGCAGTCGGCGAAGGCGATCGCGCCACTCACCAGATGGAATATGCCGTCGCCCGCTCGCAGTATGCCGGTATGTCTTTCCGTCTCCAGCCGACGCAATTCCGCGGCAAGATCAACGCTCATGACCACCCTCGGCCAATTCCGCCAGAATGCCCCGTAGCTGGAAGCGCGCCATGGCGAGATTGCCGGTGGTTTCGTCGATGAGCACGTGCACGAACAGTCGCCCGTCGAAGTCGCCGTCCACCAAATTCAGTAGGTGGAATCCGTGCGTGCCGAATACGACGATCTCGCTGATGTCGTCGCCGTCGCGACCGCTCGCCAGCGCCGGGCAGGCGAGCACAGCCCGCACTACATCCGTTGTGGCAGCAGCGTCTTCGTGCTGATCAACCAGTTCGTGCTGCCCCGCCGCCGCTATCGCCAGCCCGCTCGCCCCGTCCACGAGCGTGGCGCAGCGCGCACCGGGAATATCCATGATCGATTGCAGACAACCGTCGATTCCGAGCACCGTGCCACCGCATTTTTCCCGTGAGACATTCGAGCGCTGGCGACGTTACACACTGTTCGCCAGCAATGTGCCGGAACCGCAAGAGGATTGCTGAGATCGGGAAATGTTTGCTGGCTCTTGGAAATGGGTACCTGAAGGTATTGAATACCTTTCGGTTGCCGATAGTGCGAATGCCCGGCGTTGTCTAGAGTCTTTCCGACCTTCCTGTATGACAATTCGTGCCTACCCGGCCCTGAGCCGCGTGCTCATGCCGTGGCGGATCTTCTGGATCGCTGTCCACGCCTCCCGGCGGCCGTGCGCGGCGGTGCGCACGGCCATCCAGGGGCCTATTCGGGAATCGGGTTGTCCAGCGCCACGTTGATCCAGCTGGGTGCGTCGGGGTCCAGGCGCAGGTGTTCGGGCCTGAGTCCGGAGTCGGCGAGGAACATCATGGGCGGCAGGCCTTTCGGAAAATTGCTCGCGTAGATGTCGACCCGCAGCCGATGGCCTGGTTGCAGGACGGCTTCGATCGGGGTGAGCGCGATGTCCAGGGTGACCGGGACGTCGGGCACGGTCGGTTCGCGTTTGTCGAGGTCGAGGTAGTAGGTAGGTGCGGTGTAATCGCCGTTGGGTGACTTCTTGCTGGTGGCGTCGTCGATCTGGCGCATGGAGGCGACCAGTTGGCCGGTGGCGATCTCGCGTGAGGTGCCGTCGGGCGCGACGTCGTTGACCGTGGCCACCCAGTAGCCGTCGGTGGCGTCGTGGACGACGTTGAGGTGCGCGGTGATCGGGCCGGACAGGGTGGTCGGCATGGTCACCGGACTGCTGGTGAAGCTCAGCCCGTCGTTCTCCCAGATGCGCGAATCGTTGCCGCAGGCTTCGATGATGGAGGTCACGCCCGCAGTGATCTGTGCGACATCGCGGCCGCACAGACTCAGCAGGCCCGGCGCCACCGTCAGGTCGCGGATGCCTGCCTGCCGTGGGGTCGCGGACAGGCCGCCGTCGTAGACGGAGTGCGGACTGGTGCCGGAGGGGAGGTCGTTGAGGTAAAAGCGCCGATAGGTGACCTCGGAGCGCGGGAACTGCGGTGCGTCGTCCCAGCCGCCGCCCTGCTGTTTGATGGTGAGCGGACTGTACTTCTCGATGCCGTTGTCGATTCCGCGCAGCCAGTGGTCGAACCAGGCGCGCTGCAACACATCCAGGCGCGGGGGCATGCCGGTGTGGCCGAAACCGGCCACACCCGCGCCCGCATGGTAGCCGTCGCCCATGATCAGCTTCTTCTGTTCCCGCGGCAGCGGAATGGCGTTGAATGTAGCGGTGGGCGAATTGCCGAAGATATCGAACCACGCGCCGACCATGAAGGTCGGCACCTGGATGCGGGTGACATCGGTCTTCAGGCCCTGCCGCAAGTAGGAATTCGGCTCGACGAGTTGCCGTGTCGCATCGGTCAATTGGTCGGGAGTCATGGCGGTGTAGCCGTTGATGACCATGTCTACCAGGGTCAGCGGATTGGCGAGGCGATCGCGCAGCCACTGCAGTTGCTGTTCGGGATCGAACTTGCCGACGGCCAGGGATGTGATGTCCGGCAGCATCTTGAGTGCGTTGACGCCCAGCAGCCAGGGGATCAGGAATCCGACGCCGACCGCACCGCCCGTGCCGGTGATGTCGTTGAAGAGGTCCGCGCTGCCCTCGTAGGCGAAGACGGCCTTCAGACCCGGCGGCTGACGATCGGTGGCCTCGAGCGCCGTGATGGCGGTGAAGGAGGTTCCCATGGTGCCGACGTTGCCGTCGCTCCACGGCTGGCGGGTGATCCAATCGATGACCTGTGCGATGTCCTGCTTTTCGCGGTCACCGAAAACCTGCCACGCACCCTGTGAACTGCCGGTGCCCCGCAGATCGACCTGGACCAGGGTGTAGCCGGCGTCGACGAGGGCCCAGTCCTGCACCGCGGCTTCGATGGCGCCGGAATCGGCTTGCCGGGTCAGCTCGAACAGGCCGTCCAGGCCGACTCCCGGAAGATTCAGTGAACCGATCCAATTCTCCAGCGGCGCTTTGATTCCCAGGTCGTCGGCGGCATACAGCAGGGCCTGTCCGATCAGCATCAGTAGTTTGCCGTAGCCCTGCATCTGCAAGATCACCGGTCGCTGACCGCCGGCGACCCGGCCGTCCTCGGCCGGATGAATGATATCGGCCGCGAGTACCGTGCCGTCGTCCATCGTGATCGGTACCGCCAGATCGGGCACGATGCCGTTGTAAGGCTGCGGCCCGTCCACGGCTTCCGTCCACCGGGCGGCGTATTCGCCCCCGTCGATACCGGTGAACCGCTCGTTCTGCTCACCGGACGCCGACGGGGCCACGAACATCGCGCTCACCGCCAGTGCGACCGTCGCGGCCAGTGACCGCGCTGTTGTCCTGCGAATCGATAGTCCAGCCTTCATCGGAACCCCGCTCTCCGCCCATCTTCTTACCGGCGAGTAGGACTGTAACGGGGGACACACCCGGCAAGCAAGATAGCGATAGGTCACCATCTAAATGAGATGTCCTACAGTTGACCGGTGCGCAGGACACAGCAGGAACGCCGGGAAGCCACCATCGCCAAACTGTTCGACGCTGCGATCGCGACTCTCGACGAACTCGGTTACGCCCGAGCCTCGGCCAACACCGTCACCGCCCGTGCCGGCATCTCCTACGGCGCACTGTTCCGTCACTTCCCAACCATGAGCGAGTTCATGGCCGCTGTCGCCCGGGAAGCCGTACGCCGCAACGCCGAACTCGTGACTCGCCGCGTTCAGGAGCTCGCCGACGCGTCGAGCGGGACCGACATCGAGACCCTGCTGCGGGTGCTGCACGAGTTGACCGACAATCCGACCCACCACGCGATCCTGGAACTCACCACGGCGGCGCGAACCGACGAGCAGCTCCGCGACGCGATGCGTCACTCCATGACCGACGTCGGCCCTTTCATGATCGACACCGCCGCTCGCATCGTAGGCCCCGAGTTCGATCTCGACGCACAGGACTTCGCCACCCTTGTCTTCATCCTCGTAGACCTGTTCGACAGCGAAGCCATCCAGCACCCCCTGCGTGCCGCGTATCCCGAGATCTACGAACGCCGTATCCCGCTACTGGTCCACATGCTGAATTCCTTTACGTCCCGGACCGATTCGGTGGCCGATTCACGGTGCCGGTAAGCAGCATCGGCGTAGCCGCACGCGCGGTGCCGCATCGTGATCGGTGGCTGTCCGCGGGGCCGGTAGGTGGTGTCGGGTCTGGCGGTCGTGTGCCCGGGAGGATTCGAACCCCCGGCCTCCTGCTTCGTAGGCAGGCGCTCTTTCCGGCTGAGCTACGGACACGTGGCCCCGCGCGGATGTCGCCGTTGACATCCACTCCGCGCTGAGCTGCGCGGGGCGAGAAGAATGGGTTCCCTCGGTGAGATTCGAACTCACACTGTCCGGATCCTGAATCCGGTGCCTCCTGCCAATTGGGCTACGAGGGAAGGGGATACGAAAAGGGCCGCTCCGGCAGTGTGCCCTGGAGCGACCCCTGTGGTGGATCTCGGGTGAGATCTAGGGAACGCTCCGTACGCCTGCGCGGAGGCGTCGGGGGAAGGCGAGGGTGCGCGCGATGCGACGCTGTGTCGGCTCGGTCACGATGCCGCCTTTCCCGGTTGTCGGAGGAACGTGTCGAGACCACGGTAGCAATGCGATCGGGCGGCGGTAAAACGATTTTCCGACCTGCCGATTTGCCGCGTCGCCGCGGCCCGTACGCCACCGTAACTTGTCGGTGGGTGGCCGTAAGGTTGCGTTCATGAGCGTTTCGATGTATCAGCGCGCGGGTCCGGACGAAATCAGTTGCGCAGCTGGGGGTCCGGATATCAGTGTGGGTGTCGTCAGCGTTGTACGCGAGGGTCATGGGGAGTGACTCTCCGGGGGAAGGAATGAATGCCATGAACGGCAATATGATTCGCGGGGAGCGTCGCGGCCCGAAGTTCGCCAAGAGCAGCTTCAGTTACGGTGGCGGTGATTGCGTCGAGGTCGCGTACCACGACGGCCGGATCGCATTGCGTGATTCCAAGGATCGGCACAGTCCGACGCTGTGGTTCACGCGGTCGGAGTGGCGAGCGTTCACCTCGGGTGTGCGGGCCGGTGAATTCGATTTCGGTGACTGATTCGGTGATCGACGCCGGTCGGTGGTGCCGCAGCGAATTCGCTGCGGCACCACCACCCCCACCCCCAGTTGCGGCCGACCCCTCGTGCGGCCGCTGGAAACAGGTCAATTCATTGCGACGTGGTGTATTTCGGCTCGGAGTTCGGCGAGGAATTCTCGGGCATCGGAGTCGAATACGGCCATGCGGGTGAGTGCCACCCAGTGGCGACGGTGGGCGTCGACGAGTTCGGGTCCGCGCGTGACCAGGCTGCCCGCGATCGGCTCCGCGGAAGCGACGGCGTGGTCGGCGTTCTCGTAGATGACGAAACCGTGCGGGATCGTGGTGCTCGCCTCGATGTCCTGCGGAATCACCCCGATGGTGACCGTATCGAGGGTCTCGATCGAGATGATTCGGTCCAGCTGGGCGAGCAGCACGCGATGCGGACCGGGCCGAAAACGCAGGGCCGCTTCGGTGATCAGGAATTCGAAGCGCTTCGTCGGGTCGTACAGCACCCGCTGGCGCTCCAGCCGTGCGGCGAGTGCGGCCGCCAGGGCGTCGGGCGCATAGGGCGGATCGAAATTCGCGAACACCCGGCGGGCGTAGTCGGCGGTCTGGAGCAGACCCGGCACCAGTGAGGGCTGGAAGTTGCGCACCGTCTGCGCGTCCTCTTCGAATGCCCGGACGTCGTCCTGTAGATGCGTGCGGTCCGCGAGCGCGGCCGCCCAGTCACTGACCTCGGGCGAGTGCGCCGCCTCGGTGAGCGTACGCAGCGACCGGCGGCAATCCGGTTCCGCACCGACCGCTTCGGCCCAGTCGAGGACCTGCGGCAGCGGGGGAACCACCTGCCCGGCTTCGATCCGCGACAGCGTCGACTGGCTGATGCCGACCCGCTTGGCCAGTTCCCGCCCGGAGATTCCGGCCAGATCCCGCAGCCGGCGTAGCTCCACACCCAGCTGCTGACGCGGATGCGTCTGGCGCACACCGGAATTCGCGATGACTGCCGCCGCAGCCGCCGCGTCCTCCGCAGGGTGATTCAGTGGAACCATGATGATTCGAATCGAATCAGTTTGATTCAGCGGAGTCAAGTCTGACTTGGTCGACGAGAGTTCGCTGCCCGCAGTGGATCTGGTTCTCGTGGACGCGGATATCCGGATATGGTCGCGATTCGGCGTATCGCGCCGTCGACTGTGGGGTGCGACACATCCGGTAGCGGGCGCGGTCGAGACCCTGCGTGTCGAGCCGGATTCGGCACTCTGCGGATCGCGCGGAACTCGGGTATGTCGAGTGTGGGTTACTCCGGCTGGTCCGGCGGTGTGGTGAGCATGGGGGCGAGGTAGCGGCGGGCGAACTCGCGTGCCTGGTCGGTGGTGTCCAGGGCGATGGCGGTGTCGGCGGTCAGCAGCAGTGACAGGGCGATGCGGATGTGGAGTTCGGCCACGGTGCGCAGATGCTGTTCGGTGTGATCGGAAATCGTTGTGTCGCCGTAGAGTTCGTGTTTCCACAGGGCGACGCAGAACTCTCGGAACAGGCCGATGAGGGGTCCGGCGTCGAGGGTGAGACCGGGCAGGGCGGTGTCGGGTTCGGTTTCCAGCAGTCGCCGCAGCAGGCGGTGTTCGCGCAGGTATTCGGTGGTGTAGGCGGCGCTTTCGGCCAATCGTTCGGCGATATCGGTGCAGCCGGCGACCGCCGCGGTGCTCCCGGCCAGGTATTTGCGCAGTTCATCGTGCAGGACGGCGTCGGTGAGCACGGTCTTGTTCGGGAATTTCCGGTAGACGGTCGCGCGTCCGACCTTGGCGCGTTTGGCGACGTCCTCCATGGTCGAGCGGCGCCAGCCTACGGTGGCCATCTGCTCGACGGCGGCGGTCAGGATGCGGGCGGTGACCTCGTCCGGGTCGTCGAGCAGTCGCAGCACCGCCGGGTCTGGATCGGTGAGTCTGTGCGTCCATGTGCTCTCGGTCACTCGCGGTGCGCTCCTTGTTGCCAGGCGAATCAGGGCAACCGTATCGTGTGAGACAGAAAGTCAAATCCTGTCTCAAGAGTATCATTGCTTGACGAACCTGGCACGGAGGCGTCATGGCCCAGATCGCACCGCAGCGACCGTCCCGCACGGTCACCTCGACCGACGGCGTCGAACTCGCCGTCTACGAGCAGGGGTCCCCATCCGACCCGGCCGTGGTCCTCATCCACGGCTATCCCGACGATCACGCCATCTGGGACGGGGTCGCCGCGATTCTGCGCGATGACGGTTTCCGCGTCATCGCCTACGACATGCGCGGCGCGGGCCGCTCCGATCACCCGACATCGACCAGCGCCTACCGGATCGCGCGGCTGGTCGACGACCTGGTGGCGGTGGTCGACGCCGTCGCCCCCGAGGGCGCGCACCTGCTCGCCCACGACTGGGGCTCGATCCAGGCATGGGACGCGGTGGCCGACCCGCGCCTGACCGACCGCATCGCGACGTTCACCAGCATCTCCGGGCCCTCGCTGGACATGATGGGGACCTGGCTGCGCGGGATCGCCCACCAGCCGCGCGCCGTGCTGTCGCAACTGGCGCGCTCCTCCTACGCACTGGGATTCCAGGTGCCCGCCGTCGCCGAATTCGCTGTCCGTCGCGGTGTCGTCGACCGCGTCGTCGCCGTCTCCAGCACCCGTGGCGAACCCGCGGGCACCGTACCGCGTACGCCGTCGTCGCAGGCGGACGCGATCGACGGAATCGCCTTGTACCGAGCCAATCTCGGCCGCCTGCTACGGCCGCGCCCGCGCTCGGTCTCGGTCCCGACACAGGTGCTCGCACCGGTGCACGACGTCAACGTCACCGTCGCCTGCCAGACGAGCGCCCCGCGCGCCTTCGTGCCCAACCTGCGCACGTACGTCATCGAGGGAAACCATTGGGCCCCAGCCCAACACCCGGACGCTATCGCCGAACGCTTCCTCGTCTTCGTCCGCGGATTCGACATCTAGCCGACCTGTACCGACGAAAGGGAGTTCTGTCGACGGCAGAGCGCACCATATCGCTGTGCTGGTGGTTGGTCGATGAACTGTGCCGACCAGCGTCAGGGTCCCGGCTGGTCGGCGAACGACTCCGTCGCCGGAGGAGCCGAGTTCGTGACGAGTGCGTTCGACAGGCAGGCGCGATCAGATTCCGCCGTCGGGCCGGGCGGCGCGGAAGTCGGCGGTCCACACCGGTTGCAGCATGTGCCAGTCGGCGGGGTGCGCGGTGATAGCGGCGGCGAAGCGGTCGGCGAGTGTCTGGGTGGTGCGCAGCACTCCGCCGGTGGTGTCTATCGGCTCGTCGATGTGGAAGCCCCAGCTGCCGGGGGTGAACCAGCAGCGCACCGGCAGCAGGGGTGCGCCGGAGGCGATCGCCAGCCGGGCGGGGCCGGTGGGCATGCGGGCCGGTTCGCCGAAGAAGTCGACCGTTACGCCCGAGCCGGTCAGGTCGCGTTCACCGAGCAGCCCGACGATGCGTCCCTGTCGCAGTCGCGCGGTGAGTTGCTCGAATGGTGGCATCGTGCCGCCGGTGAGCGGGATGATCTCGAATCCCAGGCCCTCCCGGAAGCGGACGAAACGCTGGTACAGCGCTTCCGGCCGCAGCCGCTCGGCCGCCACGGTCGGCGATCCCACCCGATGCACCACCCAGACTCCCGCCAGATCCCAGTTGCCGCAGTGCGGTAACGCGAGCACCGCGCCGCGACCGTCCGCGACGGCCGCATGGATGTGTTCGAGCCCGGTGGCCACGGATTCGATGCGTTCGGCCAGTCGTACCGGATCCATCGAGGGCAGCCGGAACGACTCGCACCAGTACCGCGCGTAGGAGCGCAAGCTCGCGCGCACGAGGTCGTCGGGCACTTGCTCCGGTGTCGTGGACAGCACCCGGGCCAGGTTGCGCCGCAACTGAATCGGCCCGCCATCGCGGGCCGCGCGATCGGCCGCCAGGCCGAACAGGCCGAGCGCCCACCGCTCCGGCAGGGCGCGCACCAGCCGCCAACCCGCCGCGTACCCGAGATCCTGGACCGCGTCCCGCGGATTCACCGCTCACCCTCCCGACCCATCCCTGCAGTCTCCTCCCTCGCACCGCCCGAGGGGAAGCGCGGTATCAGGTCAGCCCGCAGCGGCCTGCATCCGCCCCTCCGCCACCGCCCGGTCCTGGGCGGGGTCGCGGCCGGCGCGACGGTCGACGGCGAGGGAGCGCAAGCGCGCGTCGATACGGTCGGTGAACAGCGTCGCACCTCGCCCGGCGGCGATATCGCGGGCGGTCAGCAGATGCTCCCGCGCGCCGCGGTCGTCACCCGCGCGCCGGAGGGCGTCGGAGAGGTCGATCTCGGCGAGAACGAGTTCGGTGACGGTTTCGGAGTGCCGCAGGTGGTCGACCGCTCGGTGCAGAAGTGGAATCGTTTGGGACTCATCGGAAGTCAGGGCCACCGCGCGGTAGGCGCGGCCGAGCGTGTACGGAGTGTTCCAGCGGAGCGCGAGTTCCAGTTCGGCGGTGGCGAGTTCGCGCGCTCGGGCCGTCTCGCCCAGCGAAACGAGTTGCAGCGCGGCGGAACTGCGCCAGGCGATGTGGGCGGGATTGGCCAGACCCTTCGCGGCGGTGCGGCGGCCGCAGTCCAGGAAGAGCGTCGCGGCTTCGCGGGCGCGGCCGCGCGCGGCGCAGACCAGGGCGCGCACGTACTTCACCACGGTCCATTCCCAGGCTTCGGGATTGGCCTGATCGGTGACGCTGTCGAGCCAGTGCTCGGCCTCGTCGGCGCGCCCGAGGCCGAGCAGCGCGTGCGCGTACTGGGCGACCAGGGCGGCCGGGCGGCGGGTGACGGGGCGGGCCGGATCGGTTCCGATCAGGTCGCATTGGGCCAGGGCTCGGGTGTAGCGGCCGCCGCGCAGCAGCGCTTCGGTGTAGACGACACGGCGGTAGACGTCGAGATCGCCGAAGGACCGGTCATCGAGTTGCTCGCTGAGTTGGCAGGCCAGGGTCAGATCATCAGCCCACATGGCCACCGACGCGACGATGCCGCCGATCTCCCGGGGCAGGTGATCACCGGAGCCGAACATCGGGAAGCGGGCCAGCGCCTGCTGTGCGCTACAGCGGACCGCGAAGGCGTCGTCCCAGATGAGCACCGCGGCGGTAATGGTGTCGCGGACGGGTTCGCGGCGCAGCCGGGCGACGAAGTCGCGCCAGGACTGGTCGGTGAGCGCGGCGATCATCCACATCGACGCGCGCAGCGGGACGGCGGCGGCCGGATCGCGGACGGCGGTCTCGGCGATCACCTCCTCGACCAGCGTCCGGGCGGCGTCGGCTTGGCGGCCCGTGGCGAGCACCCAGGCGAGCGGAATGACGGCCGTCGGGGTGACACCCCGGCTCCGCTGACTGGTCACGGCCTCGTCGAAGTACTCGCGCGCGGCGGCCGGGTCGGTCCACAACTTCAGCTGACCGAGCCGGATCAGAATGTGTTCGCGCTGTTCGGATCCGGCGATGCGCAGCGCCGCGGTCAGATGGTCGGCGGCCTCGGTCAGGTCGCGGTGGCGTGCGGCCTCGTCGGCCGCCTCCACCAGCGCTGGGACCCAACCCGACCACCGCTCGCCGCGCAGCCCGTGCAGGTAGCGCGCGACCGTGCGGGGATCACAGGATTCGCGTCGGGCCTGGCGGGCGGCCGCGAGCCGGATGCGCTCGATCTCCTCGGGCGCGGCCAGCCGCAGCAGGGTGGTGGCGAACAGTGGATGGCACAGCCGCGGTCGCGCCGCATCGTCCAGAATGCCGACGGTCACCAGCAATTCGCAGCGCTCCCGGAATTCCGCCGCGTCCTGTTCGCAGGCGGCGGCCAGCACCGCGAGCGGTGGCTCCCCGTGCTGCAACGCCGCGATCGCGCGCAGCATCCGGCCACCGTCGACGGAATACCGGCTCAGCTGATGGCGCACCGCCCGGGCGTAGCCGCCGCCGGGCAGCCGGGCGGGCACCGTGCGCGGGTCGTCCAGCAGGCGCAGATCGTCGAGCAGCGCGGTGACCAGGACCGGCATACCGGCGGTGGCGCGGTGGATGTCGGCGGCCAATTCGGCGGGGCAGGGGCGACCCAGTTCGCGGGCGGCGAGCGCCCCGATCGCGGCCGGACCCAGCCCCGCCAACCGGACGGTGGTGATCGCGCCGCGCTCCAGGGCGGCATGCCATTCGGAGGTGACGAGCGGATACCACGGCCGGTCGTCGAAGGCGACCACGATCAGCACCGGCATCGAGCGCAATGCCGGTGCGAGCGCGGTCAACAGCCGCAGCGATGGCTCGTCGCCGTCGGTCACGTCGTCGAGCAACAGCACCAGCGGATGCGCGGCGGACACCGCGGCCAACAGGTCGCGCACCCGGTCGACCAGCGTCGGGAGATCGTGGGGTGGCTCGATCTCCGCGGCCCCGAGGGCGGCGCGGATGATGTCGAGGACGCGCGGTTCGCGGCCGCCCGGAGCGGCCAGGCTGGCGCGATACGACGACGGAATCCGCCGCGCCACCGCCTCGAGCAGTGCGGTCTTGCCATATCCCGGATAGCCGGAGATCAGCACGACCCCGCCCGTACCCGCGATGGTGCGGCGATGGGCGGCGAGAATGCGATCCACCTGTTCGCGACGGCCGGGCGGCAGTGGCGCATCGGCGTTCCGCGTGGGTGTCGGCACTTCGTGCGACGGTGTGGCAGCGTGCGATGTGAGCGGTGAACCTGCTCGCACGGGTGTGGCAGCACCTGGTGTGGGCGGCGAAACATGCTGTGGCCCAGCGGCGAAGCCCGGCCCCGGTGTCGCTTCGCCCAGTGGCGGTGCGGCGCCCATTGGTGCTGCGGCGTTCAGTGATGGTGCGTCGCGCAGTGATGGTGCGTCGCGCAGTGATGGTGCGTCGTCCAGTGGCGGTGCGGCGCCCATTGGTGGTGCGAGGTCCAGCTGTGGTGCGGGGTCCAGTGGTGGCGCGGGGTCCAGCTGTGGCGCGGGGTCCGCCGATACCGGTGGG
Source organism: Nocardia otitidiscaviarum NBRC 14405 (assembly GCF_000308635.1). GTDB lineage: Bacteria > Actinomycetota > Actinomycetes > Mycobacteriales > Mycobacteriaceae > Nocardia > Nocardia otitidiscaviarum. The sequence continues at coordinate 7,462 of NZ_BAGD01000089.1, read as the reverse complement.
GGAGTGGTCGCGACCCGGAAGTCCGTGCCGCCGTTCAGGATTCGCGCCTGAAGCGCGCACAGTTCGGCACCCGGCTCCACCCCGAGTTCGTCCACCAGCCGCCGCCGTATCCGCGTGTACGTCGCGAGCGCTTCGGCGCGCCGCCCCCGCTCGGCGAGCGCGCGCATGAGCAGCCCCGCCGCGCGCTCCCGCAGCGGATGGTCGGCCAGCAGTTGCCGCGCGCACTCGATGACATGGTCGGCCTGCCCGAGTGTCAGGTCCACCTCGAGACTGTCCTCCACGACCGCGAGGCGGCGTTCGATCAATGCGATGCGCTGACTCTCGGCATACGGGCCCGGCATTCCGGCCAGCGGTTCGCCCGACCACAGGCCCAGGGCCCGGCGGTAGCGCTGCTGGGCGGACACCGGATCGGCGCGGACCAGTTCGGCGTCGGCGACGAGCCGATCGAAGACACCGAGATCGATCCGGTCGTCGTCGATGCGCAGCTGGTATCCACCGTGGCCGGACAGCAGCACCATGGGTGCGGAGCGCGGCGGCCGGTCGGGTTCCAGCGCGCGGCGCAGGGCCGAGATATGGGTCCGCACCACGCCGATTCCGCTGGCCGGGGCGGCCCCGTCGTAGAGGGCGTCGAGCAGCGTCCGCGCCGACACCCACTGGCGGCGGCGGAAGGCCAGGGCGCACAGCAGTGCCCGCCGCTGCGGCGGTCCCAGCGGTACCGGGATGCCGTCGCGTTCCACCTCGACGCCGTTGAGCACGATGAACCGCAGCCCGGTCCGGGCTCCGGATTCCGCGTCGTGCCGGTCCATGCAACCTCCGCAACCTGGCCTGCGCCCGATCGGCACAGGGAAATTCATCCTATGTGTGACGGTGTGGGCGGCCGCGCCGAGTACCGGGCGCAGCGGGCCTTCGATCGCGCCCACAACAGCGTTTGAGCTGTGCTTTCATCGAGCTTTCACACGGCGTTGAGTCCTCTGCCACACGGTGGTCGCGATCGAGAACCCCGACCGTGCGCGGTGATTCGCGTGCGAACAAGGAGCGGATATGACCGACCACCCCAACGTGCTACTGGTGCACGGCGCCTGGGCCGACGCCTCCAGTTGGGCCCCCGTCATCGAACTGCTGCACCGGGACGGCTTCGGTACGGTCGTCGCCAGCCAGTTGTCCCTGCGCACCTTCGCCGACGACGTGGCGACCGTGGCCCGCGACCTCGACCTGCTCGCCGGACCCACCATCGTGGCCGGGCACTCCTACGGCGGCGCGGTCATCAGCCAGGCCGCCGCCGGGCGCGCCGACGTCACCGGCCTGGTGTACGTGGCGGCCTACGCGCCCAAGGCCGGGCAGTCGGCCTTCGCGATCAACCAGGAATTCGGTGCCGCCTCCCAGGGCGCGGCCGACCTGGTGAACATCGGCGCGGACGACGCCCCCGACCTCGTCCTCGACCGCGCCCGCTTCCACGCCGACTTCTGCGCCGACCTGCCCGCCACCCAGGCCGCGGTGCTGGCCGCCGTCCAGAAGCCCACCTCGGTGCTCTCCCTGGCGGGCGCGGGTGACGCGGTACCCGCGTGGGAGACCCTGCGCGCGAACACCTGGTATCAGATCTCCGCCGAGGACAAGATGATCCAGCCCGAGCTGCAACGGCAGTTGGCCGCCCAGGTCGCCGACGACGAGCGGATCGTCACCCTCCCCGCCGCCCACGCCTCGATGCTGAGCCGCCCCGCCGAGATCGCCGGACTCATCGAGAAGGCCGCCCACAACAGCTGATCTCGGGCCGCCGCCGGAACGCGCACTGCGCTCCGGTCCGGCGGCCGTGGATGGATGCGGCCCGGGTCAATCGCCGAACAGGCGCTGTGCGGTCCAGTCGGGTGCTTCGTCTCGGCTGTGCCGCGCGGCGGCCAGATAGTCCGACGCGTTCCGGTACCGCTGCGTGCGACCCTCGATATCGAAACAGGCTCGGCAGACCTGAGGGTAGGAGACGAAGCACTGTTCGGCGTCGGCGCGATCCCGAGCCGAGGCCGCGGTCGCATCGAATGCCGAGCGGCACTCGCGCTCGCATTCGAGATATCGCCTCATACAGTGATCCGCCATGTCGGAAACGGCGACGAGCGATTGTTCCAGGGACAGCCCACCCGTGCGGTGGACGATGCAGACGGCATTGTGCGCCGGGTCGATCTCGAGATCCTTTCGCGCCATGTAGATGTCGTTGTGCAATCCGATCCATTCCGCGAGCCACAGCCGAGCCCGCGAGAATTCCGGCAGGGCGCGCAGCCGCGGATCGACATCCACTCCGACCGAGAGTTCCGCGAGGTCGAAGAACATCGGCATGCCGGACCCATAGCGTCGCCGTCGTCGATACTCCGCGATCGTGGGGCGGTAATCGTGCCGTCGGTCCTCGGCGTCGAGGCGCAGTGAATCCAGCCATTCCCCGGTGCTGGTGCTGAACTGTTCGATCCAACCCCGCGACCGCCGCGCGACGGCGCGCGTCCAAATATCGCGCAGCGCTCGCGCGGGGCGGCTGCGGGCCCGCGTCGGAGCCGTCTCCAGTTGGGCTCGGAGCTCGGTCACGGCGGCGGTCGCCTGTGCGACATCGCGCCCCACCGGACCGTCGTCGAATTGATCGTCGACGATGAAGGCCCAGGCCAGGTGCTGCGTCAGCACGGGCAGGACGTGGGGTGCAGCCTGCGGGTAGAACAGGCTCGCGATCCACGGGGTTTCGGTGCGCTCCAGGTGCTTCCGGCTGCTGTCGGTCGGAGTCAGCTCGAACGAGTCGACCCATGCCCACACCCCGGCCGCGGTGGCGCTCATCGCAGGATTCTCGGTGCACTCGTCGAACGGCATGAACAGTCGCGGCATCGGCAATCCGTCATTGGTCGCCTGTCGGCCTTCCGCTGTCATCGGTCGGCCTTGTCGCCCGCGCGGACCGGGGTGGTGTGTCGGGAGCTGGCCGTCATCAGTAGATTTCGAGGTCGCAGCAGCAGACCCGTCGCCGGGGTCACATCCCGGGTGGTCGACAGCCGTAATCGCCGGCGACTCGCGATGGTCGCCAGCGCGAGGGTCGCCTCGGTCATGCCGAATCTGTCGCCGATGCATTTTCGCGCGCCCCCGCCGAAGGGGATGAAGTGCTCCGGCGGTGGTTGTGCGGAATCGGGATCCCATCGATCCGGATCGAAGATCTCCGGCTCCGGGAAGACGTCCGCCCGGTGGTGGATCAGATAGGGGCTGTAGGCCACTGTCGTGCCGGCGGGCAGCGTGTACCCGCCCAGCGTGGTGGGGCCGGTGACCACTCGCATCGACAGCCAGGCCGGTGAGTAGACGCGCAGCGCTTCGGTGATCACCCGTTCGGTCAGGGTGAGTCGACGCAGATCGGGATAGCGCGCGGTCCGGTCCGGCAGGACCGCGTCGACCTCGGCGTGCAACCGGTGTTCGACGTCGGGATTGCGGGCCAGCAGGTACAGCGCCCATGCCAGCGTCGTCGCGGTGGTCTCGGTGCCGGCGAGAAAGAACGCGATGATGGTGTCGGTGATCTCCTCGTCGTTCATTCCGCCGCCGTCGTGTTCGACGTCTCTGGCCGACATCAGGGCGGACAGCAGGTCGCCGTGGTCCGCGGGCGCGCGACGTCGTGCCGCGATGATGTCGTCGACGGTGCGGCGCAGGCGCGCGTGCGCGCGGCGGTAGGACAGGTTTCCCGGTGACGGAAAGCGGTCCAGTGGCGGCGGCAGGAAGGTGCGCAGATAGAAGCCGTCGAAAAGGGTTGTGATATCGGTCAGCAGCCGATCGAGCAGTTCGGCGGGGAGGCTGTTCGACAACAGGGTGGAGGCCGTGACGCGCGAGGTGATCGTCATCATCTCCGTCAGCAGGTTCAGCGGCTCGTCGTCGGGCCAGGAATCGATGACGTCGACAATGCATTCCGTCATCGTCTGCGCGTACAGCGGGAGGCGGTCGGAGCGAAAGGCGGGCTGCGCCAGGCGGCGCTGCCGGCGATGTGCCTCGTACGGGCAGGAAGCGAGGCTGTCCCGCAGCACTTCGCGGATTCGGTCGTAGATCGGCCCGCCCTTGTCGAAGGTCCGATCGTCGCGCAGCAGTTGGCGAACCGTCGCGGGATCGCAGGCCAGCACCATCCGGGCGGGGCCGATACGAATCCGGATCAGGCTTTCCGTGGTGGGCAGCGAGGTGAGGAAGCGCGTCGGATCTCGGAGCAGCGGACCCGCGTGCCCGAGCAGCGGCATCGCTTTCGGCGCAGTGGGAATGGAATTCACGGAGCGCATGCGCACCTCTCGCTCGATTCGTCGGATCGTCTGGTGCCGCAGGACTTCTCGCTGACGGGAGCGGAGGCACGGAAAAGAGATCAACGGAACGGTCGAAGATGTGCTTTTCGACGAATACGCCGAAAGGATTGGACATTCGGAATGTGGGCGCGTCGTGATCGAGCCCAGTGGTGTTCGACGATTCGGTGTGCGGTCGAGGCCGGATTGCTCGGAAACGGAAATCCCACTGACAGTTGTGATTTTAGTCTCAGCGACGTGGCGTCGCAAGGTTTTGCCGGACCATCGAAGAACAGATCCAATGCTGCCGAACGCAATTCGGATGCGGCAGTGCTTTCGCGAGACAGCGCTCCGGTGGTGCTGGCATGCTGGGGCCGTGTCACAGATCGCCCTGTACTACCCGTGGATGCGTTTCCGGAACGAGAACTGGCTGAAACTGGCCCTGTTGACGTGGGATCATCTCGCGCGAATTCGGCCGCGATCGGCCACTGATACCGATTCGGACGCGGTGGCCAGGTTGCGCGCGGAGACCGATTTCCTGCACGACGTGGAGCCGGTTCGGGAGGATCTGCGGCGGCTCACCAATATCTTCGGCGACATCATCACCTCGGGGGAGCCGCGGGTATTGCAGCCGTACGCGTGGCGGGCGGTGGTGGACTCGGCCGGGTCGGCGGCCACGCCGCGCAGGTCCGGTGGGCCGCGCCGGGCGTACCCGGGTCTGGCGTGGGTGCACGTCGGCACCGACGGACCGAAGGCGCACCTCGCGCTGTCCCGGCTGCTGGAGGAGGAGGGGTTGGCGGTGGCCGTCGAGGAGGCGACCGGTCCGTACCTGGGGATGCATCCTCGCCTCGCCGACGTCTACCGGACGGCGCTCGCCGATGTGGTGGCGGCGCGGCAGCGGGTCTCACCCGTGACCGACGACCCCCGTGCGCACGCGGCTGTCGGCACCATCGACCGGCTCTACGATCTGCTGGTCGACGACGATACGGCCGAGCCGGTGAAAGAGGACGCGCAGCACGCCTACATTCATTTCGCCGCGCACGCCGCGCTGCGGCCCGAGCGGTTGCGTGACGTGCCGCTGTCGACGCTGCTGTCGTTTCGCGAGCGCCACGCGGGGCCGCTGCGGGCCTTCCGGGAGCACATCGGATCGCTGTCGAAGGAACTGGAGAGCGTCGTGCTCGCCGAGGGGCCGGAGTCGGCACGGCGCCGACTCCGGGACGTCTACCGGTCGACAACCAAACCCCGGCTCGAGGAGCTGTGCCGGGCGTCGGACGACTTCGGTATCGACGCCGCACCCGGTCTGCTCGGTATCAAGGTCGATCTGCCCGCCGCGAGCACCGGGGCGACGCTTCCCGCGCTCTCCGATCTCGCCGGTTCCGGATCGGGTTTCGCTTTCGCGGTCGTCCCGTACGTCGCGGACCGGATGCGCGCTCGCCGCACCACCATCCAGGAAACGCCGGTCTCCTACCTGCTCACGGCCGATCGCAAGCTGACGGGCAAGGCGCTGCTCGCCGGCATGCGGCGCTGACCGCGCCCGGCTACTCCGCGAACGCGCCCATGACCGGCAGCCACTCCACGAACCGCACCTCCTCGATCAGCCCCAGCTGCGCGAACGGATCCTGTGCCAGCAGCTTCGGCATCTCCTCGGCCTCGGAGACGCGGAAGAGCAGCAGCGCGCCGGAGCCGTCCGGGTACGGGCCGCTGGTCAGCACGATGCCCTGGTCGACCAGTCCGTTGAGGAAGGCGCGGTGCGCGGGGCGGTGTTCGGTGCGGGCCGCGGCGGTGGCATCGGTGTAGGTGTAGTGGACGGCGAAGATCGGCACGGGTGGAGCTTCCTGGTCGGGGGGATGGTTGACGGTTGTCGAAAGGTTCAGAGGTTCAACAGCATTCGGGTGTTCCCGAGGGTGTTGGGTTTGACGTAGCTGAGGTCGAGGAATTCGGCGACGCCGGTGTCGTAGGAGCGGCACATCTCGGCGTACACCTCGGCGGTGACCGGGGTGCCGTCGATCTCGGCGAAACCGTGGCGGCCGAAGAAGTCCACCTCGAAGGTGAGCACGAACAGGCGCTTCAGTTCCAGCTCCCGCGCCACCGTGATGAGCTGGGAGACGAGCATGTGCCCGACTCCCGAGCCCTTCACGTCCGGGTGCACGGCCACGGTGCGCACCTCGCCGAGGTCGGCCCACAGCACGTGCAGGGCCCCGCAGCCGACGAGGCGGCCGTCGAGTTCGGCCACCCAGAACTCCTGCACCGCCTCGTAGAGATTGACCAGGTTCTTCTCCAGCAGGATCCGGCCCGCGTAGATATCGACCAGGCCCTTGATCTCGGGCACATCCGAGGCACGGGCGCGGCGCACGGCGGGAGTGCCCGCCGCCGCGCCGTCTACCGAACCGCTGTGAGGTGCCCGTGTTGTCATGGGGTGCACAGTAGTCGGCCCCCGTACCGATAGTCTGAAGGTGTGTCGCACATCCAGTCCTCCCGCTGCCCGGTCGTCGCCGGGTCCCTTGGCCGAGTCGCCGGCCGGTGGGGGCGCTGGTGACCGTGCAGCGTGAGGAGGGCCGCTGGGCCGGGGCGGGTTCCCCGCATTCCGGGTTCGCGCCCGCACCCCGACCGGAGGTCGGCGCCGTCGAACCGGCCGCCGTACCGCTCATGAACGTGGCCAATGTGCTGACGGTGCTGCGCATCGCCATCGTGCCGCTGTTCCTGGCGGCGCTGTTCGCGGGCGGCGGCCACGACACCGGCTGGCGGTGGGCCGCGGCCGCGCTGTTCGGGATCGCCGCCGTCACCGACCGCATCGACGGGCAGCTGGCCCGGAAATACGGGCTGATCACCGATTTCGGCAAGCTCGCCGATCCGATCGCGGACAAGGCGCTGATCGGCGCGGCCCTGGTGGGTTTGTCCATGCTGGGCGATCTGCCCTGGTGGATCACCATCGTCATCGGCGCCCGCGAAATCGGGATCACGCTGCTGCGCCTGGCGGTGGTCCGGCGCGGGGTGATTCCGGCCGGTCGCGGCGGCAAACTCAAGACGCTGGTGCAGTCGGTGGCCATCGCCGTGCTACTGCTGCCGCTCTCGGACGGCTGGTTCACCGCGGGCATGCTGCTGATGTACGCGGCGGTGGTGCTGACCGTCGCCACCGGACTCGACTATGCGGTGCAGGCGGCCCGGCTCTGGTTCGGCGCGCCGCGCCGCACGGCCTGACGGGT
>NZ_BAGD01000090.1 GCF_000308635.1 Nocardia otitidiscaviarum NBRC 14405 | reverse complement strand
CCGCCGCTAGCGCCAGAGGCTGCGCCGCCAAGCCGATCAGCAGCCCCACTCCGCCCACGGCCTTGGCGCCCGCCAACCCTGGCAGCCAGTTGCGAGGCACGCCGTAGCGGGCCATGTTGCCTGCTACCCAGTCGGCCCGAACCACGTCGACACCGGCCGCGACGAGTGCCGCCAGGGCCGCCAGTACGGACACGATGATCGCTGCGGTAGACATGGGACATCTCCTTGGTTCGCTGCTCTCCCCGGTGAAAGGGACTCGTGCAGTAGACGAACGGGCGTGAGGAAAGGTGACCGATGTCCGATCGAGACGAGCTGACGAGGCAGTTCGAAGCACAGCGCCCGCACCTGCGCGCCGTCGGCTATCGCATGCTCGGCTCGTGGGCCGCGGCGGAGGACGCGGTCCAGGACACGTGGTTGCGCCTGCACCGCACCGACCCCGCCGAGGTGGCGAACCTACCCGCCTGGCTGACCACGGTGATCTCGCGAATCTGCCTGGACCACCTGCGTTCCCGCGCCGCCCATCCCGAGCACCCGCTCGACGACGCTGCCCCCGACCTGCGGGACACCACCTACGACCCGGAACAGGCGGCTGTGCAAACAGACTCGGTCAGCCGCGCCCTGCTGGTCGTGCTGGATCGGCTGTCGCCCGCCGAACGGGTGGCTTTCGTGCTGCACGACGTCTTCGCGGTGCCGTTCGACCAGATCGCCGTAGTCGTCGACCGCACACCGACGGCCGCCAAACAGCTCGCCAGCCGCGCCCGCCGACGCGTCCGGGGCAACCCCGCGGTTTCCCCCGTGGATCTCGCCCGGCACCGCCGCGTGGTCGAGGCGTTCCTGGACGCCGCCCATACCGGCAATGTCGAAGCGCTGCTCGCGATCCTGGCTCCCGACGTTGTACGCCGCGCCGACGCCGCGGCCGTCCTCACCGGCACCCCGCTCACCGCGCACGGCATCACCCGCGTCACCGAGGACATCGCCCGATTCGGCCGCCGCGCCGCGTTCGCCGAACCCGCCCTCATCGACGGAACGGTCGGCGCCGTGGTCGCCCCGCGAGGTCACCTCACCCTGGTCCTGCGCTTCCAGTTCGAAGGCACTCGCATCACCGAATACGAAGTCATCGCCGACCCCGACCGGTTGCGCACCCTGGCCATCGCCACACTCCCCTGAGCATCCGCCGCGTTTCTCGAACATATGTTCTATCGTGCGGTAGGCTGCCTCGGGTGACCACACATTCGACCGCGCTGGCGCCGAATGCTCCAGCACCAGGATGGCCGGACCTGGCCGATGTCGACCTGCTGCGCACCCTCGTCGAAACCGAACGCCGTCGGAGGCGACTGGACGCCGCCATGCGCGCCGCCGTCGCCGAAGCCGAGCGCCGTGGGCTCGCCGCGGACACCGGCTATCGGGACACCGTGGAGTTGCTGACCGATCTGTTGCGCATCAGTGCGACCGAAGCGCGTCGGCGCATCGAGTACGCGGCCCCGCAGGTTCGCTCGCGTTCCAGAAAGGTGTGGCGGGTGCTGGCGACCGCAGGCTGAGGCAGCCGCCGGGTGCGCGGAATGCCACGTCGGATTCCCGCCGGTGCCGTGTGGTCCTCGCGGGCCATGATCCGAGGGACGTTCATTCGAGCGGCGTATTCGGAGAGGAATCGGTGTGGCCGAGGTTGCGGTGGTGACGGGCTCGACCCGTGGTATCGGGTTCGAGACGGCGCTGGGGTTGGGCCTGTCGGGGTGCACGGTCATCGTGACCGGGCGCTCGGAGCAAGCGGCGGTAGCCGCGGCGCGGCGGCTGGGGGAGCGGGGTGTCGACGCACGCGGCCACCACCTCGAGGTCACCTCGACCGCATCGGTGCAGCGGCTGGCCGACGACATCGAACGTGACCACGGGCGGCTCGATGTACTGGTGAACAATGCGGGCATCGCCGCCGAATGGGATGCGCCCGGCCCCAGCTGGTACGTGCACCCGGAAGCGGTGCGGCGCACCGTCGAAACCAATGTGATCGGGGTGTTTTACATGGTGGAGGCAATGCTGCCGCTGCTGCGGCGCGGCGACTCGGGTCGGATCGTGAACGTGTCCTCGTTCATGGGTTCGCTGACCTTGCAGTCCCAGGCCGATCCGGCGGCCCTGGTGGTGCCCGCCTATCAGGCATCCAAGGCGGCCCTCAACAGTCTGACCATCACCCTGTCGAAGGTCCTCGCGGACATCGGCATCACGGTCGTCTCCGTCGACCCGGGTTTCGTGCAGACCGACTTCTCACCCATCAACCGCGCCCAAGCGCCCCTGACCGCCGCACAGGGCGCCGAACCGGTGGTCGCGGCCGCGATGCGGACAATCGACGCCGCCTCCGGCTCGTTCGTGAGCCGTGACGGAGTGGTGCCGTGGTGACAACGGCATCGACGAAACGATCGAGACCCTGTATTCGGGGGCAGCCGAATTCGACTGCCCGACCATATGATTCAGCCATGAACCGCCGAACCCGAACATTGCGCGTAACTGTCGCCACCCTCGCCGTCGCCACCGGACTTGTCACCGCGGCCGGTTCCGCCACCGCGGAAACCACCGGCACCGGCAGCAGTTCCCTCGGCACCGGTTCCGCCGACGTGATGCAGAACCTGCTCACGTCACTCGCCTGTGCCGTGGGCGCCATGTCCTGTCCCATCGTCATACCGAATTGATCGTGGGCGCGATGGGTGAGAAGGTCCAGTCGGTATCGCTGAGCCCTATTGTGTAGGCGCGCATTGCGTGTCGGGTCAGCAGGAAGGAGTCGATATCGCCGAACTGGATCGTGGTCAGCTCGTCGAACTGGGACTTCTCCGATCCTCCCCTGACCCCCGGGCAGATCGTGGATAAAGCGCTGGCGTACCGGCCGATCGAGCTGGGTGGCCCGGAGTAGCTTGCGAATCGACCGCGCTGACTTGGCCGCTGACCGAATTTGCCGAGGTGGCCGAGGGGAATGCCGAGCGGTACTGTGCCGGGACAGGGGTGCGCTGCTACCTCGCGTAGTAGGTCGCTAGCATCGTCGCTGTGCCGGACAAGAGACGACTGACGCTGGTGGGTGCCGTGGTGTCGGCGGCGGCCGCGATGTTGCTGCTGCTCGGTTGGTTGGCCTGGGGGCGCGGGTCCGGGTATGGGGTCGACGACAATCCGGGTTATGTGCTGTTGTTCCCGGTGTTCGCGGGGTTCTTCCTGTGGGGGCTGGTCCGGTTCCGGGCGATGGAGCGGGACGCGGCGCTGACCGAAGGGAACCCCTTGTCGGATGGGGAGATTCGGGAGATTCCCGCCGGGCTGCTGCCCGCGCGCGGGGCGGCCGCGAGCGATACCGATCGCGCGATGGACGCGTACAACCGGTATCTGGCCGAACTCAATGCGCGCGAGCTGCAACACCATTTGCGGGCGGCGGGTTTGGACGTCTTCGCGGGCGACCGGAAGTAGGCGGCGCTAACCGGCGCGCTGGTCGTAGCGGGTTCGGGCGCGGTCGTGGGCGGTGCGGAGCAGTTCGCGCACCGTGGCCTCGGTGCGCGGGCCCGGGTTCACCACCGCCAGCCACGCGGCGCTCTTGTACACGGGGTGGGGTAGGACCGTATCGGCGACGCTGGCGTCGACCTCGGGGGCTTCGCGTGGGGTATGTCCGGTCGATTGAATGAAGGCGTCCTTTCCGGCGCTGATGTTCACGCGGAACGTGTTCGGCCGGTACAGCTGTGACGCGGTGTCGTCGGGATAGTCCTTGGTCACGATGGTGGCGAAGGGTTGGGTGGTGGTCGGCACCTGTCCGTCGGGGGCGTAGTAGAAGAACGCGTCGCCCCAGGCGATCTCGGGCGTGCCGTCGCCGGGCTGCGGCTTCAGGGTCAGGACGCCGCCGAGGCTTTCGATGTAGGCGATGATCTCGTCGATGCTCATGGTTACAGCGTGGCATTGAAGTGCTTGTGTAGGGTTTTCGGTGATGGGCGCAGGTGAGGTCGGAGAAAGTCGCAACTCGGCGGGTTTACGCACCGCTGCGGTGGCACGGTTGGCCGGATACTCCGTGCAGCAGGTGCGCAACCTCGAACGCGACGGGGTGCTGCCGCCCGCGCGGCGTACGCCCACCGGGTACCGGGTCTACGACGACACCCATGTGCGCGCCGCCCGCTCCTACCGGGCGTTGGCCGCGGGTGTGGGTCCGGTCGAGGCCAAGACCATCATGCGGGCGGTGCACGCGGGGCCGCCGTCGGAGCCCCTCGCGCTGCTGGACGCCGCGCACGCGCGCCTCGATGGCGAACGCCGCGATCTCGCGTTGGCGCAGGCGGCGGTTCACGCCATCGCCGACGAGTCCATCGACGACGTGCGTGCCACCGACGCCATGAGCATCTCGGAGTTGGCCCAGGCGCTCGGCGTGCGGCCGTCGACACTGCGGCATTGGGAGGCAATGGGTTTGGTGACTCCGGGGCGCAGCTCGACCGGTGCGGCGCGCAGCTACCGGCCCGGCGATGTCCGGGACGCGCGCATCGTGCACCAGCTGCGGCTGGCGGGCTACCGCATCGCCCCGCTCCAGTCGCTCATGCCGCAACTGCGCGGGGCGCGCCGCTGGGCCGAGGTGCTGGTCGGGCTATCCGCTCGGGACGCGGATATCACGGCGCGCTCCCGCGCCCTGCTCACGGCGGCCGCCGAACTGGACGCACTCCTGCCGCCGATCGGTGCCGTGCCGGACGCTCGGTAGATACGGCCGGGCCGTGCACGGTGTGCCGCTGCAAGGAGACCCGGCGTCGGCCATGAGCGCGCTGGACCGGTAGGACCCAGGCTGCCGCCGCCACGGTCGGCACCGCGAGGACCAAGAGCTCGCAGGCTACCGGCGGGATTGCGCCGGGCGACGTTGCGGCGCAGTAGTGTCTGCGTCGTCGAGCGCGTGATGCGGTTGTTCCGGCCAGTCGACAGCGGTGCACGTCCGCGTCAGCCCCTGCAGGCCTCCTGCCGACTCTCGCGGGCGAAACGGCCGGGGGCCAACCCTTTCCAAGTGCGAAAGGCGGTGGAGAAGGCCGACATGCTGGAGTACCCCAGCCGCTGCGCCACCGTATCGACGGTGAACCCTTTGGCGAGCAGTTCCTCGGCGAGCATGCCGGTGGTCTCGTGGCTCAGGGCGCGAAAGCTGGTGCCCTCGTCGGCGAGTCGGCGGCGCAGCGTGCGGACGCTGATGTTCAGGTCGGCCGCCACCTCCGTCTGCCCCGCGAGTCCGCCCCGGTAGACGAGCAGTTCGCGCACCTGCCCACTGAGTCCGGTGCGCGCGTGCCGCCGCTGGATGGTCTCGACGCAGAGCCGCTCGTACTGCGCGCGCAGTAGCGGGTGGGCCTGCGGCATGGGGTGGCGCAGGTCGGCGGCGTCGAGGACGAGCACGGTGCGTTCGGCGTCGAACCGGATCTCGGGCACGTTCAGCAGCGTGCCGACCGCCTCGTAGACAGGGGAGTAGCCGAGGACGACATCCAGCCGCTGCACCGGCACATCCCAGCTCAACAGTTCGCGCTGCACCGTGCGGATCAGCGTGAGATCGCGTTCGATCGCGAACCGCCGCACCTGCTCGGGAACATTCGAGGCGTCCATACTCACCAGCACCTGCGCCCCGGACGTCTCCAGCGCGTACCGCACATACGCGAACGACAGATCCGCGAACCGCGTCCACATCTCCACCATCTCCCGCACGGTCGCGCACGCGCTCAACGCCACCCCGAGATTCCCGATCACCGGCAGATGCACCGCCATTCCGGCGATCAGCCCCAGCCCCGGCTCGTCCCCGGTCACATTCAGAATGTTGCGGATGATCCGGAACTCCTGGTCGAGGTCGATCTCCACCGTCGGATCGGTGAGCTCCGCCTCCTCGATCCCCGTCCCCGCCAACGCGACCGTTCCCGCGATCCTCCGCTCCGCCGCGAAGTCGACCAACAGTGCCGCGCTGACCGTCGAGCGCACATACCAAGGGTCCCTGGCCATACCGAGAATCATCGCAACCCGAACCCACCCGCATCCCCCGAATCGAAGACCACGACCTGGTTGCTTCGGTTACGCTGCGGTCGCGGCTCAGGATCGAAGGAGGGCCACCCTGCACATCGTCATCTCCGCCCTCCCGGCCACCGCCGCTACTCCGCACATCGAGATCGCCGTCATCGCAGCCGCCTCGGTACCCGTTGTGGGAGCGATTCTTTCGGCCCCACCACTGCGTGGCCGCCGTCCCGCCGGTACCGGACGAGGTCACCTGCTCGCCCAACTCTTCGCCACCCTGGGCGCGCTCACCTACATCGCAGCCGTCCTCCTAGGCGTCTTCACCGACGACGCCTCGACGGAGGTCATCTTCACCGCCCTGGTCGGCGCCACCTGCGGCGTGGTCGCCCTCCTGGTCGCCCGCCGCACCGGGGTCGACCACCGGTTCCTGCTCGACGCGGCCGCGACCGCCCCGCAGCCCGACCTCCCGGCCCGCTACGCCCTCATCGACACCCTGATCGCCGGTATCGCCGACCGCGGCGTCCAGGACCGGGTACGCGCCGACGCCGCCCAACGCCTGGTCGGCTCCATCACCACCGACTCCGAACCACTGGACGCCGCAGCTGCCGTCCCGGTCAGCCCCGCGAAGCCCCTCCCGTCATCCGATTCCTGATCGGTTCGTCCCGTCCGCCGCGTCGAGCGCGGCCAGGTAGCCGAAGACGATGGCGGGGCCGATGGTCGCCCCTGGCCCGGCGTAGGTGTGGCCCATGACCGGTGCGCTGGCATTACCGGCAGCGTAGAGACCTGCGATGATCGAGCCGTCGTCGCGTAGCACCCGTCCGTGGACGTCGGTGACCAGGCCGCCCTTGGTGCCGAGGTCGCCGGGAACCATTCGGGCCGCGTAGTAGGGGGCCCGTTCCAGCGCACCGAGATTCGGGTTCGGACGCTGGCGCGGATCGCCGTAGTAGCGGTCGTAGGCGCTGTCGCCGCGGCCGAAATCCGCATCTACGCCGTTGCGGGCGAAGGTGTTGAAACGACTGACCGTGGCCTCGAGCGTGCCGGCCGGAACATCGATCCGGGCGGCGAGTTCGGCAAGAGAGTCGGCGCGGTGCAGCGCCCCGGATTCGAACCAGCGTCGCGGCAGCGGCTGGCGCGGAGCCAAGCCCGCGAACAGGTACCGGTTGCGATATCGCTGATCGAAGACGAGCCAGGCGGGGAGGTTCTCGCCGGGGCCGTCGCCCTGTCCATGCGCACCGCCGTACATGCGGTGCGTCGCCTCGACGTACGGCAGCGATTCGTTCATGAACCGCACACCGCGCTCGTTGACGATGAGGCTGCCCGGCAGGTTGCGCTCGGCGAGACAGAACCATGGTTGTCGAGGGAGCGGAATCGACGGACCCCACCAGGCATCCGACATGAACCGAACCGCGGCGCCGAGGTGTTGTCCCGCGCGAATCCCGTCGCCGGTATTGGCCCGCGCGCCGACCGTCCATTCGGTGCCGATGGGTTCGCGCTGGTACCGCTTGCGCATCGTCGCATCGTGCTCGAAACCGCCGGATGCGATGACGACCCCGCGCCGGGTGCGGATCAGCCGCTCGGTGCCGTCGCGCCGCACCACCGCGCCGGTGACCCGGCCGATGTCCGCCTGTAGCTCCAACAGCGGACTATCCAGCCACAGCGGCACATTCGCCGCGTCGAGGCCGAGTCGCAGCATGGCACACAATGCCTGCCCGCGCGCCAGCACGTGCTGTCCCAGAACCTGCCCTTTCGCCCAGCGTGCGGCAACTCGTATCGCACGCAACGGTGCCCGGGGGTTGCGGAGGCCGAGATGCAATTGCCGGAAGTCGGCCTGGGTGAGTGCGAGGTTGCGCATCCCCTTCCCGTAGTCCGGTTCCAATGTCGCGAGGTCGGCGCCGAGCGCCCCGGCGTCGAACGGTTCCGGCTCGATGGAGCGTCCGTGCGCGCGCCCGCCGGGGGCCTCCGGGTAGTAGTCGGGGTATCCGGGCACCCAGCGCATCCGCAGGGGTGCATGCCGCATCAGGAAATCCAGGGCTTCCGGCCCGCGATCGATGTAGGCGTCGATGCGTTCCGGCTCTCCGTCATCGCCGACGATGCCGGTGAGATACGTACGTGCGGAATCGATGTCGTCGGCCGGGGCGTCCCGTCGCAGGACGGCGTTGCCCGGAATCCACACTCCGCCACCGGATCGTGCCGTGGAACCGCCCCAGTGCCGCGACTTCTCGATGACCACGGTGGACAGTCCGTGCCGGGCCGCGGTGATGGCCGCCGTCATACCTGCCGCACCCGACCCGACGACGAGCAGGTCAACGGTATCGGTGTCGTACTGCATGCTCGAACCTCTTCTGTTGTGAAATGCCTTGCCGCCAAATGGTTCAGCGCCACCGCTCGCCTGTGACCGCGGTGAGCGCACCTTCCACGCACACCGGCAGGGTCGCCGCCTCCTCCGTACCGCTGCGCAACCAACGCAGGTAGCCGAATTCGGCCGCGGCCAGCAGTAGATGCACCAGCAGCCCGGGAGTGCTGTCGGCCTCCGGATCGCGCGACATCCGCCGCGCCACCAGTTCGATCAACCGCTGCCGGTGTTCGGGCGCGATCAAGGTCACGCGGTCGAGCAGATGTGGTGCCGTCGCGAACGCGGCCCGCCACTGCTCGAGTTCGCTGGCGGCCAGGGCGGTGGATCGCGCCAGGATCGCCTGTGCGAGAGCTTCGTCGGCGTGCTCGGCAGCCGGTCGCTCCTCCAGCAGTGGAACGATCCCCGCCCCACCTTCGCGCACCGGATCCAGCAGCAGATCCTCCTTGGCCCGCACATGCCGGAAGTACGTACTCGGCGATATCCCGGCGGCGGCGGCGATCTGCTCCGTCGTCACCTCGTCGAATCCCCGCTCGGCGAACAACTCCAGCGCCGCCCGCTGGATATCCGCCCTGATTTGCCGCCGTTGCCGTTCTCGAAGTGACATGTCGAGAGTTTCTACTGATATGACAGTAACTGTCAATAGCGGATTGTCTATCAGTAGGCTCCGTCGGCGGTTGGGGCGGCCTCGCCGCGGAAATCGTCGCCGCGGCGGGTGGGCTCGGACCACGCGTCCTGACCCTGCGGAGTGAACC
The DNA here is from genome assembly GCF_000308635.1 of Nocardia otitidiscaviarum NBRC 14405. GTDB lineage: Bacteria > Actinomycetota > Actinomycetes > Mycobacteriales > Mycobacteriaceae > Nocardia > Nocardia otitidiscaviarum. The sequence goes on along the minus strand of NZ_BAGD01000090.1, from coordinate 12,561 downwards.
CTCCGGGCCACAGGGTGGCGGCCGGGTGGTGCGGAGCCGCCTGCGGGCGACGAGCCGGCCGCCGGACGGTGCGGCGAAATTCGATGGTGTCGAACCGATCGCGGCCGTTAGCGTCCGGGCATGGCTTATGAGCATCCGCTGGCGTACGTGCTGGGTGTGGAAGGTGCCGCGCTGTTGCGCGCCTTCGCCGGGGAATACGACCGGGCATTCACCGAGGCTCGGATCGAAGAGGTGCGGCGCTTGCTGGACGATCCGGTGCTCGCGGCGGGAGTGTCGGTGGAGCATGTGGATTCCGTTGCGGGATACGGGGTCTGGTCACAGCGGTACGACGACCCCGGTAATCCGGCGTTCGAGTACGACGCGGGCATCGTTCGCGCCGTGGCGGCCTCGGCAGCGCGTGGGATCGCACTGGACGCCGCCTGTGGCACCGGACGGGTGGCGGCCGTACTGGCCGAACACGGGCATCGTGTCATCGGGGTGGACAGCTCACCGGACATGCTGGCCGTCGCGCGGAAGCGGCTGGCGGAGACGGAATTTCGGCTGGGCGAGGTGACCGGCCTGCCGGTGGAGACCGATACGGTGGATATCGTCACGTGCTCGCTGGCATTGACGCACCTGCCCGAACTGGGCACGGTGTTCGGCGAGTTCGCTCGGGTGCTGCGCCCCGGTGGCCAGCTCGTCATCGCCGACGTTCATCCCGAGTTGGTGGCGCGCGCGTACATTCCGACGGTACGCCTGCCCGACGGGGCTCCCGCCCGGGTGCGCTCGTATCGTCACCGCACCGGCGACTATCTACGCGCCGCACTCGCGGCGGGCTTCACCGCCCGCCGCTGCGAGGAACCCCGCCCGCCGCGCGTCGCCGCCGATGCGACCCCGACCGCCGAGCCCGGCCCCTGGGACGCCTGGCCCTGGTCGCTGACCGGTCTCGTTCCCGAAGCCGCGCGTGCCGCCGACACCGACGTTCCGGCCATGCTCCTCTGGCACTTCGAACTGACCGGCCCCTAGGCTCGACACCATGCCGCGGTTGCTGATCATCCACCACACGCCGTCCCCCTTCATGCAGGCGATGTTCGAAGCGGTGGTCTCCGGCGCGACCGATCCCGACATCGAGGGCGTGGAGGTCGTGCGCAGGGCAGCGCTGGCCGTATCGCCGACCGATGTACTGGAGGCCGATGGCTACCTCCTCGGTACCCCCGCGAACCTCGGCTATATGAGCGGCGCCCTCAAGCACGCGTTCGACGTCGTCTACTACCCCTGCCTCGATTCGACCCGAGGCCGCCCCTTCGGCTGTTACCTCCACGGCAACGAGGGCACGGAGGGGGCGGAGAAGGGCGTCACCGCCATCACGACGGGACTCGGGTGGACGAAAGCCGCTGAGTACGTGGTGGTATCGGGCAAGCCGTCCAAGGAGGCGCTCGAAGCGTGCTGGGAACTCGGTGCGACCGTGGCGGCGCAGCTCATGGAGTGAGCGCGACAGGCCCAGTTCGCCCCCCGATTTCTGGTGGCTGACATACCTGCCGGAAATACGGTCATACTGCTCACCGGGGTACATCGGGATTGGGAAGAGGTGAAGGGTCGCCGTGGAGGCGCAGGAGTCGAGGCCACGCCGGATCGGGTTGGTCGAGGATCACGAGTCGGTGGCGATCGGGTTGGCGGCCATGTTGGCGCCGGAGCCCGATCTGGAATTGGTGATCACGGCGGGTACCGTGCCGGAGTTGTTGGCGGCGGCGCCGGAGCTGGATCTGGTGGTGCTGGATCTGCGGCTGGCCGACGGGTCCTCGCCCGAGGACAATGTGCTGGCGCTGCGGGAGAGCGGTGTCGAGGTGCTGGTGTTCACCGGTGCGGACAACGCGTTCCTGGTGCGGGCCGCCGCGCGCGCGGGAGTGCTCGGCGTGGTCCGCAAGTCCGAGGATGTGCCCACCGTGGTGGCGGCCGTGCGCCGTGCCGCGCACAAGGAGCTGGTGGTGACCACCGACTGGGCCGCCGCCATCGACGGCGACCCCAAACTCCAGGACGTGGGCCTGAGCCCGCGGCAGCAGGAGGTGCTGCAGCTCTACGCCTCCGGTGAGAAGGCGTCCCGGGTGGCCCGGCTGACCGGGCTGTCCGAGCAGACCGTCAACGACTATCTGGGCCGCATCCGGCAGAAGTACGCCGATGCCGGACGTCCCGCGCACACCAAGACCGACCTGTACAAGCGGGCCGTCGAGGACGGCTGGCTGCCCGTGCCGGAACGCGACACGAACGCATGACCGCGTCCAGCGCGCTGGACTCCCCGCCCGCCGAGGCCGCCATGTCGTGGACCGCTGCGCTGCGGCGATTGCGGGGAGCGCTCGATACCGCCGACGGCAGGACGACGGCCGCCTCCGACCGGATCATGCGCCGCCTCGGCGTCTCCCTCGGTATCGGCGGGGTCATCATCGGCCTGTTCGAGGTGCCGGAGATCGCCGAGCACGGGCGGTTCGTCCCGTTCTGGTGGACGATTACCGCGGCCCTGCTGACCTTCGGATTCTTCCCGATCCTGGCCCTGGTGGCGACGCTGACCGGGCAGCGGCCGATCAAAATCGTCTCCGCGTGCGCCGCACTGAGTTTCCTGGTGGTGGTCACCAGCGTGCCCGCCGTCTTCGAGCCGGACACCGTGAACGCCTCCACCATCTGGCCGTTCCGGGTGCTCGTCATCGCGGTGACGGCGGCGGTGCTGGCGTTCCCCACCCGCTGGGCGATCGTCTACATGATCGTCGCGTCGGCGGTGGCCGCCACCGCCAATGTCTATACGCTGACCGATTTCACGGCCGCGCTGTTCATCGAGAACTTTCTGCGCGCGGCCGGGCTCGCGGCGCTATTCGTCTGGTGCGGGACCGCCGCGCGCGGTGCGGCCGAACGCGTGGACCGCGAATCGGCCATCGCCGCGCGCCGGGCCGCCGTGGCCGCCGCCGCGCAGGCCCGCGACCGGGAGCGCGCCCGCTTCGCCGCCCTCATCCACGACGCGGTGCTGTCCACCCTGCTGGAGGCCTCGCGCGCGGGCACCGAATCGGATGTGCTGCGCCGCCAAGCCGAACGCACCCTGGAACAGCTCGAGGAGGTACGCGGCGGGGAACGCGATCCGGACCTGCTGGACGCCCGCTCGGCGGTGCTGTTCCTCCGCTCGGCCGTGCAGGAGGTGAATCCGAGCATCCGGTTCGCCACCCGCACCTGGCCCGGCTTCGACGACCTGCGCATGCCGGTGCCGGCCGCCAGCACCCTGGCCGCCGCCCTCACCGAGGCCGTACGCAACAGCCTGCGCCACGCCTCGGTTCCGGGGCGGGAGGTGCGGCGCACGGTCACCACCACCATCAGCGCGGGCAGTATCCGCATCGTATTCACCGATGACGGAGCGGGTTTCGACCTCGCCGCGGTCTCGGCCGACCGGCTCGGCATCTCCATGAGCATCATGGGCCGTATGCGCCAACTCGCGGGCGGCTCGGCCTTCGTGGAATCACAGCCGGGGGAGGGGACCACGGTGACACTGGTCTGGGGTGGCGATGGCTCACTCTGACGTTTCCGACAGCCGCTTCGGCCTCGGCGATCTGCTGGGGCTGCGCGGCGGCGCGGGCTGGTTGTTCCTGGTCATCCTGGAAGCCACCATCGCGCTGTACATGTACAAGAACTTCCACGGGGTGCCGTTCTGGTCGGCGCTGGCGGGTATGGCGCTCATGCTCGCGGCGGGTGCGCTGGTAATGGTGGTGCCCGTCGATCCGCTGCCGGTTCCGGTGGCATTGTTCGCGGCCGCCGCCGGACCCGCCTCGGCGGGGCTGACGGTCATGAGCCTGTCCCCGGGCGGGCAGTCGCATTCGGTGTGGACCGCCTACGCGAGTTCGTACGTGCTGGCGGTGCTGGTGCTGCGGGGGCGGGTGCGCATCGCTTGGGTGGGTGTGGCCGCCATCGCGGCCGTGGTCGCGGTCGCGGGGATGGGTCCGCAGTTGGAGGCCAGCGCGGTGGTCGGCTCCATCGTGCCCATCGGCACGGTCGCGGCGATCACGGTGTTCGCGGCGATCATGCGACCCATGCAGCGGTCGCTGCGGCTGTTGCGCGAGGAGGCCATGCTGCGCGCGGCCGCCGAGGCCACCATGTCGGCCGCCGACAACGAGCGCACCCGCCAGCTCACCCGGCTGGACCGGGTGGCGGGGCCGATCCTGGAGCGCATCGCCGACGGTGTGGAACTCACCGTCTCCGAACGCGAGGAATGCCGCCTGCTGGAGGCCGAGCTCCGCGACGGGCTGCGGGCGCCGCAACTGGTGACCGATGAGCTGAGCTGCGCGGCGCGGGGTGCGCGATCGCGCGGGGTCGAGGTGGTGCTGCTCGACGACGGCGGTTTCACCGGTGTGCCCGAGTGGGTGCGCAAGCGGGTGATCGACGCCGCCACAAGGGAATTGGACGCCGCCAATACGGGCACGGTGACGGTGCGGGTGCTGCCGCTGGGGCGGCGGCTGCTGGCCACGGTGCTGGCGACCGGTCCGGAGCGCGACCAGCGCACCGAGATCGACACCGACGGCAAGGTCACGGTGGGCTGATCCGATCGGCTCGTCGGTGTGTCGGCCGGACGTCGCGGGCACGACGGCGGGCCGTCACCGCCTCACTCGTCGTAGCGTCCGGAGCCGCCCTTGCGCATCTGGTCCCGCAGCGCGCCCTGCACGGCGGTCGACAGCCACGAGTTCAGCGATTGCCCGCTCTGTGCTGCGGCCTCCTCGGCGCGCGATTTGATCTGCTCGACCAGTCGCAGGGTGACCCGGCTGATATCGCCGGTGACCTCCTCGAAGGAGGGCTGTTCGGCATCGGATGCGGTCTTGCGCACATCCACGTGGGCGTCGGTGCCGTCGACGGAGACGTGCACGGTCCGATCGCCCAGCGTGGCGCTGATCTCGGTGGCCAGATCCGAGAGCGCGGCCAGCAGGGTCAGCCGGGCGGAATTCTCCGTGGCTGCGGCCAGCGCGGCGGCCGTGGCCTGCGTTTTCTCATCGCCGAGCGTGGCCGCGGCAATGAGGTCCTCGCGCAGGCGAGCGGTGTATTTGTTCAGGTCCATGACACCAGTGTGACGTCACGAATGACGCCACACAAGGAGTGAAATGATGTCAGGTACAACCCCCATTACACGAATCCGCGTCCGACTGGCGGCGCTTCGGCGACAAGGGTGCAAAACCCATTCCTGCCACCGGGTAGCCTTCTGGCTATGACGAACGGTAATTCGACGCGAACCGAGCTGCACGCGTCCGGCACTGTCGGTGTCGCGATGGTGACCCCCTTTACCGCCGAAGGCAAGCTCGACGTCGATACCGGTGTCGCCCTCGCGTCCAGCCTGTGTGACCGAGGCGTCGACCTGCTCGCCATCTCCGGCACCACCGGCGAATCTCCGACCACCACCGAGTCCGAGAAGTTCGACCTGCTGCGTGCCGTCATCGACGCGGTCGGCGACCGCGCCACCGTCATCGCGGGCGCGGGCACCTACGACACCGCGCACAGCATCGAGCTGGCGCGCAACGCGCAGCGCGCGGGTGCCCACGGTTTGCTGGTCGTCACCCCGTACTACTCGCGGCCCTCCCAGGACGGGTTGGTCGCACACTTCACCGCCGTCGCCGACGCCACCGATCTGCCGGTGACGCTCTACGACATCCCGCCGCGCTCGATCATCCCCATCGGGCCGGAGGCGCTGCGGCGGCTGGCCGAACATCCGCGCATCGTCGCGGTCAAGGACGCCAAGGGCGACCTCAACGCGGGTGCGGAGATGATCGCGGAGACCGGACTGGACTTCTACTCCGGCGACGACGTGCTCAACCTGCCCTGGCTGTCCATCGGGGCCGTCGGATTCATCAGTGTCATCGGGCATCTGGTGCCCGATCGGCTGCGCGCCATGCACACCGCATACCTGGCCGGTGACATCGTCAAGGCGCGCGAGATCAATGCCAGCATGATTCCGCTCTATCGGGCCATGGCCCGTTTCGGAGGTGTTGCGATGACCAAGGGTGCCCTGCGCCTGCTCGGCGTCGAGGTCGGCGAGCCGCGCCTGCCGCAACTCATCCCGAACGACAGACAACTCGACGACCTGGCCGCGGACCTGCGCGCCGCGGGGGTGCTTGTATGAGCAACCCCATCGGTCGTCGCCCACGCCGTACCGCGAGCCGCGCCGCGGGAGCACCGGAACCGGTGCGGGAGCGCGACACCCAGCAATCAGCCACACCTATCAAGGAGACCGCCGCGCCGACAACGCAAACCGCCGCACCGGCTTCGACGTCCACTACGACGCCCGAACCCGCTGCCGCGCAACAGGAATCACGAGATCGCAGCCGAAACGAGTCCGAGGGCGGACGATCCGGCCGGGGCCGCTCGTCCGACCGCAACCGGCGTGGCGGCCGGGGCCGCCAGTCGGGCCGGTCCGATCGCGGCGAGCAGTCCGCACCGCCGGTGCGCGATCCGCACGCCTTCGGCACCCCGCCCGCCGCCCCGCGCGGCGGCCTGCGGGTGTTCGCGCTCGGCGGCATCGGCGAGATCGGTCGGAACATGACCGTCTTCGAACATGACGGCAAACTGCTCATCATCGACTGCGGTGTGCTGTTCCCGGAGGACCAGCAGCCCGGCGTCGACCTGATCCTCCCGGACTTCGGCCCCATCGAGGACCGCATCGACGATGTCGCGGCGGTGGTGCTCACCCACGGTCACGAGGACCACATCGGCGCGGTGCCGTTCCTGCTGCGCCTGCGGCGCGACATCCCGGTGGTGGGCGCGAAGTTCACGCTCGCACTGGTGGCGGCCAAATGCCGCGAACATCGGTTGCAGCCCAAGCTCATCGAGGTCAGCGAGGGCGAGCACACCCAGCACGGGCCGTTCGACTGCGAGTACTTCGCGGTCAACCACTCCATTCCCGACGCGCTCGCGGTGGCGGTGCGCACGCCCGCGGGCATCGTCCTGCACACCGGCGACATCAAACTCGACCAGCTGCCCCTGGACGGCCGCCTCACCGACCTGGCGGGCTTCTCGCGGCTCGGTGACGAGGGCGTGGATCTGTTCCTGGTGGACTCCACCAATGCCGAGGTGCCCGGCTTCGTCACCCCCGAACGCGAGATCGGGCCGGTGCTCGACTCAGTGATCGGCAAGGCGCGCGGTCGGGTCATCGTGGCCTCCTTCGCCTCGCACGTGCACCGCATCCAGCAGGTGGTGGACGTGGCGCAGCGCTACGACCGCCGGGTGTGCTTCGTGGGCCGGTCCATGGTCCGCAATATGCAGATCGCCCAGGATCTCGGCTACCTCGACATCCCCGATGGCCTGGTGGTCGACCTGGATCAGGCGGCGAATCTGCCGGTGCACAAGCTGGTGCTCATCTCCACCGGATCGCAGGGCGAGCCGCTGTCGGCGCTCTCGCGCATGGCGCGCGGCGACCACCGGCAGATCAATATCCGCGCCGACGACCTGGTGGTGCTGGCGTCCTCGCTCATTCCGGGCAATGAGAACGCCGTCTTCACCGTGGTGAACGGGCTGGCGCGGCTCGGGGCCACCGTGGTGACCCAGCAGAACGCGAAAGTCCATGTCTCCGGCCATGCTTCGGCCGGTGAGCTGCTGTACCTCTACAACGCGGTGCGGCCCACCAACGCCATGCCGGTGCACGGCGAATGGCGGCACCTGCGCGCGAACGCGGCACTGGCGGTGGCCACCGGCGTACCCGAGGAGCGGGTGGTGCTGGCGGAGAACGGCGTCGTGGTGGATCTGGTGGACGGTATCGCCAGCATCACCGGCAAGGTGCGGGTCGGCCAGGTGTACGTGGACGGTCTATCCGTCGGCGATGTGGGCGAGTCCACGCTGTCGGACCGGCTGGTGCTGGGCGAGGGCGGCTTCATCTCCATCACCGTCGCCGTCGACGAGACCACCGGAAAAGCCGTCACCACACCGGAACTCAACGGCCGTGGCTTCTCCGACGATCCGGACGCGCTGGCCGACGCGCAGGAACTGGTGGAGGCCGAACTGCGTCGCCTGGCGGGCGAGGGCGTCACCGACACCCACCGCATCGCGCAGGGCGTGCGCCGTGTGGTGGGCCGCTGGGTGGCCGACACCTACCGCCGCCGCCCGATGATCGTCCCGACGGTCATCGGCGTGTAGGCGGCGTCGGCGGACGAATCAGCGCCCCAGCGGAAATCGCTGGGGCGCTGCGTTTTTCGCCGCTACTCTCAGTTGTCCTGGCAGGCGGCGGAATCCAGCTTGGCGGCCTTCACGATGCTGCACGCGAAGCCGTGGTCGACCTTCCACTCGGTGCCCTCGGCGACGAAGGCGACGGTGGCGTTCTCCACCGGGGAACCGTCGATGGTCACATTGGCGTCGGCCTTCAGCTTGCCGTCGACCGGATCCTGCACATTGGTGATCTCGACGGTGACATTGTTCTGCTTGGCGGCGTCGACCAGCTTGTCGACCAGCTGCGGGTCCACGGCCGCGTCCTCGATCCAGCTGATCTTGGTCTTGGCGTCGATGGACGGATCGAACGCCTTGTTGATCTTGTCGTTCAACTCCGCCACGGTCGGCTTCGGCAGATTCGGGACCTCCGTGGTGGACGGCGCGGCGCCGGTCACCTTGTCCTCGTCCTCGGTGGAGCCCTCGAACTCGCCCGCGGGCGCGGCGGAGGTGGTGGTCGCGTCGGAACCGGTGTCGTCACCGGAGCCGCAGGCCGCCAGACCGAAGGCTGAGACGGCCACCGCCACCGCGGCGGCGGCACGGAAAATGGTGTGCTTCAACGAAATTCTCCCTGAATCGGAATGAAGGATCAGAGCCGGTAACCGCTGGTGCAGTTCCAGTGGATGATGGTCGCGTCGGAGAGGTTGCGGTCCAGCGCCTGATTGCGCGCAGCGCTCCGGGATTCCGCCGCCCCGAAGGTGTAGTAACCCTGGCGTGAGTAGGCGACCGCGCCGCAGCCGTTGGCGAAGCGTGCGACGATCTTGCAATCCATCCCCCGGCATTCGCTCAGCGCGGCGTCCTGCGCCGCCGCCCGCGAGGCGTAATCGTAGGAGTAGCCGATGCTGCCCGTGGAACTGGACAGCGCGATGGCGCCGTAGTTGTACCCCGCCGCGTTCGCCGGTGCCGCCGTGACGGCCAGCAGGGAACCCGCCGCCGCGATCACAGCGGCCGCGCCGCTGACAATCTTCTTCAAGGTGTTGCCCTTCTTTGCTTATGGGTCCACGACCCGATGGACCGAGGAGTCAAGCTACCGACCCGAATTGGCCGACGCCAACCCGGAAGCAGCGGAAACGAGCGGTTGCCGCACGATTCGCGTACCGGACTGCCGTGCCGGTGATGTGGTAATGATCATGTGGAGCGCTTATCGCCGGCCGGGTGTTTCCCTTAAGGCCGACCCTTCTGCTGAGCTGTTTGTCCGATTAGGGTGCGCGTATGAGCATGGCCCAACGCGAGCGGCAACATCTGGTGCAGACCATGGCGGCCGCCGGTCCGGACGCCCCCACCCTCTGTGGCGACTGGACGGTGCGGGATCTGGCCGCCCACTTGATCGTTCGTGAGCGCCGTCCGGACGCGGCGCCCGGAATCCTACTGAAACCCCTGGCCGGATATTTGGAACGCGTGCAATCCACAGTGGCGCGGCGGCCGTTCCCGCAACTGCTCGAACAGGTGCGCACCGGCCCGCCCGTCTGGTCGCCCCTGCGGTTGGTGGACTCGGTCGCCAATCTCACCGAGATGTTCGTCCATCACGAGGACGTCCGCCGCGCCGGCACCAGCTGGGAGGCGCGGGAGATGTCACCCGACGACGAGGACCGGCTGTGGAAGGCGCTGCGTCCCGTCGCGAAGATGGCGTATCGCAAGTCGCCGGTGACCGTGGTGCTCGCGACCCCGGACGGCCGCCGCCACACCGCGCACACCGCCGGTGGCCGCACGGTGGTGCTCACCGGACCGCCGTCGGAACTGCTGCTGCACGCCTTCGGACGCGATGAGGTGCGGCTGAGCATGTCCGGCGACCCGGACGATGTGCGGGCGGTGCTGGCCACCGATCGCAGCGTCTGATCCGCCCGAATTCCGGGCACCCGCCGACCACATCCCGGTTCGGCTGGTAATAACCACCGTGGTCGTGCAACGATCACGACGAGCGGTGGCTCACCGTGACGAGCGCCACATCCGGCGGTCGGCGCGGGAGTGTAGGTATTGAGGTGGAATTGCGATGACATGGCGACTGTCGGTACTCGGACCGGTCGAGCTGAGTCACGAGGGCGTGCCAACGGCCGCCATGCCGCCCAAACAGCAGGCCGCCCTGCTCATTCTGGCCGGGGCGCGTGGACGCACCGTCTCGGTCGAGGAGCTGGTGGACGGCATCTGGGGTGAGCGGCGGCCGCCGTCCGCGCTGGGCGCGCTGCGCAATTACGCCTGGGCGCTGCGCAAGCGTTTCGCCGCGGGCACCCATGCGGTGCGGCTGACCTCCGGTACCGGCGGCTACCGGCTCGACGGGGCCGTCGAGCTCGACACCGACCTGGTCGACCGCTTCCGGGTCGAGGTCGAACAGCTGCGCATCGCCGGCGATCTGGACCGCGCCGAATCCGTACTGGAGGCGGCGTTGGGGCAGTGGCGCGGCGATCCGCTCACCGGGGTGCCCGGCCCGTGGGCCGAGGCCGAACGGGCCCGGCTGCGCCGCCTGCACCGGGTGCTGTGCGAGGACCGGGTCGAACTCGCCGTGGCCGCACAGGACTATCCGCGCGCCATCACCGATCTGGAAGGGCTGATCACCGCCGACCCGCTCAGTGAACGGCTGCGCGGACTCATGATGACCGCGCTCTACCGCGCGGGCCGCCGCACCGAGGCGCTGGAGGAATACCAGCGCATTCGCCGCCTGCTCGTCGCCGACCAGGGCATCGAACCGGGACCGGCGCTCATCGAACTGCATCAGCGCATCCTCACCGACGAACTGCCCACCGTGGCCGCCGGTGCGCCCGCACCGCTGCCGGTGCCCGCCCAATTGCCGCCCGACACCGCGGATTTCACGGGTCGGCGCGAGGCCGTGGAGCGGCTGTGCGACGAATTGCGCGACGATCTGAGCCTGCCCATCGCGGCCGTATCCGGTATGGGCGGGGTCGGAAAGACCACCCTCGCGCTGCATGTGGCGCATCGGATGCGCGCCCGCTTCCCGGACGGGCAGCTCTATGTGGACCTGCACGGCGCGGCCGCGCTGCCCGCCGACCCGGGGCAGGTGCTCGGCGGATTCCTGCGTGCCCTGGGCGTGCCCGATTGGGAGATGCCGGCGGGGGTGGACGAGCGGGCGGCGCTGTTCCGGTCCACGGTGAGCGGTCGGCGGCTGCTACTGGTGCTCGACGATGCCTTCGACGGCGCCCAGATCGCACCGCTGCTGCCCGGAACGCCCGGATCCGCGGTGCTGGTGACGGCGCGGCGACCCCTGACCGCGCTGCCCGGGGCACGGCCCACCGCGCTGGGCGTGCTCGCCCGCGACGAGGCCGAGGAGCTGTTCGCACGGATCGTCGGCGTGGACCGGGCGGCCGCCGAACCCGAGGCGTCCCGGCGGGTGGTCGAGCTGTGCGGGCTGCTGCCCCTGGCGATCCGGATCGTGGCCGCGCGCGTGGCGGCCCGGCCCACCTGGACCATCGCCTCGGAGGCGCGGAGACTGGCCGAGGAACGTGCCGGGCTGCGCTGTTTCCGCACCGGGGAACTGGCCCTGGACGGGGTGTTCCAGGCCGGATACGACCAGCTCGATCCGGCGGCGGCGCGGGCCTTCCGGCTGCTCGCCGGTACCGGTCTGCCGGAGCTGCCGCTGGCCGCCGCCGCGGTGGCGCTGGGATGTGCGGTCGACGAGGCCGAGGAGTTGTGCGAGGGACTGGTCGATCGCGGCATGCTCGAATCCATCGGGCGGGGGCGCTATCGCTATCACGAACTCATGCGGATGTTCGCACTCGGCCACGGCTCTCGCTCCGATGAGACCGATGTGCTGGCGCGGTTGCTCGATCACTATCTGGCTACCATGAAAACCGTGCTGCGGGTGCGGCATCCGGGACTGGTGCTGCCGTCGACCGCGACCGAATCGGCGGGGGAGCGGCTGCGCGACCTGGAGGACACCCGGCGCTTCCTCGAACGGGAGCGGCGCAATATCGCCGCGCTGTACCGGCTGGCGGCCGCCGCGACCCCGCGACACCGGGTGGTGGCCGCGGATCTGGCGATCACGGTGGCGGTGACCCTGCTGGCGGGTGATGCCACCGCCGACCTCGAACAGGCGCTGGACGGCCTGATCGTGGCGACCGCGGCCGACGGGAACGCGGCCGCGTGCCGTCGGGCGCGGCTGGCGCTGGCGTTCGCGCTGCTCGTGGAGTTCGGTGAACCGGAACGGGCGGCGGCCGAACTGCGGCAGATCCTCGACGGCATCGACCCGAGTACCGAGATCTGGGTCGGCGGCGCGGCCCACCTGCTCACCGGCGCACTGGCCCTGGGCGAGGGGGAGGTCGACGCCGCGATCGACTCCTTCGGGATGGCATTGCGGCTGCACCGGCTCGGCAACAGTCCGGAATGCGTGCGCGTCGCCTACGCCATGCTGGCGCGCGCCTACGCGGT
>NZ_BAGD01000091.1 GCF_000308635.1 Nocardia otitidiscaviarum NBRC 14405 | reverse complement strand
GGGGTGCCGAGCGCGCCGTCGCGCAGCGGCACCGTCCACAGCCGCTCGCCGCGCAGCGCGGCCACGTAGAGGATGTCGCCGGCGATGGCGACACCCGAGGGCGACGCCTCCGAGGTGTCCCAGGTGACCAGCGGATCGACGAATCGGTCACCGCCGCCGACCCCCTCCACCTCCGGCCAGCCGTAATTGCGGCCCGGTTCGATCAGGTTGATCTCGTCGGCGCGGTTGCGGCCGAACTCGGCGGCGAACAGGCGGCCCGCGGAATCCCACGCCAGCCCCTGCACATTGCGGTGGCCCAGGCTGTAGACGGGGGAGCCCGGCGTGGGATTGCCGGGTGCGGGGTCGCCATCGGGTGTGAGGCGCAGGATCTTTCCGTTCGGACTGCTCGGATCCTGCGACAGCGCCGGGCGACTCGCGTCGCCGGTACCGACGTAGAGCATGCCGTCCGGACCGAAGGCGATCCGGCCACCGTCGTGGATGGACGCCGCCGCGATGCCGGAGAAGATCACCGTAGGTGGTTCGCCGAGCCGGAAGCGCACGATGCGGTTCTCGTCGGCCGCGGTGAAATAGGCGTACACGTAACGGTCTTCGGCATAGTTCGGGGAGACGGCGAGGCCGAGCAGCCCACCCTCCCCGGCCGCCGCCACCTCCGGCACCGCGTACACCGGCTCCGCCGCCGTGCCCGGCACCACCCGCAGTATCCGACCGGTATCGCGTTCGGCGACCAGCGCGCTCCCGTCGGGGAGGAAGGCCAGCCCCCAGGGCGCGTCCAGCCCGTGCACCAGATCCTGCCCCGCGTCCAGATCCGGCACTCCCGAGGAACTGCTGGGCGCGAGCGACGTGGCGACGACCCGCGAATCACCGGAGCGGTCCGCACCGTCCCCGCAGGCAGTGACCGCGCCCAGCGCGAGGAGACCCGCCGCGATCACGCGCAGCGGCACCGAAGTCCCTGTCCGCCAACGTGACCGGCCGAAGCCCCAGCGCTGTTCGCCGTAGCTCCGCTGCTGCTCGCTGGAGCTGTGGTGCTGTTCGCCGTAGCCCCGGCGCCGGTCGCCGGAGCGGGGTGCCGCAGTCGCGGACACGGTGCCGAACGGGGGGATTCCGCGCATACCCTCCATCCTGCGCCGTCCAGGTCGTTTTGGGCGGAGATCGAGCTGTCGCCGCCCCGAGCCACCGGTCAGCATCGTGCTCCGTGCACGCTCTGACCCGCCCGCCGCGACCCCGCGCAGCTGGCCGTGGCGGCACCGGGGGCCGCGTCGCCGACTGGCGCGTCCGCACATCCCGCGTCGCCACACCGGCGCATTCGCGCACCCCGTGTCGCTGTGCGGCCGTCTGCGTTCGGGTGGGCCGCAACCGTCGCCATGCACGATCGACGGCATCCGACGTACCCGGGCCGTCGCGCCGGACCGCGCGGTGAACACTCGCGGGAGATACCGCCGTCCCCGCTCCGGGCATGGCAGAATGACCTCGCGATCTGTGCCGATCACGCCCGACCCGTTCGCGCCGAAGGAGCATGACCGATGCCTCGCTCAGTGCAGTCCACCGCATCGGCGGTCGGCGCACCTGTTCCGTCGGTCGTGGTCGGTCCGCTCGCCGCACCGGCCGGGAGCGCTCTCGCGTGACGGGCTCTCGCCTGGCGATGATCGCGGGCGGCACGGTGCTGGCCCTGGTCACCCTGCTGCTGGTGATCGTCCTGCCCGCCAGCGACGACGCCTGCGCCCCCGGTATGCCCGCCATCGCCACCACGACACGCGCTGCAACGGAACCGAATTGCCCCGCCACCGGTGCACCGGCCGAGGTCGGCCTGCAGGAGGGAGCGCTGCGCGCGCTGCGCTGCGTGGTGGCCCGGTTCGGCATGATGGATATGCGCGGACGCATGGACGACAGCGCCTATCCCGATCATGCGAGCGGACGCGCGGTGGAATTCATCGTGGGCGCCGATGGCATCGGTCAGGCCAAGGGTGACGCCATCGTCGCCTTCCTCCAGGAGAACGCCGCGAACTTCGGTGTGGAGTACGTGATCTGGAAGCAGCGCAGCTGGACCCCCGACACCGCGGCGGGCGTGCGCTGGACACCGCTCGCCGATCGCGGCAGCGACGAGCTCAACCACATGGACCGGGTGCAGGTCACCGTGAAGGAACAGGCGACCACCCCGGCCCTCGACGATCCGACCGTGTCGCTGGCGGCCATGCCCGGCCCGGTCAACGAGGCGGGCGGCCTGCGCCCCAACAACTCTCGCAGCTTCCCGCTCGCGGCGAACTCCTACACCGTGTCCGACGTCTACGGGTCGCGTGGCGGCGGTCACCATGGCGTCGACCTGGCCGCCCCCTCCGGCACTCCCATCTTCGCCGCGGCCGACGGCCGGGTGGTGGCCGCGGGACCGGCCTCCGGTTTCGGCGGCTGGGTGGTGATCGACCACCTCGACGCGAAGGGGAACCGCTACTCCACCGTCTACGGACATATGTACCTGCCGCAGATCTATGTGAAGGTCGGCGATGTCGTGCGCGCCGGACAGCACATCGCCGATGTCGGCAATGCCGGTGAATCCACCGGACCGCACCTGCATTTCGAACTCGTCCCCGGCGGCCGCATGACCGGTGGGCGGGCGGTGGACCCGATGCCGTGGCTGTCGGGCGGCGCCATGCCGTCGCTCGAGGATCTGGTCTCGGTGTTCTGCGACAACGGTTTCGGCAGCCCGGGCGGTAACCTCGCCAGCGGCAAGGTGCCGCCGGAGCTCGAGATCTGGTACCGGCGCGCCGGCTCGCTGTGCCCACAGATCAGCGCCTCGCTGCTGGCCGCGCAGGGCCAGGCCGAATCCGGCTTCCGGCGCGGTGCCGTATCTCCTGCGGGCGCACAGGGTTTGGCACAGTTCATGCCCGGCACCGCGGTCTCGGCCGCACCGGACGGCCAGCCCTATGTCATCGACGCCGACGGTAACGGGGTGGCCAGTGTGTGGGACGACGGCGACGCCATCATCGGTCAGGGCCGCTACATGTGCGCGCTGGCGGACAAGGTGCAGGGCTGGATCGACCAGGGCACGGTGGCCGGTGACGTCACGGCGCTGACGCTGGCCGCCTACAACGCCGGTGAGGGAGCCGTGCTGGCCTCGGGCGGCATGCCCAACCAGTACGCCGCGCACTACACCGAGACCCGCCCCTACGTGGCGCGAATCCTGGCCGCGGAGGCCGGATTCCGCAGTATGGGCAGTGCCGGACGCTTCGTCCCCGATCCGGGCGCGGATCTCGGGCCGCAGCTCGTGGAGGCCGCGCACGACTGGGTCGGCACCCCCTACGTCTTCGGCGGCGGCGGACCGCAGGGGCCGTCCGCCGGTGGGTTCGACGAGGCGGGCTTCACCGCCGCGGCCGTCTCCGCCGCCAGCGGCGGCAGCATCACCCTGCCGACCACGGTCGAACAGCAGTGGGAGGTGGGCACGGAGGTGCCCGCGAGTAGGGTCGCGCCCGGTGACCTGGTCTTCAGTGACTTCCGTGCCCGCGGACCGGTGACGGTCGGCATCTACACCGGCGGCGGTGCCATGGTGTACGCGCAGCCCGACGGCACGGTGCGGGAGGTGCCGGTGCCCGGCGATATGCGAGCGCGCCGGATCGGGTGACCGATCAGCGGCGGCGGGCCACCGTGATCACATCGGGAATCAGGAAGTCCGGCAGCGGCGGCCGGTGCACCTTGCGCTGATCGGTCACCTCGAAACCGGCCCGCTCCAGCAGTTCTCGCGTCTCCTGCGGAGAGGGCGCGTGCGCCGGGAACTTCGGGCTGCGGGTGAGCCGCTGTAGGGGGCGGCTGGCCGGGGCGGACGGATGCACGGTGGCGATGGCCACCAGACCGCCGGGCGCGAGCACCCGGTGGAATTCGCGCAGCGCCGCCGGATGGTCGAAGAAATGGAAGGCACTGGTGGTGACCACCGCGTCGAGTTCGCCGTCGGCCAGCGGCAACCGCTCGGCCGGGCCGCGTACCCAGCGCACCGCGGTGGAACGCCGCCCCGCCCGGGCGAGCATGCCCGCCGAGGCGTCCACCCCGTACACCACCTCGGGGTGCAGTTCGCGCTCGATGCGATCGGTGAGAATGCCGGTGCCGCAGCCGATATCGGCGATGCGGCGGCATCCGGCGGCGCGCAGTTCGGCCACCACCTGATCCTGCGGCGGCCGGTACACGAGGCGTTGCAGCGTCGCGCTGTCGTAGGCGCGGGCGACCTGCCCGAAGAAATCGGTCACCACATGGTTGAGCGCCCGGCTGGACGTCTGGACTCTGCTCATGGTCGCCTCCTGGTGTCTGGGACAATAGAAGCAGGCTTCGGGTCGTTCCGGAAGGGGGAAAATTGGGTACCGTCTGGCCCATGAGGATTCGTGGTGCAGTACTGGAGCGGATCGGCGCGGAGCCGCCCTACGAGCGGTCCCAGCCGATAACCGTGAGCGAACTCGACCTGGCCGAGCCCGGCGCGGGCGAATTGCTGGTCCGGATCGAGGCCGCCGGACTGTGCCATTCCGACCTGTCGGTGGTGGACGGCAACCGGGTGCGGCCGGTGCCCATGCTGCTCGGCCACGAGGCGGCCGGGCGGATCGAAGCGGTCGGGCCGGGGGAGAGCACGCTGCGCGTCGGCCAGCGGGTGGTCATGACCTTCCTGCCGCGCTGCGGGGAGTGCGCCGGCTGCGCCACCGAGGGGCGCACACCGTGCTTGCCGGGCAGCCTCGCCAACAATGCGGGCGAACTGCTCGCGGGTGGGCGGCGGCTGCTGCGCGACGGCGATGAGGTGCACCACCATCTCGGAGTGTCCGGCTTCGCCACCCATGCCGTGGTCGACAGCCGTTCGGTGGTGCCGGTCGACGACGACGTACCCGCCGACGTGGCGGCGGTGCTGGGCTGCGCCGTGCTGACCGGCGGTGGGGCGCTGCTGAATTCGGCGAAGCCGGGACCGGCCGACCGCATCATGGTGGTCGGGCTCGGCGGGGTCGGCATGGCGGCCGTGCTGGTGGCCGCCGCGCTGCGGGAGGGCACCGGCCGCGATGTCATCGCCGTCGACACCGTGCCCGAGAAACTGAAGCTGGCCACGGAATTCGGTGCGACGGCCGCCTACACCCCCGCCGAGGTCGCCGCTGAGAGCATCCAGGCCGAGATCGTGATCGAAGCTGCGGGCAATGTCCGCGCCTTCGAAACCGCCGTCGCCGCAACGGCTCCCGGTGGCACCGCGGTGACCGTCGGCCTGCCCGCACCGGACGCGACCGCCACCATCTCCCCGCTCGGACTGGTCGCCCAGGGCCGCTCCATCGTCGGCAGCTACCTGGGCTCCGCCGTGCCGTCCCGAGACATCCCCGAGTATGTGCGCATGTGGCGAGAGGGCAGCCTCCCGGTGGAACGCCTCATCTCCGCGCGCATCCGCCTCGAGGACGTCAATCAGGGCATGGACGAACTGGCCTCCGGCCACGCCCTGCGCCAGATCATCGTCTTCGACTGACGCCCGTCCGGTGGCGCCACCGTGATCCTGGTCACGGGGGCGACTCCCTCGTGTGCGTGACCAGTTCACCTACCGAATGGTGCGTATCCGGATGGGAAAGTGCGTACTGGTGGCAGCACTCCGCCGATTCGAGACTGACTGCACCCGGGTGGCTCCGATCGCCCGGATGAGTTCTTCTCGAAAGGCGGTAGCCATGGCCGATTCGCACACCCCCGTCACCGTTGTCGGGCTCGGCTCCCTGGGCAGTGCGCTCGCCCGCGCCTTCCTGACGGCCGGGCACCCGACCACGGTGTGGAACCGTGATCCGGAGCGAGCCGCAGTGCTGGTCGAGGACGGGGCGACGCACCGACCAGCGCTGGCGGACGCGGTGGCCGCCAGTCCGCTCATTGTCTCCGTCATAACCACCTTCGCGGCCACCCGAGCGGCGCTGGCCCCGGTGGCCGCGGCGCTGCGGGGACGGACACTCGTCACGCTCAACAGCGGAACGCCCACCGCCGCACGGGAACTCGCCGAGTGGGCGGGCGAACACGGTATCGGCTACCTGGGCGGGGCGGTCAAGAACGTGCCCGCCGCGGTGGGGAAGGCCGACACGCTGCTGTACTTCGGCGGTGACCGCGCGATCTACGACGAGCACGCCGACACCCTGCGTGCCCTCGGCGGTGATCTCGTGCACCTGGGGTCGGAGCCCGATCTGGCCGCACTCTACGAATCGGCCGTCGGTGCCACGCTGCTGCCCACCCTGCTCGGCTTCTTCGAAGGCGCGGCCTTGCTCCAGGCGCGCGGGCTGAGCGCGGCCGGTATGGTGCCGTACTCGGCGAAGTGGCTCCGGATGATCGAATCGCTGCTGCCGGTGCTCGCCGGGGAGATCGACGACCGCGACTACACCCGACTCGGATCGTCGGTCGGCCTGTTCCATGCCGCCATCGACGATGAGCGGGAGTTCGCTGATATGGGTGTCGACATCTCCTGGCACGAACCCGTGAACGATCTCCTTCGGCGTGCGGTCGAGCAGGGGTACCGCGACCAGAGTGTCACGGCCATCATCGAACTGCTGCGCACGCCGGGTACCGACGTCTAGCGAATCCGCTGCCGTGGGCAATTTCACCCTCGGTGCGAGAGGCACGTCCCACCCCCACCGGGGGTCCGGCGGTGCTCGGTGGGCGCAGTAGGCTCACTGGCGACTGCCGAACGACGGGTGAGGAGAACAGGTGACCACGAACCGGATCCGGGTGGGTGTGCTCGGGGCGCAGGGCAAGGTCGGGCAGGCGATCTGCGCGGCGGTCGAGGCGGCCGATGATCTGGAGCTGGTCGCGCAGGTGGACAAGGGGGACGCGCTGGACGCGTTCGCCGAGTCCGGGACGCAGGTCGTGGTCGACTTCACCCACCCAGACGTGGTGATGCCGAATCTGCGGTGGCTGGTCGAGCACGGGATCCACGCCGTGGTCGGCACCACCGGCTTCGATGCCGCGCGACTCGACGAGGTGCGCGGGTGGCTGGCGCAGAACCCGGAGGTGGGCGTGCTCATCGCGCCGAACTTCGCCATCGGCGCGGTGCTGTCCATGCGGTTCGCCGAGCAGGCGGCGCGGTTCTTCGACTCCGTCGAGGTCATCGAACTGCACCACCCCGACAAGGCCGACGCGCCGTCGGGCACCGCCTACCGCACGGCCGGGCTGATCGCCGCCGCACGCGAGAAGGCCGGGGTCGGACGCAGCCCCGACGCCACCACCACCGAACTCGAGGGCGCGCGCGGCGCGGATGTGGACGGGGTGCGGGTGCACTCGGTCCGCCTCGCCGGACTGGTCGCCCACCAGGAGGTGCTGTTCGGCACCCAGGGCGAGACCCTCACCATCCGCCACGACTCCATCGACCGCAGCTCGTTCGCACCGGGCGTACTGCTGGGCGTCCGCAAGACCCCGCACCGCCCCGGCCTGACCGTCGGCATCGATCCGCTGCTGGACCTGTGAGCGAGCGGGCCGATGACGCAGCGGGCATCGCGTACGACGGTGCCGAGCGTCGGCCAGGTGCGGGCGTGAGCGAGCGAGCCGGTGACACCGGGCGCCGCCTGCGCGGCGGTGTCGAGGGTCGTGCGGCAGTGAGCGTGTGTGCGAGTGAGCGGATGACACAGGGCGCAGCGTGCGCTGCGCTGTCGAGCGTCAGCGAGGTGCGGCGGTGAGCGATACCGGCGGCAATCGGTCGCCGCGCATCATCGGGCTGATCGCCTTCCTGGTGGTGGCGCTGGGCTTCTACTTCTTCCTGCTCGGCCGGATCGCGTTCAGCCTGCTCGGATCCGGTGACCTGGCGGCCATCGGCATCGGCATCGGCGTATTGATCCTGCCGATCGTCGGCGTCTGGATCGTCTACAGCTCCGTCCGCGCCGCCCTCGACCACCAGCGCCTGGCTCGGCGCATGGCCGAGGACGGCCAGGAACTGGACGTCTCCGAGCTGCCCCGCCGCCCCTCCGGCCGCATCCAGCGCGCCGCCGCCGACCAACTGTTCGCCCAGGTCAAATCCGAATGGGAGGCCGACCCGGACAACTGGCGCACCTGCTACCGCGTGGCCCGCGCCTACGACTACGCGGGCGACCGCTCCCGCGCCCGCGAAACCATGCGCCGCGCCGTGGAACTGGAGAAACTGGAGCGCGGCGACGGCTGAGTGCCGACCGGCGGCGGTGTATGCCCGAGCGCCGTTCCCCCACCGCTCAGCGCGGCGGATGCACCGTGCGCCAGTGCTCGGCGATATCGATCCGCCGCGCCAGCCACACCTTCTCGTGCGACTGCACGTAGTCCAGGAACCGCTCCAGCGCCGCCGCCCGCGCGGGCCGCCCCGCCAGTCGGCAGTGCAGTCCGACGGACAGCATCTTCGGTGCCCCCGCCATTCCCTCGGCGTACAGCACGTCGAACGCGTCCCGCAGGTAGGCGTAGAACTCGTCCCCGTTGGCGAATCCGGCCGCCGACGAGAAGCGCATGTCATTGGCTTCCAACGTGTACGGCAGCACCAGCTGATCGGTGTCGCCGACCTTCACCCAGTACGGCAGGTCGTCGGCGTAGGAGTCGGAGTCGTAGACGAATCCGCCGTGCTCGACGACCAGTTCCCGGGTGTGCGGCGAATCGCGCCCGGTGTACCAGCCGCGCGGCGGTTCACCGAACAGGCGGGTGATGATCTCCACCGCCTCCGCCATATGCTTGCGCTCGGTCTCGCGGTCGACCGTCTGGTAGGAGATCCAGCGCAGGCCGTGGCAGGCGATCTCGTACCCGTTGCGCTGGAACGCCGCCACCGCCTCGGGATTGCGTTCCAGTGCCCGGGCCACCCCGAAGATGGTGAGCGGGATATCGCGCCGTTCGAAGGCGCGTAGCACGCGCCAGAGTCCGGCGCGGGAGCCGTACTCGTAGAGCGACTCCATGCTCAGGTGCCGGTCCGGGAACGACTGCGCCGGAACGATATCGGAGAGGAACGTCTCCGACCCCTCGTCGCCGTCCAGGACGCAGTTCTCGCCGCCCTCCTCGTAGTTGAGCACGAACTGCACCGCGATATTCGCCTCGCCCGGCCACTGCGGATGCGGCGGGTTGGGGCCGTAGCCGACCATGTCGCGCGGGTAGGTGGTGTCGAATTCGGTCACGACAGCTCCTCGTATTCGGCCCGCAGTCGTGCGCGGGCATCCTCGGTCAGGGTGCCCACCAGCCGCAGCCGGGCCAGGCCGCCGTCGGGGTAGGCATCCAGGCGCACCTCGGTCACCGCCGCATCGGAGTCGATGGCGAAGCGGTGCCGGGTGTCGGGGCGCAGCACCGTGCGCGGCAGCAGCTCGACCTCGCCGCCGTCGGCGCGAATTCCGGTGAGGGAGGCCGCGCCCGGGCTGTTGAACAGGAAGTAGGAGGTGTCGATCTCGGCCATGGTGAGCACACCCTCACCGGCCAGCCGCACCCGCACCCAGTCGTTGCCGCGGTCGCGGCGGCGCGCGGTCTCCCAGCCGTCACCCATGACCCGCGCCCGGCCGGGCATCAGAATGTTCTGTGGATGCGAGTAGAAGCGGTTGGAGCAGTCGGCCACCAGCCCGCCGTTCTCCAGCGCCGCCAGGTCGAACTGACCCGAATCCAGCAGCCGCAGATCGGGTTTCGCCTCACCGTGCACGCGCAGCCGGGCCACGCCGCCGTCGGGGAACATGCGCAGCCGCACATGCGTCCAGCGCTTGCGCGAATCGACGGAGAACGGGTTGCGGCTGTCCCCCTCGACCTTCGCCCGCTGTACCAGGGTGATCCAGTCGTCCCTGGCGATCAGCTCCTCGGTGGACGGATACCCTTCCACCGCAATGGCCTCCATAGTCACCTCGGGCGGGTAGTTGCCCTTGAACCACGCGGTGTCGACCACCACGCCGTGGATCACGCCGGGCACGCCGAGGCGCACGATGGCGGTATCGCAGTCGTCGGTGTCCGGATGCGCGCCCAGCTCGCCGCGGCGGCGGCGGGTCTCCCAGCCGTCGTACACCTGGCCCTTGTGGCCGAAGGTGGCGGGGGAGTAGGTGGACTCCTCCGGGCGGATGAGGTTCTCCTTCTCCGCGAAGGATTCGTCATTGGCCCACACCACCGCACCGCCGAGGGTGCGCAGGGCCAGATCCGGGAGCAGCGTGAAATCGGGGGTCGTGCCGGTCATAGGGTCGGCATCTTCCTTTCTCGCAGTTGGTGCAGTACGTCGACGGTGGCGCGGGGGACCAGCGCGGTGACCTCGGCGGGGGTGAACGCGCCGCAGTCCAGTCCGCGCAGCACCACGGTGGCCAGCGCCTGCGCGGTGGCGGGTTCGTCCACCACGGCCCCGCCCTGGCGGTCCAGATAGCGGCCGATGCGCGGTGCGGCGACGCCCAGCGCGGTGCGGTAGAACGCGAAGGTGGCCAGCCAGCGGGTGACCAGATGACCCGCGCCCATATCCCAGCCCTGGTAGTAGCCGCGCTCCAGGGACCGGGTGACGAGCCGGAAGTGCCGTGCGATCGCCTCGCGCACTTCGTCGTCGGTGCCCAGCGGCAGCACCTGGGTGGAGCCGTCGCACACCCAGACCCCGGTCTGCGCGGCGGCGGCCTGCATGACCGCCTTGGCGTGATCGGCCACCGGATGCTCCAGCGACTGGAACTGCGGCGAGATACCGCAGGCGGCGCTGTAATCGTAGGTGCCGTAATGCAATCCGGTGCAGCGCCCATCAGTACGGTGGATCGCGCGGGCCACCGTGGCGGTGCCGTCGGCGGCGATCACCGCCTGCGGGCTCTCGATCTGGAGCTCGAACTTCAGTGCGCCCGAGGGCAGTCCGTGCGCGGATTCGATGGCATCGCAGAGCAGGACGGCGGTGTCCACCTGGTCGGCGTCGCGAATCTTGGGAATGGTGAACACGAAACCCGACGGCACGCCGCCCGCCCCGTCGAGCACCCGCTCCAGGGTGCGCACGGCCCGCGCCCACTCCAGGGTGGTCAGACCCTTGATCCGAATGCCGCGCGAGTACACCTGCGCGGGCAGCTCCCGCAGGATCTCCC
This sequence comes from Nocardia otitidiscaviarum NBRC 14405, assembly GCF_000308635.1. Lineage (GTDB taxonomy): Bacteria > Actinomycetota > Actinomycetes > Mycobacteriales > Mycobacteriaceae > Nocardia > Nocardia otitidiscaviarum. The sequence goes on along the minus strand of NZ_BAGD01000091.1, from coordinate 4,490 downwards.
CGGCGCGCGACGCGTCCCGATCCTCGATCTCGTCGCCGCGGGTGCCGTAGCCGTCCTCGAAATCCAGGCGCAGATCCTGAATCGGCCGCTCCCGCAGCCGGTCCAGCACCAGTTCCACCACGTCGTGCCCGGCCAGTCCGGTCAGCAGTTCGCGATGCTTCTCACCCAGTTCGATGGCCGCCGCACCCCAGCGGTGCGGCAGATCGACCGTGGCGTCGGCGGCACCGATGTAGGCGGTATGGATCGGCTGCCCGGGGCGCTCGCCCGGGTAGTGCCGAGCCAACCGCGCATCGACCGCCTCGAGTCGGGATTCGATCCCAGCCAGCACATCCGGTGGCAGGGTCACAGGCGCTTGTCCTTTCCGTCGGTTCCGAATTCGGCGAGCAGGCCGATATAGCGTTTGGGCAGCGGGGCCGCGAACTCGCCGCGGCCGGATTTGCGCAACCCCATGGTGACCAGCGACTGCACGGTCAGCGTCGCCGCGCCGACCCCGTCCACCACCGGTACGCCCACCTCCTCGGTGAGGTACTCGCACAGATCCGCCATCCCGGCGCAGCCGAGCACGATGGCATCGGACCCGTCGGCGTGCACCGCCTCCCGGCAGGCGTCGGCGATCACGGTGCGCGCCTTGGGATCCTCGAGTTCCAGCACCGGGATCTCGCAGGCGTGCACGCCGAGGCAGAACCGCTGCATCCCATAGCGTTCCGCCAGATCATGGGCCCGCCCCGCGGTGCGGGCCAGCGTGGTGACCACGCTGAACCCGCGCCCGAGATGGCTGGCCGCGTACATGGCCGCCTCGGCGATGCCGATCACCGGTCCGCGCGCGAACTCCCGCGCCGCGTCCAGTCCCGGGTCGCCGAAGCAGGCCAGCACATACCCGTCCACACCCACCTGTTCCCCGCGCGCGATCTCGGCCAGCACGCCGGGCACGGCCAACGCCTCGTCGTAATGCGATTCGATGGAGGCCGGGCCCATGCTCGGCGTGATCCCCTCCACCACGGTGCCGGGCGCGACCACCGCGCGGGCGGCCTGCTCGATCACCGCCGTCATGGCGGCCGTCGTATTGGGGTTGATCACACGAATACGCATATCCCTCACCGAGTTTCGGGCGCGGGTAGCCGCAGCGGCCCGCGCGTGGCCAGCAAATAGTAGGAGACGAGCCCGAGTGCGCAGCCGATGAACCAGCTGTACTGGGCGGCGGTGTACATACCCGTGATATCACCGGAGGTGAGCACGGGGAATACGGCCACCGTCGCGCCGATCGCGGTGGCCAGCACGGCGGCCGGGTTGTATCCCTTGCGGTACCAGTAGGTTCCGGTCTTCGCCATGGTGAACAGGTCGTCGACGATCACCCGCTGCTTGCGCACCAGGTAGTAGTCGGCGATGAGCACGCCGAACAGCGGGCCGATGAACGCGCACAGGGTCTCCAGCGTGTAGTGGATGACCTCCGGGTTGTTGTACAGGTTCCACGGCGTGATGAGCACCGAGCCGACGGCCGCGATCATGCCGCCCGCCCGCCAGCTGATGCGCTGCGGATCGACATTGGAGAAGTCGAAGGCGGGGGAGATGAAGTTGGCGACGATATTGATGCCGATGGTGGCGATGCTGAAGGTGAGCGCGCCCAGCACGATCGCGAAGGTGTTGTCGATGCGGGCCACGGTCGCGACCGGGTCGGTGATCAGTTCGCCGTACACCGGCAGCGTCAACCCGGCGGTGATCACCACGAGCAGTGAGAACACCAGGAAGTTCAGCGGCAGGCCCAGCAGGTTGCCGCGCTTGACCGCGGCGAAGCTGCGGCCGTAGCGCGAGAAGTCGCCGAAGTTGAGCATCGGGCCGGAGAAGTACGACACCACCAGCGCGATCGCGCCCAGCATGACCGGCACCGCCTCCCAGCCGGACAGCGTGACCGCGCCCAGGTTCAGGTCGATGGCGCTCCACCCGGCCTTCCAGATGAGGTAACCGCACAGCACGAACATGACCACGTAGACGGCCGGACCGCAGAAGTCGATGAACTTGCGGATGGACTCCATACCACGCCAGAACACCGCCGCCTGCAAGACCCACAGCAGCAGGAAGCTGCCCCAGCCCAGGGCGGACAGGCCCACGAACCCGTAGTCCTCGACCACCGCGTACGGGGCGAGCCCCGGGAACAGTTTGATCAGCACCACGTCCAGGGCCGCCGAGGCCAGGAAGGTCTGGATGCCGTACCAGGCCACCGCGATCAGACCGCGGATGATGGCCGGGATGTTCGCGCCGAGCACACCGAAGGCGCTACGACAGATCACCGGGTAGGGCACGCCGGTGATCTGGCTGGGCTTGGCGACCAGATTGCACAGCCCGTACACGATGGTGATGCCGACGACCAGCGCCACCAGCACCTGCCAGCTGTGCAGACCGAGGGCGAACAGGCTGCCCGCGGTGACGTACCCGCCGACGCTGTGCACGTCCGACATCCAGAACGCGAAGATGTTGTAAGTGCCCCAGGTCTGGTTTTTCAGCGGGGCGAGATCCTCGTTGGTGAGCCGGGGATCGTATGCCGGCGCGGTGGTCGCCGGGGCCGCCTCGGTCCCCGGCGACACAACAGTGTCGGTCATGGTCGCACATCCGATCGTGAAGTCCCGCTCACGGCGGGAAAAGGCATTTGCGCGACGCTATCGAGCGGGTATTGCCCGGGTGTTGCGAAAACTATATATCTTTTACGGCGTCCGAATCGGTGGCCAGCAAGCCGCTGGTCGTCGGCAGCTGATCCAGCACCCCGGTTATATGTGCATGGTGCTGCGCGGTTGCCGCCAGCAATGCCTCGGCATCACGCGCCACGAAGGCATCCAGCTGCCGCCGGTGATCGGCGTGCAGCACCACCCGATCGGCGGTGGTCACATGCACCATGGGCTGCACCGGCTCGGTGATGTTCCAGGCGTACTCCAACATGTGTACCAGGCGCGGCATCCCCGACGGCCGCACCAGCGCGAGGTGGAATTCCCTGGTCTCGCGGTGGTAGGCGACGGCGTTCTCGGTGAGCACCGCCCGCTCCATGCGATCGTGCGACTCCCGCGCCGCCCGGTGGTCCGCGGCGGTGGTGCGCGGAACCGCCGCCAGCAGCGCCGTGGACTCCAGGCGTTCGCGCACCAGGTACAGCTCCCGCAACTCCGCGGCGGTCAACTGGGTGACGCGATACCCGAGGTTCGGCTTGTGCTCGATGAGCCCCTCACCGATCAGGGTTTGCAGTGATTCCCGCACCGGAATCGCACTGGTTCCGAACTCGCGCGCCAGCTCGCCGAGCGGCATCCCGGTGCCGGGCGGCAGGTTTCCCTCCAGGATCAGCCGGCGCAACTCGTTCAGCACCTCGTGCTGCGCGTAGCCGCGCCGCGCGTCCTGCGGCGGGGTGAGCTGCGGCAATCGGGGTAGGCGGGGACGAGGTGGCACCCCGCTACGGTAGCCGTCGGTGCGGCCGTGCCCGCCGTCGGTCGCGTCACCCGAGCCGACCGGGCGGTTGGGCAGCCGCGCGAGGGCGGGCGTGCTCGCGGATCGTGTCAGCGGGTTGTCGTCGCGGTGAGGTCGTCGAGCAGGATCATGACCTCGCCCTGCTGCTTCACCACGTGCATGAGCCGCACCCGCAGACCCACCAGGCTGGCGTCCGTCATCGGCTGCGGAACCTCGAGCTCCACATGCTGCCATTCGCCACCGGCGGGCACATTGCCGAACTGCGCCTGCGCGCTGCCCTGCTCGGATTCCAGCCGGGCGTGCACGCGAATGGCGGCGTGCGGGGAACGCACCCACAACCGCAGGGCGGTGAGCTCGCCCGCGATGGTGAACGGCCGACCGGCCTTGGCGACCAGGTCCACCTCGAAGTCGTCGGCCGCCCGGCGGATCAACAGCACCAGCGCCCGGTAGTCGCGTCCGGCCGCACCGTCGGCGAAGGAGGCCAACTCCTTGTTGGGCGCTCCCTCCGCGAAGGTGGTCAGATGCGTCCGCTCCGCGCCCGCACCGTCGAGTTCCCAGTTGCCCTTGTCCTCGAAGTCGTCCAGGAGCACCTCGACCGATGCTTCCGACATCCTCGCCGTCCCTTCGTTATTCGTGCCCGGTGGACCGCTGCGGCCCGCCGAGAACCCTATCGGTCCGCGCCATCGCCCGCGCACTGATTCCGTCCTCGACCACGGACGGTCATCACCCGTTCACGTCCGGGTCCGATGAATACCGGTGACGCGCGCCGTCGCCGATCTCCTGCTCGCCGCCGGCCGCATCGAGCCCCGCACGCTGTCCCCGGCATAGACAGCGGGAGCCCGAAAGTCTCGGCGTCCGAACCGAATTCTCGCAGTTCCGGGTTGATGTCGTGCGGGTCACTCGTCATGGCGAGGACAGTCAGGCGAGTTGCAGTGCCAGCGCGGCCACCGCGAGCGCCAGATAGGGCAGCGGGTAGCCGACGTCCGACCACGCGCGGGCGCGCACTACGGTCGCGAGTGCCAGTACGAAGTACACCGTCGAACCGGCGG